>NZ_CP059081.1:1330246-1662808 GCF_015602705.1 Acinetobacter lwoffii
TAGTTGAGGTTGAAAATCAGGTCAGCGGCATTTTGGAAAGCCAGGAAAATATCATTGATGAACAGGGTATTTTATCTGAGAAAGTTAACGGTGTTTACGCTCGAGTAAATCCATTAACTGCCGATGGTTTGTGGACGGTCGATAGCACATTAACCGAGGCCACTGCGTGGGATCTGTATTCTGCGCAGATTCTTGGTGATCAAGTTATTGCTGAGCGTGTTTCTCAAGTTCAAACCCAGACGAATGGCAATACAGCTACGGTTCAAGAGGTCGCACAATCAGTCAATGGCTTGTATGCCCAGAAGTACATCAAGCTTGACGTAAACGGCAAGGTCGCTGGTTGGGGCGGTGCTAACGATGGCAAGGAATCCAATTTCATTCTGAACTTTGATTCATTTGCGATTGGTTCAGGGAATAGCACTGGTTACTACCCATTCATTTTCCGCAATACGCCATTCACCGATCCAGTGACAGGCACAGTGTTTCCAGTCTCTGCCTATCTAAAATCAGCAATGATGGATTATGAGTCTGTCAAAACTTCGCATATTGAAGATTTGGCAGTTAAGACTGCAAAAATCGATGATTTGGCGGTGACTACTGCGAAGATTGGCGATCTACAGGTCGATACACTGAAGATTAAAGACAATGCTGTTACGGTTCCTGTGGGAGTTAGGTACAACACGTTAATAATTAGCACAGACGCTGTTAGGAACGCTATGAATGACTACGCTGGGGCTCAGGGCTGGCGCGACCCAAATACAGGAGCATGGCAATTTCCAACCAATCTGCAAGGGGCTATTACAGTATGGGAGGCCGCCACGCCTGCGTTATTTAATATTACCGTACCAAGGGCAGGGGGGAAGTGCCGAATAGATTTAAGCCTAAGCACAAGTATCGACAGAGGCGTGTGGGGTGGAACATACGTGGGTATTGGTCCCGGCAACCAGCCAGAGTCTGTATTAAAAGATATTCGCATGTTTATCTCACTCTATAGGGGAGGCACCTTAATTGGCAGAACATCCATGTCCCCAACAACATTTTCAGGATCAACCGTAGGGTTTATTGGAAACGTATCCTTGATGGCACTTGATGACGCACCAATGACAGGGAATGCGGTCTATACGGGCAAAATTAGTTTTGGTTATATTGGCAGTATTTCTAACAGCATTACCGTAACACCATTTGCTGGAACCTTATCTATTGAGCAAATGACCGTATCCGCCTTGGAGATTAAAAAATGACAGCCATAGTAAGTATAAGAACAGGAGAATTTTCCTTTAGTGTGCAGGGTAGTATTGAAGTAGTAGAACTAAACACTCCTGAAGGTTACATGGCGGTTGAAGACCCTCCTGAACCAAATATGTATTATCAGGATGGCTGGGTAGCAATGCCCGCTCAGCCATCCCCATACCACATATTTAATTACGATCTAAAGGATTGGATTGACCCCCGCACCCTAGATGAAATCAAAGCTCAGAAATGGGCCGAGATTAAAGCCATGCGCGACCGACTGGAGTTTGGCGGCTTTGAGTTTGATGGCGGTATTTATGATTCAGATCAAGTTTCTCAGGGTCGAATTATGGGCGCGGCTGCGGCTGGGCTAGATCAAGTCTGGACATTGAGAGACAACACGACTGTTAATCTGACAGCATCACAACTACAGCAACTCTATGCAGCATTACAAGCCCATATCGCAAGCGTTCACGAGAGAGGGCGCGTTGCAAGACAACTAATCTTTGAAGCTGAAACCAAAGAGCAAGTCGAAGCAGTTAATTTATAGCACCTTCGGGTGCTTTTTTATTACCAAAATTTAGGGGGCGGCATGTCAAATGACTACTCATCTGATCCACCAGTAGCAACAGCAGGGCAGCTTCTTGCCATCTCAGACAAGATTAATGACATATCCAAAAGCATGGATAAGTTAGCTGAAATGCCCCAAAAGCTCGACCGTATGAATATGCAGCTCGAGCAACTCAATAAAGAGCATCAGCAAACTCGGAATGATTTAAGTCAAACCCGAGATAATCTGCAAGACGATCTGGATCGGGCCAAGTCAAACTTTAAAAGTGAGATTAAACAAGTCCGAAATGAGATTGATCCGAAGTTCAAAGAAATGGATATGCAGATCAGGGTACTCCATGAGAGCAAAACCAAGATTGATAACACCACAAGTCTTGTGCGCTTTGGTGGCATTTTCTTGGCTGGCTTATTTGTGGTTGCCTGGAATACTCAAACATCCAAGACAGACACGGTAAACACTCAGACAATGGCAAATAGCCAGTCCATCCAAGTCCTTGAAAAACAATCTGACCAACTTTTAAGAACAGTTGAAGAAATCCGCAACAAACTTTATGAACGAAATATGAGAGAGGAAAAATGAAATTAATCCCCGAAAATGTCTGGAAATATTTATCTGTAAAGCTCCCAATTATCGGAGCTTTTTTATTGGGTGTGCTTCCTGTTTTAATTCAAGAGGGCATTAATACACAGCTCATTCCGACTGAATACCATGCTATTTTGCTTTCAGTTGTATTGCCTGCATTGGCGTACATTGGCCGTAAGATTGCACAGCCTAAAGTTAAGGGTAGCCCATAATGAAACACATATTTGATTTCTTACGAAAGATCAGTGGTGGCAAACTCACCCAAAAGCAGGTTGATGCTGCAGATAAGCTGATTGCAACTGCTTATGATGACCTGAACGATGTGTTGGGTATCGCCACAGATGAAATGCATGTGAGTCCAAGTGGAGTCGATTTGATCTGCAATTTTGAAGGTCTGCGACTGAAAGCCTATGATGATGGCGTAGGTGTATGGACTATTGGTTTCGGCACCACAAAATACCCAAATGGTATTCGTGTCAAAAAAGGGGATACCTGCACACTGGATCAAGCCAAAGCTTATATGCAGAACGATCTGAAATCATTTGAGCAGACTGTAAATAATACGGTCAAAGTTCCACTCAATCAGAATCAGTTCGATGCTTTAGTTTCACTGGCCTACAACATTGGATCAACTGCATTCAAAAATTCCACTTTGGTTAGGCAACTAAATGAAGGAAATTATAAAGCTGCTGCCAATCAATTTAATGTTTGGGTCAATGCTGGTGGCAAGCGCATGCAAGGTCTGGTGAACCGCCGGGCTGCAGAAAGGACTTTATTCTTAAAATAGATAAATGCCCTCAAATGAGGGCTTTGTTTATCATTAAAATAAGTGACTGGTTATTAATTAATCCTCAGAATCCCTTCCCAACTAAAATAGTTCTGAGTCAGATTTTGTCTGGCCATTGCCCATGCTCGACCATGCATTTTGCATGGACCAATTGCTATTTTCTTATCTCCAAATCTCACCTTAACCTGTTCAAGGGCAGATTGAAGTTTCTCATTCTTCTCTATTTGAGTACTATCAGATAGAAGGTCATATATGTATATCGATTTTGGCTCAATTGCAGTCAAAATTACACCGCATTTCTTAAACTCGATTCCTTCTTGAAACAGCTCATTCATTCGCTTCATTACAGCCCGGTTCATGACGGCAGCACAATCAGTCGGCTCAGCAAATCCGATATTGATCGACTTGTTATAGAAAGGCCTGCTCTTGTCAAAAGGATTGGACTGGGCAAAAGCAATCACACAACCACAAAGAGATTCATCTCCTCTTAACCGCTTAACAGCATTCTGTAGGTAATCACTCATTGCCTCAGATAATGATTGGATATCTATTACCCGAGCGCCAAATGAGCGTGATGAAATGATTTGCTTCTTGGTTGGCGCAGCCTGCTCAAGTTCGATACATGAAATCCCTTGTAGCTCCATTACAGTTCTCTGCATCACCACAGAAAATAGTTTTCCCATTTGATGTGAATTAGACCTAGCTAAATCAAGAACAGTATTAACACCTAAGCTTTTTAGTTTTTTACTATGCTGACGACCCACTCCCCAAACTTCGGAGACATCAATCAGACTAGAAAAATAATCACGATGTTTAGTATCCATAGAAACCAGATCACAAACACCATTGAAGCGTTTTGCTTTTTTAGCCATATGATTGGCAAGCTTTGCTTCGGTCTTTGATCGACCAATACCGACACAAACCGGTAATCCGATCCACTGCAAGATCCGCTGTCGCATATTTTGCGCATATTCAACCAGGTCATAATTTTCAGAATAGGCAGTAAGCCTTAAAAAGCACTCATCAATCGAATAAACTTCCTGCTCACCTGGCGCCACGTAATCAGCCAGAATCGAATGGAAACGTTGAGACATTTCAGCATACAAAGCATAGTTACTCGAAAGTACCTGTACATTATGTTTTTCGACAATATCCCTAACCTGGAATAGGGGGACACCCATCTTAATACCAAGATCTTTTGCTTCTTGGGAACGTGCAACTGCACAGCCGTCGTTATTTGAAAGAACAATGACCGGCACATCTTTAAGTTTAGGATTAAATAGGCGCTCACAGCTTACATAGCAATTATTTACATCAATGAGCGCGTATATTTCATTGTTATAGCTCATCTGAATTTCTTGATTACATTTGTGACTACACCCCAGATTTCAAATTGCTGCCCTTCTTGGGGATGAATATCTGGATAACCCTCATTCTCAGCTTTCAACCAGCAACCTTTCGCATCAATAATTAGCCGTTTCACTGTCAATTCATTATCGATACTGGCAATCACAATATCTCTATGCCTAGCCTGAATACTGCGATCTACAACCAAGGCGTCATTAATATCAATTCCTGCATTTAGCATAGAAAGAGAATCCGCACGAACAATAAAAGTAGCATTCGCATTATTAATGAGGTACTCATTCAGATCGATTTTTTTATCAATATAATCTTGAGCGGGCGAGGGGAATCCAGCTTGAACGCGTTCGGTTGCCAAGGGTATTTCTATTTTTGTGACAGGATCAAACTGACGGATATCACTAATTTCATTTTCTTTTTTAAGAGATTCTAGGTATTCTTTAATATCAAGAATTTTAGATTCAGGCACTCGAATAACTTTAGTCTCTTCAGACTTTTTTCGACCTGCCCCGGCTCGAAAACCCCCATGAGTACTGTTCATAACTTTACGACTCCTTGATTTTTGTAACAATAATCAAGATTGTAAAGACTCGATAAAAATCAAACAAATAAAATAAATCTTTTAAATTCAAAGATGCGTCATAGAGTGACGCAAAATTATGATATTTCGGATGAACGGTTACAGTACTAATTGACTTGGTAAAGACTCTTAGCCAGAGCTGCACAGCTCATTCAATTACGACGAATGTGAATGTGGGGATATGTGTGAAGGCCCTTTGACAAAAAAGCTTAAAAAATTTGTGGCATCTTGTCTGCAATCTGGACTAGATTGGTAATTATAGTGCTGCCATTTGCGGTATTTGCCAGAAAGTCGGAAAGAAAGCTGGTCCTAACAATTGCTTCTTTCTGCGCCCCATCTGCTTTTTTCACATCCAAAAGCAAACTTTTAAGCTCTTCAATATTAGTATCATTAGGCAATCCCAGTTGATTAATTAAGGAGCCATCAACCTCCTGAACACCAAAAGCTTTATTTCCTTGAGCGGTATGATCATAGAAAACAACATCGCTGCTCTGATCAAAAGTTACCCCATTACGACCATTATCATTGGTTGTAGTGTTAATAAATCGCGCTTTGGAATTTTTCCCTAAACTCACACCATCAATACCATTGTTGGAGAAATCGCAGTTTATAAATTCAATAGTCATAATTTTCGCCTCATTAATAAGATCTATTAATATAACCCAAACCCCACCCAGATTCCTTCCTAAAAACCTCTCCATTCTTTATCGCGTGCTCTATGTAAAAGTAGGCCCATGTTTTCATTTTTAACTCTCACTCTTTTTATTTTAAAATGGATGATATAATCAGCCCTAACAAGTAGTTATTGCTTGTGGATAACTTTAATATTACGCCAGTTTTTCGCCAGTTATTTATAAGTATTTGTTTTCAGACAATAAAAAGCCCCATGGTTAGGGGCTAGTCGTATATAGGTCAAGCCCATATACTGTAAGAGGCTCATCTCAAACTGAGAGTATTAGAACACAGCAGCCTTTAAATAACCATCTAAATCTGATTTAAACAGTCAATTGCTGTTCAATCACCGGCCATAAATTCTGATGTGATTTCTTAAACATCAGCATATGACCAATGGCTTTATACGCATAACTTTTAGGTTTAAGTTCAATTATCTGGGTTTTTGCGTTTGGGTATAAACGCAGTAAATCTTTTACGTTGGCTTCCGTGGCAATTTCATCATCCGATGACCAAATCGAGGTAATCGGGCAGGTGATTTGAGCATGATAATCATGGGATGGTGCAATATTTTTACCAATCGCGTTGATTACATAACCCGGTTTACTACAGAACTGCGCCCATTCGCGAGCCACATCTTTAGGCAGGTTTTCACCCATGCCAATCGCTTGAGTCGGGCCATAACCTTTGGCGATGCGAGCCAGTGGGAAAATGACATTAAACATAACGGGCGCAAGTAATTTGGTTTTGCCTTTCAGTCCTTTTACATGTCCGGTAGAGCCAGAGACAGCCACCACTTTTGCGACTTTATCATAATTTGGCACAATACCTAAAAGCTGACCACCGGCACTATGTCCAAGTAGGATCACTTTTTCTGCATTGGTACGCGTTGATAAAGCATCAATCGCGGCCGGTATATCCAGTTGCCCCCATTGCACAATACTGGCTTTTGAATTTTTCAAATGGCCATGTAGTGAATCACCAATCCCGCGAAAATCAAAGACCATAACGGCATAGCCTTGAGCTTGTAACCACACACAAAACTGATGATAAAACTGTTTGGTAATGCCCGTTGCTGGACAGACTAATACTGGAAGTTTGTCAGTTTCAGAAATTGCTGCATAAAAACGTGCACTTAAGCGATAGCCATCTTGGCACTGGAGAGTCAATGTTTCAAATTCAGACATACGTTACACTATATTTTTTAGAATCCTGATGAAGCTTTTACTGTATAGATTTTTAGCAGGGTAGCTCGGGGAAAACATGACTTTAAAGTCAGTCAAATAATAAACATGGAATGATCTTATGCAGCTAATGGAACTTGAGCTGGCCGTTAAAATCGGCATTATTTTTAGTGGAATCTTCTTGTGGATCGGGATGTTCACCGGCGTTTGGAAATATTGGCAGATTCGTCAATCGCCTCAGTCACGTGCACATTATTATGTCGATATTGCCCATCGTAGCAGCCTGCTTTATGCACCTGCGACCTTAATTCTGGCAGTATTGGCCTATTGTTCAGTATTGCCGAGTATGGTGAATCTGATTTGCGTACTCATTAATATAATATTTTTCAGCTTCTCGATTGCCGCTTATATGTTGCATGGTTTCCTGCAAGATACGACGAATCAGTTTAAACAGCCGCATCAACTGGGTAAATTTCATTTGCCAGGAAGTTTAATGACTTTCGCCATGCTAGGTTTAATTGTCGCAGAATTGGGCGGGACAGGGATTTTGGTCTATGGAGCATTTGCGGGATTATTCTAATCTTCTTTTTATAGTTATTCTGAAAGGATGCTGGAATGTTTGAAAGTTAAAACACTTTTTTCACCAGATGGATGACTGGCCAAATCATCCATCTGGGCTAATTTAAAATTTGATTATCGGTATTTCTGGTCTATGGCAGCCCATAGGAAAAATGCAGCTGAGACAATCAGTGCATAGCCAAAGTATTCAAGTTTTAAATTACCTTGAATTAAGCAATGGACGGTTAAAGTCAGCATGAGTGCAAAAGTGGTGCATATAAATGTCACCAGATTGGTGTTGTTGGCTTTAAGAGCGTCAATGAAGACTTGCTTGTTGAAATGTAATGATAACATCTCCATCCCTCCCATTTATTCATATTATTGAAGATTAAAGCAGATTTAATCAGTCAGAATTGAATATATAGTTGTACTGTTTAATTTGGACCTTTGCAACTGCTGTGGCAGGCTTTTACAGTCAAAATGGTCATCTTTAGTCGTATAACTACATAATCACTTGATTAGGCAAGAATTATATTTTCAGATTTCACCTCCAGCTAATTTTGGAAATAAGATGTAGTCATTATTTGATTAATGCGACCAGATAGAAAATGCAAATTCTACGCCAAAGATATGTAGTGTTAATCAATACTTTGTAAGCCTGCGTATGACTCGGAGGGGGACTTGGTTTAAGTTGGCAACAATAGGTATCTAAAATCAGGAAATTAAAGTTTTGTTTATATTTATATAAAAAATAAAATAATTAAAGTGCAATTCTATACATCATATTTTATAGAAAATCTTAGTATCAAGATTTACAGCGGTGATTTGATGTCATTATTAAGAAACAATAAATGTCCGTTTGGGTAAAACCTGACAATTATTGATCACGCTCAAACCGGATTTTGGGTAAAAATACGATTTTTCAGACATCCTAGAAGTTTTAGTTTCTAATACGGTCAATCACAGCTGTAATCAGCAATACAATCATGGACGGGATAAACCAGGCCAGATTCTGATCTGATAGAGGTAAATTTTGCAGTAATGCAGGCAATTCAAAACCAGCGACTTTTAATCCATCAAAAATACCAAAGATCAAGGCCACCAGGGTCACTGGCGCAATCACATGAGATGGTTTCTTGAAGAAGTTTGCACAGAAGCTCAGCATAATGACGCTAATGGCAGGCGGATAAATCGCACTTAATACTGGAACCGAAACAGCGATCAGTTTGGTTAAACCCAGATTTGAAATCACCAGTGAGAAGCCCACCAGAATAAATACAAAGATCTTGTACGGAATTTTGGTCAAGCTGGAAAAATACTCAGCGCAGGCACAGGTCAGACCAATTGCAGTGACCATACAGGCAATAAAAATCATGCCGGACAGGAAGTAAGCACCCATATCGCCAAAAGCATGTTGTACATATGCATGCAGGATAATGGCACCATTGGCTGCATTTGGTGCAATCTCATGGCTACCTAGTCCAAGTTTAAACAGACTTAAATACACCAGAGTTAAACCAATACCAGAAATAATGCCGGCATTCACTGCATATTTGGTAATCAGTTTTTTATCGGTTACACCACGTGAAGTAATGGCTTTGACAATCACAATACCGAAAACTAAAGCGCCCAAAGTATCCATGGTTAAATAACCATTTACGAAGCCTTCAGTCACTGGACTGGTAACGTAATTATCGATCGCTGCAGGCGGATTGCTGGCAGGAATCATCACGGCTGCTACACCCAAAATGATCAAAGAAATAATTTTAAGTGGCGACAGGAAATAGCCGACGGTATCCAGAATCTTATTGGGATATAAGGACACGATGGTCACCACAGCAAAATAGATGATGCTGTAAATGAGCAGACTGCCAGATTCATTGCCAAAGTAAGATGAAAAACCGATTTCATAAGAAACGGTTGCGGTACGTGGCGTCGCAAATAAAGGGCCAACAGCTAAGTAACAGATTACAGTCAGCAAAATACTGGCTGCTTTGCCAAGAGGCGAGCTTAGTGCCTGAATGGAGCCTTCAACGCGAGACAACGCAATAATGGTGATCACGGGTAAGCCGACTGCTGTAATAAGGAAACCTAAAGCAGCGAGCCATACGTGTTCACCGGCTTGTTGAGCCACAATCGGTGGGAAGATAATGTTGCCCGCACCAATAAACAGTGCAAAGGTCATAAAACCTAGGGCGACAATATCCCGGGTACGCAGACTTGTCATAAAGGGAGATCAATAGAACAAAAGAAAGCGATTTTAGTGTATATGTCCAATTTTTTGGAGTTTATTTTAAGGCTGGAAGCCTTGATTCTAGTGAGTTTGCGAATCATATAACCAGTCATTCAAATCTTGGTAGAAATATATGTTTGATAAATCGCTGAAAAATATATTTTTCCTTATAAGCTCAATAAATATCTGCACTTGCTATCAAAATATGTCAGTTATTGTTTGTACAAATAAGCAGCAGTGAAAAGTCCTATTTCAAGGAAAATTGCTGTACTGAAACTCAACAACTGCGACATATTTCGCAAAAAAGGGATTATAATTCAGGGATTCATAGTGAGGATAGGTATATGCGCGCTCCAGCGATTAGTCTTAAAACTGAGCAAGATGTTGAAAAACTGCGGATATCTGGGCGTTTGGCTGCAGAAGTTTTAGCGATGATCGGGGAGCATGTCAAGCCAGGTGTCACGACTGAATATCTGGATGATCTCTGTCATGATTTTATTGTAAATACCTTAAAAGTGACGCCCGCCAATATTGGCTATTATGGCTATACCAAAACCACCTGTATTTCACCGAATGAAGTGGTTTGTCACGGCATTCCATCATCGAAAGTCGTTCTGCAGGATGGCGATATTATCAATATTGATGTTGCCATTATTAAAGACGGTTATTTTGGTGATACAAGCCGGATGTACTATGTTGGAACTCCTTCTCCAGAAGCCAAGCGACTGGTCAATACCACCTATGAAGCCATGGTGGCCGGGATTCATGCGGTGAAGCCGGGCGCGACTCTAGGTGATATCGGCTATGCGATTCAAACGGTCGCACAGCGTGAAGGCTATTCCATCGTGCGCGAATATTGCGGTCACGGCATCGGTAAGGTCTATCACGAGCAGCCAAACATTCTGCATTACGGTCAGCCAGGTCAGGGCATTAAACTGGTTCCAGGCATGGTGTTTACCATTGAGCCGATGGTGAATATGGGAAAAGCCCGCGTCAAAGAGCTGAAAGATGGCTGGACTGTAGTCACCACGGATAAATCCTGGTCGGCGCAATGGGAACATATGGTCTATGTCACCGAAACCGGGTTTGAAGTCTTGTCGCCTTGGCCTGAAGGCACAGGTGAGTATCCGGAAATTTAAAATATTGATTGAATGATCTTTATTCAGATAATCCACTTACATAAATTACAACTCACTCGTTCTTGCTGACGAAAATATACAAAACACTACATTAAACAGTGGTTTAGGATTTTATATCTGATTAAACTAAGAGTCAGATACATAGGTTCCCTTTTTTTCGCTCACTATGCTG
Organism: Acinetobacter lwoffii; assembly: GCF_015602705.1. Lineage (NCBI taxonomy): Bacteria > Pseudomonadati > Pseudomonadota > Gammaproteobacteria > Moraxellales > Moraxellaceae > Acinetobacter > Acinetobacter lwoffii. The sequence goes on from NZ_CP059081.1 coordinate 1,341,317, forward strand.
TAGTGAAAGTTTCTCTAGCTCATTTTTCCCCAAGAATGAGCTATTTTTTTGTCTAGTTTTTCTCAAAAGTACTTCATTTAGCGCCGATTTAATTCAGCGACCAGATAATCAATAAAGACCCTTACTGCAGGTAATAAGCCGCGACGTGAAGGATAAACCACATGGAAAATACCATGCGGTGCTTTCCAGTCAGGAAGCACTCGAACCAGTTCACCACTTGCCACGTACTGCTCGACCACGTTATCTGGCAACAAAGTGACGCCTGAGCCTGACGCGGCCAGTTGTGCCAGCATATTTAAGTCAGAACCCATAACCGTTGGACTGACACGAATTTTTTTTTGTTCCTGCTGTTCATTTTGTAAGGTTAGAAACTGTTCGGTATGGTCTTCGGCCATACTCAGGATTTTATGTTCAGCCAGTTGCTCTGGGTTTTTTAGTTCACCAATTTCATTTAAATAACCCTGACTGGCGAATAAATGCTGCTCAATTTTTTCAAACTGGCGGATCACCAGATTTGGGTCATCATCCAGGCTGGAACGGACACGTAAGGCCAGATCAAAGCCTTCATTGATAATATCGACCCGTCGATTGGTGATCATCATCTGGACTTTAATTTCGGGATATTTTTTCAGGAAATTTGGCAGAATTTTTGCCAGTTCATTCTGGGCAATAGAGACTGGCAGACTGACTTTAATGGTTCCACGCGGTTCGGTACTCAGATGATCCACCAAATCATGCGCTGCCTGTGCAGCACTCAGCATCACCTGTGCATGCCGATAAATATTCATGCCGATATGGGTCACGGCAAAATGACGCGAACTGCGCTGAATCAGACGTACACCCAGACGCTCTTCCAGATTAAACACCCGGCGGCTGAGTTTGGATTTGGGAATATCGGTTGCGCGTTCGGCCGCACTAAAGCCGCCATGTTCCACTACCTGCGCGAAACAGTAAAAGTCATCCAGATCAGACAGCATGGTTTAATTCCATTCTTGCAACGATAAGCTGATTAAAAATTGATTGTTGCATACTGTCAATCAGAGAATGCAGCGCATAAAGATTTAATTCCCGGATTTCAGTAAGCCTAGCAGTGTTTGCATGCCATCGGTCGCGTTTTGGGGGATTTTGTAAAACTGCCCAGGCAAATGCTGCTGCTCGGCTTTCGGGTCGATGTAATAGGCCTGACAGCTTGCAGGAATCTCATGAATTAATCCGGCAACCGGATAAACCTGCAGGCTGGTACCAATGACCACAAAAATATCGGCATCCTGTACACAGTCTTGAGCTTCTTCATATGCGGGCACGGCTTCGCCAAACCAGACCACATGAGGACGCAGCGGATATCCTGCCTTGCAAAAGTGTTGATTTAAATCTAATTCAGAACCTTCAATTGGATAAAACTCGGTCGTGCTTTGTGCGTCGGGGCCTGAGCTTTTGGCCAGACGAATATTGCCATGTAAATGGATCACCTTGGAGCTGCCGGCACGTTCATGTAAGTCATCAATATTTTGGGTGATTACATGCACATCAAAGTTATCTTCAAGATCCGCAATCACTTGGTGGGCAGCATTTGGCTGTGCTTCTAGAATATTTTTACGGCGGGCGTTATAAAAGCGTTGTACCAGTTGCGGATTTTTAGCCCAAGCCTCAAGTGTAGCCACTTCTTCTATACGATACTGTTCCCAAAGTCCATCACTGTCGCGAAAAGTATTAATGCCACTTTCGGCGCTCATGCCTGCACCGGAAAAGACCACCAGCTTTTTCATTGTTCTATCTCCTGAATCTTTAGGCAGCTGAAGTGCTAGATTGTGAATTTTCTTTTAAGAAGATGCCAAGTTCTCGGGTAAATTTTAAGGGTTCAGTCAGTAAAGGTGTATGGCCGGATTTTCTGAAAATTATTTGTTTGGCATTAGGCAGGCTTTCTGCAATCAGGCGCTGACCTTCAAAAGGATACAACTTGGATTGTACGCCACTAAAGAAAGTCACTGGGCAGCTGAGCTGGGCTAGTGCCTTACGATAATCCTCACGATGATATAAATAATTGTTTATATACCACGCCATATAATCCACCCGGCTGGAAGGCAATAACAGACTTTGCAGTCGTGGTTGATTTAGGATGAATTCGAAAGCCTTCAGACTATATTTTTGTTCATTTTGTAGCTGAATAAACTTTAGCCATAGGGCGGCAATTTGTTTACGGACAGAAACGTCAAGATCGCGAATCAATTCAACTTGCTGATATTGTGCAAGTAGGGCAGAGAGCTGCTGCAGAATGTCGATAAATTCCTGATGACGTGGGCCAAAAAGACCAAAAGCCCAAGCATCATCGACTGGTATTTTGGGAGTCTGATCAATGTGCAAATAAGCTGTTATGTGTTTGGCAAAGTCCCCATAGTGCAGCCCATGCATGGTTGTCGTCGCGCCCATAGAGTAAGCAATCACAATGAATTTATCTAAATTGAGCTGTTGAATTACTGATTGAATATCCAGCCAGTGACTGGAAATTGCATCGAGATCTTGCGGAATTTTACAGCGACTGGAAGCCCCAAAGCCGCGCCATTCCGGAATAATGAAACGGAAATTTTTCTGATGCGGATAGAGAAAAGCTTTCCATTGCCAGCTCAGCATGCCAAGTCCCGAGAGTACCAGTACCGACTGTCCCTGACCGTATTCGCGTACAAATAGCTGTTCACCATCGGGCATGCGATAAAAGGGCATGTGTGTCTCCGTATTTACAGTTATTTTGCATCAAATTGTTTGAGTCGCGGAATAACCTGTTCCAGCCAGGAAATCCAACCCAGTTCCTGATCAATTCCCAGTTGCAGAATCATTTTATGAATATATAAGGTACGGTCAGTTTTGTCCGCTTGAGCAAAGTCTTTGGCAAAAATCTGCTGATAGGTTTTCAGTTTTTCTTTATGCAGTTCCAGATGGCGTTCCAGTTCTGCCAAGGTGTTATTGCCACCAAGTTGGGCTTCGGCACGCAGACGTACCATTAGTTCTTCGCGCAGTTGTGCCGGTGGGCTTTGTTGTAGCATCCAGTTGGCCAGTTCTTCCCGGCCCAGACGTTCCACTTGATAAGTCTTTTTGCGGCTATTGGAATCTTCCTCTTCTAGCGTGGAAATCCAGCCTTTTTGTAGCATGGCATTCAGCTCGCGATAAATCTGCTGATGAGTTGCATTCCAGAAGAAGCCCATGGAACGGTCAAAGCGGCGGGCCAGTTCGATTCCGGTGCTGGGTTTTTCAATCAGGCTGGTCAATAAAACATGCGCTAAAGACATAAACGTCTCAAAAAAGTGACTCGGGATTATTATGCAACATGTTGCATAAAAATCAATTCTGGCATATAAATTAGTGCAACAAGTTGCATTAAACTGGAAAGATTGAGGGATCAAACTGCCAGTTGCTAAAACAATAGCCAGCCTAAACGCATGCTCAGGAGTTGAAATGTCTAAATATCCGAATTTACTTGCCCCATTGAACTTGGGTTTTACCACACTTAAAAACCGCGTATTAATGGGTTCCATGCACGTTGGTCTTGAAGAAGCACCCGGCGGATATGATCGGATGGCAGCTTTCTATGCAGAGCGTGCCAAAGGTGGAGTCGCTTTAATCGTCACCGGCGGGATTTCTCCAAATGATGATGGGGTGACGTTTCATGGTGGTTCCAAACTTGACACTCTTGAAGAAGCTGAAAAGCATAAGGTAATTACCCAGGCCGTACATGAGGCGGGCGGGAAAATTGCCATGCAGATTTTGCATACCGGACGCTATTCTTATCAGGCTGAAAATGTCGCGCCATCCCCAATTCAGGCACCGATCAATCCAGTCAAACCGCATGCTTTAACTTCGGCTGAAGTACAACAAACCATTGATGATTTTGCCAATTGTGCCAAGCTGGCTCAATATGCCGGTTATGACGGTGTAGAAATCATGGGCTCGGAAGGCTATCTGATTAACGAGTTTATTGCAGCACGTACCAACCATCGTGATGATGAGTGGGGCGGAAGCTATGCAAACCGTATCCGTTTCCCGATTGAAATCGTACGCCGTACCCGTGAAATGGTCGGTGAGAACTTTATCATTATTTATCGCTTGTCTATGCTGGATCTGGTCGAAGGCGGTTCAACTCTGGAAGAAGTCATCCAGTTGGCCAAAGAAATTGAAAAAGCTGGTGCGACCATTATCAATACTGGCATTGGCTGGCATGAAGCGCGTATTCCGACCATTGCCACCAAAGTGCCACGTGCAGCCTTCACTTGGGTCACCCGTAAACTGAAAGGTCAGGTGAAGATTCCTTTAATCACTTCAAATCGTATCAATACTCCGGAAATGGCTGAATATGTATTGGCATCTGGTGATGCTGATATGATTTCTATGGCTCGCCCAATGCTGGCTGATTCGGAGTTTGTTCTGAAAGCGGAGCAGGGTCGTAGCGATGAGATCAATACCTGTATCGGTTGTAATCAGGCCTGTCTGGATCATATTTTCTCAATGAAAATTGCCACCTGTCTGGTCAATCCACGTGCCTGCTATGAAACAGAGCTCATTTTTAAAGAAACCAATGTGGCAAAAAATATTGCCGTGATTGGTGCAGGTCCTGCAGGTTTAAGTTTTGCTGTATATGCGGCAAATCGCGGTCATCAGGTGACGGTATTTGAAGCCGCTGCTCAGATTGGTGGGCAGTTTAATATTGCCAAGACCATTCCAGGCAAGGAAGAGTTTTATGAAACCTTGCGTTATTTCAAACGCCAGATTGAATTACAGCCACGTATTAAATTGCAGCTGAACCATAAGGCGAGTCTGGAAGAACTGGCTCAGTCAAACTTTGATGACATTGTGGTGGCAACAGGCGTGACACCGCGTCAGCTTGAGATTCCGGGCATTGCTCATGCAAAAGTACTGTCTTATCTGGATGTTCTGAAAGAGCGTAAGCCAGTGGGGCAGCGAGTTGCCATTATTGGTGCAGGCGGTATTGGTTTTGATACAGCCGAATTCCTGAGCCATGAAGGGGAAAGTGGCAGTATCAATCCGGAAAAATTCTATGATGAATGGGGTATTGATACTGACTATGAAAATGTCGGTGGCTTAAAAGCCGCAAATGTAGAAAAACCGCAACGTGAAATTTATTTATTGCAACGTAAAGCCGCTTCAGTCGGCGCGAGTCTGGGTAAAACCACAGGCTGGATTCATCGTACCGGTTTAAAACACCGTGACGTAAAAATGATTGCGGGCGCCAATTATGAAAAAATTGATGATCAGGGCTTACATATCGTCGTGAATGACAAACCTACAGTGCTGGAAGTCGATCATGTGATTATTTGCGCTGGTCAGGAGTCTTATACCGCCATGTTTGATGAGCTAAAAGCGGCGGGCAAAAATGTGCATCTGATTGGTGGAGCGAAAGAAGCGGGCGAATTGGACGCCAAACGTGCCATCCGTCAGGGTGCTGAATTGGCGGCGGTGATCTGAAAATTAAAATCTGCTTTTCCCCCTCTCCTTTATTAAAGGAGAGGGTTAGGGAGAGGATTTGTAAGAAAGAATCCCCCCTTGCGAAGCAGTACTTCTCACCTTTAATAAAAGGGGTAATTCTGTCAATTAAAAGAAAGAAGTATTTAAGCTTTTATTAAAAAATATCAAAAAAAGAAGGAATCCAAAATGACCATCGAAAATACAAAAAAATCCATTGCACGCTGGCATGAGATGCTAGAAACCCGTGATATGTCGATCTTGAATGAGCTGCTTGCTGAAGAAGTGGTATTTCGTTCACCCGTGGCGTTTCAGCCTTATCCTGGAAAACAGGTGGTATTTTTTATTTTGACCAATGTCATTCAAGTCTTTGAAAACTTCACTTATCACCGTGAATTTATAAGTGAAGATGGTAACAATGTCGTACTTGAGTTTTCTGCCAATGTGGGCGATAAAAAACTAAAGGGAGTTGACATGATTCAGTTTAATGAAGAGGGTCAGATGATTGATTTTGAAGTCATGATCCGACCTAAGTCCGGACTTGAAGCCTTGGCTGTACAGATGGGCCAGCGGATGCAATCATTCCAAGCTAAAACTTAATTCGAACTATTGATTCAAGTCGGCATGAAATTTGTAAATCACAGCTAGTACAACTAGAGGGGGATGACAGATGAAAATGTTGCTTAAAAAATTGGGTCAGCTTTCCAGTGAATATCTGGATCGTTTCAGCGGAGCAGACGAGCCGACCCTGTATTACAATCCGAATGGTGTATTTTCAGGACTCATTGAACGCTTACCACAGCTGCAACAAAAATATCGTCCTACACCTTGGTTAGCCAATGCACACGCACATATTCTGTATTTCGATTTAATTAAAAAACGTACCATTAAGCTGAAATATGATGCGCTTGAACAGCTTAAAATGTCAGATGGCGGCATTACCGGTATTGCCTGGTATGGACTGGATCTTCCTTCAAATACACCTACCATTGTTTTATTGCATACGATAACCGGTTCTCCTGAATCGATGCGTGAACTGGTTCGTGATCTGCATAAACATACCGGTTGGCGTGTGGCATTGTGTTTACGCCGTGGTCATGCAGACTTACCCATGCCTGTGCCTAAAATGAACCTGTTTGGTTCAACTCAGGATTTGCGTGAACAGCTCTTGTATATACAGGACAGATTTCCTCAGTCCGATCTCTATGGAGTCGGCTCTTCTGCGGGGACAGGATTGTTGGTGCGTTATCTGGGTGAAGAAGGTGAAAAAACCCCACTCAAAGCAGCTTTTGCTTTATGCCCTGGCTATAACACTGAAACCGGTTTTGCCAATGTGCATCCGTTTTACAGTAAAGTCATGGCCAAAAAACTGATTAAGCGCTTTATTCATCCTTATCAGGAAACCTGGCAGGTCTGCCCAAGCTGGAAGCAGTTATTAGAAGTTAAAGATCTGTCCGAATTTGAAAAACTCTATTTTGAACTGGCCGGATTTGCGGATTATGCAAGTTATACCCAGGCAACCAATCCGATTTATGTGTTTGAAAGTGTCAAAATCCCACTGATGATTTTAAATGCGGAGGATGATCCGGTTTGCCACATTCGGAATTTAGAACCCTATAAAGAAAAAATTCGGGCGATGTCCAATATTATGGTGATTACCACTAAAAAAGGCAGTCATTGCGGCTTTTATCAGGGCTTGATGCAAACCGAATCTTGGGCTACCCGACTAATGGCAGACTATTTGATTCACTTATCTCGTGCACCGGCAACAGTATCTGCTTAAAAAGTTCCAATAAAAAACCCAGCAGATGCTGGGTTTTTTGATGAATGATCCTGTAATCAGTCAAGTGCTGGCATCGCTGCGGCAATCGCGTCAGCAACCGCATCATCCTCAGACTTGTTTTCTGGGTTTGGATTGGTTTTAGGTGTAGTCTCGGCTGGCTTTGAGGCAGGTGCTTCGTTAGTTTCAGGCATTGGTGCCGGCTCAGTGGTTTCTGGCTTTTTGATTTCACGACGGATTTCAGTCGTGGTATTTTCAGTTTGCTCACGTTGAATTTCAACCGTTGGCGCTACTTCCTCTTCAATTGCCGCTGGCTCTACAGGTTCAAGCGGTTCAAATTGAGTTGGTTCTGGAGTCGAGATTTCAGATGCTGGAGTAACTTCTACTTGCTCTTCTTCTTGTGGTGCTTCTTTTTTTACACACGCAGTTAATGTCAGGCCAGTCAGGATTAGGGTGGAGATTAAAAGTTTCTTCATCATCATTGCATCAAACATAAAAGTGTGGAGGGGATACACTATTATAGCAGCAAAATGCAAGATAGAAATCATATGAACTTACTGTAATTTTTTATAGGAATTGCTGTTAGAATAGTCAATTGTTTATTGTTCTTTGAATTGATGCGGATTGACTTTGCTTTCTAGGTACAAGGTAAAGTAAAATTGCGCAACATTGCAGGCCGATTTAGGCTCGATTGTACGAGAAACCCAATGACCCATTTTATTTTCGTTACTGGTGGTGTAGTTTCATCACTAGGTAAAGGTATTTCAGCTGCTTCTGTTGCTGCACTTTTAGAAGCTCGTGGTTTAAAAGTGACCATGGTAAAAATGGATCCATACATTAATGTCGATCCAGGGACAATGAGCCCATTCCAGCATGGTGAAGTTTTTGTTACAGAAGATGGTGCTGAAACAGACTTAGACTTGGGTTACTACGAACGTTTCTTGCGTCGTGCGAAAATGACCAAACTGAATAACTTCACATCAGGCCGTGTTTATCAGGATGTTCTGAACAAAGAACGCCGTGGTGACTACCTGGGTGGTACTGTGCAAGTTATTCCACACATTACTGACAATATCAAAGAGCGTGTACTTCGTGCAGGCGAAGGTTATGACGTTGCGATCGTAGAGATCGGCGGTACTGTAGGTGACATTGAATCTCTCCCATTCATGGAATCTGTACGTCAGTTAATGGTTGAACTTGGTCATAAACGTACCATGTTAATGCACTTAACGTTACTCCCATACATTAAGTCTGCAGCAGAATTAAAAACCAAACCAACACAGCATTCTGTTAAAGAACTCCTGTCGATTGGTATTCAGCCAGACATTCTCATCTGCCGTACAGAATACGATGTAGATGCAGATACGACGCGTAAGATTGCATTATTTACCAACGTTGAAGCACGTGCCGTTGTGGTATGTAAAGACGCACGTTCGATCTACCAGATTCCACGTACATTCTACGAACAAAATGTTGATGATTTAATCTGTGAACGTTTTGGTTATAACGATCTTCCTGAAGCTGACTTAACAGATTGGGATAACGTTGTAGAAGCACTACTGAACCCTGAATACACCGTACGTGTTGCAATGGTTGGTAAATACGTTGAACTTCCAGATGCATACAAGTCTGTCAACGAAGCACTTCTGCATGCGGGTATTCAAAACCGTGTGAAAGTTCAGATTGACTACGTAAACGCTGAAGAGCTTGAAAGCCAAGATGTAGCAGAAGTATTGAAAGATGCTGATGCGATTCTGGTTCCTGGTGGTTTCGGTGAGCGCGGTACTGAAGGCAAAATGAAGGCGATTCAATTCGCACGTGAGAACGGTGTGCCGTTCCTCGGTATTTGCTTGGGTATGCAGTTGGCTGTGATCGAATACGCACGTAATGTTGCTGGTATTGCAGACGCGACTTCGACTGAATTTAACCGTTCAACCAAATCTCCATTAATTGGTTTAATTACTGAATGGTTAGATGAGCGTGGTGAAGTTCAGCAACGTTCTGCTGATTCTGATCTGGGTGGTACGATGCGTCTTGGCGCGCAAAAATCTGAACTGGTTGCAGGGACTAAAACTGCAGAAGTTTATGGTTCTGAAGAAATCATCGAGCGTCACCGTCACCGTTACGAGATGAACAACCGTTATATCCCAGTGCTGGAAGAAAAAGGCATGAAGATTTCGGGTTATTCTCCGGTACAGCATCTGGTAGAAACTGTTGAAATTCCTGCACATTCTTGGTTTATTGCAGTACAATTCCACCCGGAATTTACCAGCTCGCCACGTGATGGTCACCCGTTGTTTGCAGGTTTCATTGATGCTGCGAAAAAGCAGTACCAAAAAACCAAATAATCGGTGTGTAGGACACAACTAGGGAAGTTTAAATGTCGCAATTAAAACCACAAGAAATTGTACGTTTGGGCGATATACAAATGGCAAATCATTTGCCATTTGTATTATTCGGCGGAATGAATGTACTTGAATCTAAAGACCTGGCTTTTGAAATCGCAGAGACTTATGTCGATATCTGCACACGTTTGGGCATTCCTTATGTGTTCAAAGCCAGCTTTGATAAAGCCAACCGTTCAAGCCTGAACTCTTTCCGTGGCCCTGGCCTGGAAAAAGGTCTCGAGTGGTTAGCTGACATTAAAAAACACTTTAATGTGCCGATCATCACCGATGTGCATGAGCCGTACCAAGCGGCTCCTGTTGCAGAAGTGGCAGACATTATTCAATTGCCAGCTTTCTTAAGCCGTCAGACGGATCTTGTTGAAGCCATGGCAAAAACCGATGCCATCATCAACATCAAAAAAGCACAGTTCCTTGCTCCACATGAAATGCGTCATATTCTGCATAAGTGTCTGGAAGCTGGAAATGACAAGCTGATCATTTGTGAACGCGGTTCGGCATTTGGCTATAACAATCTGGTTGTAGACATGCTGGGCTTCGACATCATGAAAGAGATGAATGTCCCGGTGTTCTTTGATGTGACCCATGCCTTACAAACCCCAGGCGGCCGTGCAGATTCTGCCGGTGGTCGTCGTGCGCAAATTACAACGCTTGCGCGTGCAGGTATGGCAACGGGTCTTGCAGGTTTATTCCTGGAAGCACATCCAGATCCGGAAAAAGCCAAGTGTGATGGTCCATGTGCGCTGCGCATGTCTCAGCTTGAGCCTTTCCTGGCACAGCTAAAAGAATTGGATACCTTGGTTAAAGGTTTCGAAAAGTTAGATACACACTGAGTTTATCACTCTTGCGCTGCCGTATAGGCAGCTCATATTAATCAACTGAGGAATAGTTCATGAGCCAAATCGTTGACATTCGTGCACGTGAAATTTTGGACTCTCGTGGTAACCCTACCATCGAAGCAGACGTAATCTTAGCATCTGGCGTAGTTGGCCGTGCATGTGCACCATCTGGTGCTTCAACTGGTTCTCGTGAAGCTTTAGAACTTCGTGATGGCGATAAAGCGCGTTACTTAGGTAAAGGCGTTAAAACTGCGGTAAATAACGTAAATACGTTAATCCGTGACGCTTTGGTCGGTAAATCAGTATTCGAACAAAAAGACATCGATAACACGATGATCGCGCTTGACGGTACTGAAAACAAAGAAAAACTAGGTGCAAACGCAACTTTGGCAGTGTCTTTGGCTGCTGCTCGCGCTGCTGCTGAAGAAAAGAAAATTCCTCTTTTCCAATACATCGCAGATCTTCGCGGTCAAACGATTCTAACCATGCCTGTACCAATGATGAACATCATCAATGGTGGTTCACATGCAGACAACAACGTCGATATTCAAGAATTTATGATTGAGCCAGTAGGCTTCACTTCATTCTCTGAAGCGCTACGTGCCGGTGCTGAAATCTTCCATTCACTTAAATCAGTTTTAAACAAAAAAGGTTTAAACACTGCGGTAGGTGATGAAGGTGGTTTTGCGCCGAACTTACGTTCAAACGAAGAAGCAATCACAGTTATTCTTGAAGCAATTGGTCAAACTGGCTACAAAGCAGGTTCTGACATCATGCTTGCGCTTGACTGTGCATCTTCAGAATTCTACAAAAATGGTCAGTACATTCTTGCTGGCGAAGGCAACAAAGCGTTCACAAGCAACCAGTTCTCTGACTATTTGGCAGGTCTTGTAAACCAGTACCCAATTATCTCGATCGAAGATGGTCTGGACGAATCTGACTGGGAAGGCTGGTCTTACCTGACTTCTATTCTTGGCGACAAGATCCAGTTGGTTGGTGACGACTTGTTCGTAACGAACCCGAAAATTCTGCAACGTGGTATCAACGAAAAAGTGGGTAACTCGATTCTGATCAAATACAACCAGATCGGTACCTTGACTGAAACTTTAGATGCCATCTACCTTGCGAAAGAGAATGGTTACTCTACTGTAATTTCACACCGTTCAGGTGAAACGGAAGATTCAACGATTGCTGATCTTGCAGTAGGTACAGCAGCGGGTCAAATCAAGACGGGTTCACTTTGCCGTTCTGACCGTGTAGCGAAATATAATCAATTACTTCGTATTGAAGAATTGACTAATGCTGCATATCGCGGTAAAGCTGAGTTCAAAGGTTTGAACTAAGCGACTTATGTCAATGTTAAATGTATTCGACTCGACTGCGAGTAAAGTACTGTTGGGCCTTGCGATCATTTTGATCGCAGGGTTTCAATATTTATACTGGTTTGGTGAAGGTGGTTATCATGATCATCAGCAACTGACCCAGAAAATCCAACAACAAATGGAATTGAATGATGAGCTAAAAGAGCGTAATCGCGTTCTGGCAGCAGAAGTTTATGATTTGAAGAATGGTATTGAAGCCATCGAAGAACATGCGCGTTTAGATCTTGGCCTGATTAAGCCACGCGAAACTTTTATTCAAATGAGCACAATCAGTACTCAATATAAACCGATCTATCTTAATCCTAATTCTAAAGTAGACCTGCGAACCAATGAGTCAGCTGAAGCACCAACCACACCCTAAACTTTGGGTCATTCTTCCAGCTGCAGGTTCCGGTAGCCGTTTCTCCAAAACAGAACTGAAACAATATCAGATGATTCAAGAGCAAACTGTTCTTGAACATACGGTGGCTCGTCTCAATCAACTGCCGTTGGCGGGTTATGTCTTGGCGATTGGTGAACAGGACAATGTCGCAAAAACGCTTCCATTTTCCAGCCTGGAGAAAGCCCATTTTTGTCAGGGTGGTGCCGAGCGGGTGAATTCCGTGTTAAATGCACTGAACTATTTATCTCAAATCGCTTCTGAAGATGACTGGGTTCTGGTGCATGATGCGGCACGTCCCTGTGTCAGTCAGGATTGTCTGCAACAGTTGGTCAATACGGCAATTACCAAGGATAGGGCTGCGATTCTGGCGATTCCGGTGCGAGATACCTTGAAACGGGTCATGCCTGATTCCGATATTCAGGAAACAGTAGATCGCTCAATGCTCTGGCAGGCACAAACCCCACAAATGGCCAAGCTAGGTGTATTAAAACGGGCGATTGGGCAGGCTTTGCAAGATGGTGCTACGATTACTGATGAAGCCAGTGCGCTGGAACATATCGGCGAACAGGTGAGTGTAGTACAAGGGCGTTCCGATAATATTAAAATTACCTATCCGGACGATCTGGAACTGGCCAAGCTGATTTTACAGGCTCAGGCTTAAAAATATATTCAAATAATATTTAGGGTCTGTTGACATTTACTGTTCATAATTAACCCTATAAAGGTAGCCATAAAAATATACAGGCTAAAGCAACAGAACTTTGATAATTTCTTTTGAGCTTGTCATATCGAGTAGCTATTCCTCTAAACTGCTTTAATCTACAAAACATATTCTCAACTAAATGCCTGATTTTATATAAATACCAGTCCATATGATCATTGTTCGATTGGCTATTTGTTTTCTTTGGTATATTCGCTTTAGTCCCTGTTTTCCTGATCTGTTCACGCAGTGGTTCTGAATCATAGCCTTTATCTGCACATACCACTTTTGTCTCTTTTAAATCTAATGTTGATATTAAATCAGGTGCAACTTTAACATCATGTGTGGTTCCATCGGTAATCATGAAATCAATAGGATTGCCATGTGCATCAACAATCAAATGTATTTTTGAGGAGTTTCCCCCTACACTTTTAGAAATAGATTGATTCGCTATGCCGGCAGAATGTTGATGAGCACGTACATGAGAGCCATCAATAAAAATCCACTCCATATCGGGACATGAGGCTAGTAATTTGAATAATCTAAGTAACTTACCGCTGCTTGACCAACGATTAAAACGTTTGAAAATAGAGTTGGAATGACCAAAACAACAAGGAATATCTCGCCACGGACAGCCTGTTCTAATTCTATAGAGAATAGCTTCAATAAAATTGCGTAAATTTGAGTTGTGGTGAATGGATAAATTACGCAGAATAACTTTCAACTTTTGCCAGTGTTGATCTGTCAGCATGGTACGAGGCATAGCGAATAGTAAAATTGGGTTTGGCGATTTGATTTTACTACTTCGCTATTTTTTTAAGCTAAAAGTGTCAACACACCCTAAATAAAATCAGAATAAATCTGGCTATAGCGATCTATTCGCTATAGCTTTCACTTATAATTTTGCCATCATTCTTTTTCACCTTTTGGCCAATGATACCTTCACAGCAGTATCGGTTTTTACGTCACTCTTTGCGTGATGGACGTAGTATTAACCCGCAAGATTCATCTCGATGGACCAAGTTGCACCTTGATCCCTGGTTATTGTGCTTTCTAGTTCTCAATGCAATCCTGGGTTTAATGGTGGTGTATAGCGCGACATCCGAAGACTCTGGCATGGTGGTGCGTCAGGCGATCAGTTTTGGAATTGGTTTTGTGCTGCTGTTTATCTGTGCGCAGATTCCACCGAAAGTCTATCAGGCGATTAGTCCATACCTGTATGCCTTCGGGATCTTCATGCTGCTTCTGGTCTTTGTGATTGGTGAAAAACGCTTGGGTGCAACCCGCTGGATTACCTTGCCGGGGGTAGGAAGCATGCAACCGAGTGAGGTGATGAAATTTGCGATGCCTTTGATGATGGCATGGTATTTTGCACGTAAGCCGTTTCCTCCCAAATTTTTGCATATTGTGGGGGCTCTGATTTTATTGGGCGTACCATTTGTTTTGGTGGCGCTTCAGCCTGACTTGAACATTGGCTTGGTGATTCCCGGTATTTTTGTTCTATTTTTAAGTGGGATGTCGTGGCGTCTGATTGGTGGTGCAGCCGCTGCAGTAGCCGTGGCAGCTCCGGCTGCATGGATGTTTGTATTACAAGAGTATCAAAAAAAGCGTATTACTACGCTATTTGATCCGGAGTCGGATGCCTTGGGTGCAGGCTGGAATATTATCCAGTCCAAAATTGCGATTGGTTCAGGTGGTTCCACGGGTAAAGGCTATACTGAAGGTACGCAATCACATTTAGGTTATCTTCCTGAACATCATACTGACTTTATTATGTCGACTTATGCCGAAGAATTCGGTTTTATCGGTGTTTTCCTACTGTTTAGTTTATTCACTGCCATTATTATTCGCTGTTTGATGATTGGTTTAAACAGCTTTCATAACTTTGGCCGTTTATATGCTGGAGCCATGGGACTGACTTTCTTCTTCTTTGTATTTTTAAACTCAGGCATGGTGAGCGGGATTTTACCTGTAACTGGAGATCCATTACCGCTCATGAGTTATGGTGGAACGGCAGTGATTTCCATGCTGGCCGGGATGGGCATTGTGATGTCGATTCATACTCATCGATAAGTCATTCTAAAAGTCGGACTGGTTCCGGCTTTTTATATACTTAAAATAAGTTGTTTTAAAAATCCTGTTTTGGCCAGAAGAAAAAAGAAGAATATTTTAGAATTCGTATGAAATTAAAAAGCCCTCAAATGAGGGCTTTTTAATTTCATACTTTAACTGAGAAACCAGGTGTAATAACCCCAGATCATTAAAGGCCATGCTAGGAAAGGGCTAAACAACCATTTCCAGAACCAGTGGCGCGGCATAAAGCCAACACCATGGACAAAGCCTCCAGAAATACCAATCATGATATACATCATGGCACTATGGCTATATTCACCGTTGGCATCCAGCATTGCAGAAGGATGAACCAATAACACTGCCGCGAGAGGAAAAGCCAGGAGGCAGGAAATCATCATCGCAAATTTGTTTGGTTTCTTGTCTACAACGGTTTTCTCAAGCGCAGCTTCGGTCATGTTTTATTCCTCATCCAGATCTTGGTGTTGTTCCATATAAATGGCAGCAATCACACTGGCAAAACACGCCATCAGTACACCCAGAATCCAAGCAAAATACCACATAGTTGTCTCTCCTTAAGACATAGCCTTAGTACAGGCTATGTGAATTATCTTCAATGTGTTTGTTGGTAATCACGCCCCACATCTTGTAATAACACCAAGTGGTATAGGTCAGGATCAGTGGTACAAAGATACAGGCAGCAACGGTCATAACGGTTAAGGTATTTTTACTAGATACCGCATCCCACATAGTCAGACTTGCAACCGGGTTAATGCTTGAAGGCATCAGGAAAGGGAATAGGGCGAAACCAGCAGTCAGAATTGCACCGATAACTGCCAGAGATGAACCCAGGAAGCTCAAGCCTGCTTTATTTTTACCTGCTGCCAGTACAATGATCAAACCGCCCAAAATGCCGGCAATAGGCGCTGCCATCGTGATTGGATAAGTCGAGTAGTTATTCATCCAGCCTGGATTGGCATTGGTCAGCACTTCTTTGGCGAGCGGGTTGGCAACACCATTGGTATCAAAAGGTGTAACCAGTGTATAACCTTGAATACCACCAAAATACAACCATGCACCGGCTGCCAGGAAAGTTGCTAAATACACTAGTCCCATGATTTGTGTTGCTTTGGCAGAACGTTGGCGTAGGTCACCATCAGTACGCAGCATTAACCATGCACCACCATGTGCACACAGCATCGATAAACTGACCAGACCACAGACAATTGCAAACGGATTCAGGAGGGCAAAGAAGCTGCCAGTATAAGTAGAACGTACAGTTTCATCTAGAGTAAATGGCACACCCAGGAACATGTTACCGAATGCCACACCAAAGACCAATGCAGGAACTGCACCACCAATCGCTAGACCCCAATCCCATGAATTGCGCCATTTGGTATTTTCCAGTTTTGAGCGATAGTCAAAACCGACCGGACGCAGGAATAGGGCAAACAGTACCAGCAACAGTGCCCAGTACATGCCAGAGAAGGCGGTTGCATAGACCATTGGCCAGGCAGCGAACAAAGCACCGCCGGCAGTAATAAACCAGACTTGGTTACCGTCCCAATGCGGGGCAATGGTATTGATCGCTGCACGGCGCTCGCTATCATTTTTGCCCACAAATGGCATGATCGCCATGGAGCCCATATCGAAGCCATCGGTGAGGGCAAAGCCAATCAGCAATACGCCGACCAGCACCCACCAAATGATTTTTAATAATTCATATTCGATCATGCGTGAGTCTCCTCATTTGCCTTCTCTGCAGCTGCAAGCTTTTCAAAATGGTATTTACCGGTATGCAGTGAGCTTGGGCCAAGACGTGAGAACTTGATCATCAGATACATCTCGATAATCAGTAACACGGTATAGAATGCTGCCAATGCAAGGATTGAACCCCAGACATCACCTGTACTTAAGCTTGATGCTGAAAGATGCGTCGGTAATACCTCACCAATGGTCCAAGGTTGACGACCTACTTCTGCCACATACCAGCCAGTTTGCGCAGCAACCCAAGGCAGAGGAAGTGCAAATAATGCAAATTTCAATAACCATGGTTTGTTTTCAGCATTACGTTTTGCTACCGCAAAAGTTGCCAGTGCAAATAGAAGTAGCATCAAGAAGCCAGAAGCCACCATGGCACGGAAAGCCCAGAACAGACTTGGTACGTGTGGAATAGTGTCTTTAGCAGCTGCTTTGATTTGCTCTTCAGAGGCATCAACGACATTTAGCGTGTATTTCTTCAGCAGCAGACCGTAACCGAGGTCTTTTTGGCTTTCTTCAAAAGCGGTTTTCAGTTCTGGAGACTGATCACCAGCACGTAATTTTTCCAGTTGCGAATAGGCCACCATACCATTACGGATACGCGCTTCATGCTGAACCAGCAGGTCCTTAATACCTGTAACTTGTTCAGTCGTAGAACGTGTAGCAATCAGACCCATTACATAAGGAATTTTCACTGCATAATCTGTAGTCATGGTTTCCTTATTCGGAATGCCGAACAAAGTAAATGGTGCAGGTGCAGGGTGAGTATCCCATTCTGCTTCAATCGCTGCCAGTTTGGTTTTTTGTACATCACCTAGCTCATAACCTGATTCATCACCCAGTAAAATCACTGAAAGTGTAGAAGCAAGCCCGAAGATGGCTGCAATGGCAAAAGAACGGCGTGCAAAAGGCAAGTCACGTTTTTTCAGCATGTAGTAACTTGAAATAGCCAGTACGAAGATGGCACCTGTGACATAACCGGCAGATACTGTATGCACAAATTTAACCTGAGCGACCGGGTTAAAGATCAGTGCAGCAAAGTCCACCATTTCCATACGCATGGTTTCATAGTTAAATGCCGAACCGACCGGGTTTTGCATCCAGCCATTGGCGACCAGAATCCAGAGTGCGGACATGTTCGAGCCTAAAGCTACCAGCCAGGTTACGGCCAGATGTTGCACTTTGGAAAGACGATCCCAACCAAAGAAGAACAAGCCAATAAACGTCGATTCAAGGAAGAAGGCCATCAAACCTTCAATCGCCAGTGGTGCACCGAAAATATCACCGACATAATGCGAGTAATAAGCCCAGTTGGTTCCGAACTGGAACTCCATGGTCAGGCCCGTGGTTACCCCTAAGGCAAAGTTAATACCAAACAGCTTTCCCCAGAACTTGGTCATGTCTTTGTAGATTTCTTTGCCGGAAATCACATAGGTGGTTTCCATAATGGCAAGCAGAAATGCCAGACCTAGCGTCAGTGGAACAAAAATAAAGTGATACATCGCGGTCATGGCGAACTGGAACCGCGAGAGATCGACCACGCTTTCAGAAATCATCAACGTGTCTCCTGGATTTGGGAAGGATTGCCGGCGATACGCTCGGCGACTTGGTTATCAAAATTTTTAGGAATCGTAGGCGCATCAAACCAGATGTTTTTAATTATCATTAGTAAAATAACCTTGATAATTAAAATAGCGGTTATTTCTCTAACCACTCTCTGGTTTAGATTTTTGGGAACTAAGCTCATTCGACTAAGCCTGTTATATGACTTGTTGTATATTATTAATCTATTGTAACTAAAAAATAAATAGACGATACAGTTTAAATAAATATATATTTATAAATGTTTGAAAATATTAAATATATATTTATATGAGTTAAAATTTATTCTAAATATTTTTTATTATTTTATGTAATTCTATCGGTTTTTAAATCCGACTAAAATGCTTATATTTATATATTTTAATGTAGATCATTTTAATTGGATTAATATTTTTTAATCTGATTAAAATGCTTGGTTTTAAAATAAAGAATAAAATTAATCAAACTAAACTGGTTGGTTTTATGAGGGTTGAATATCAGTGTCACAATCTTTCTCACTATATTTATATTGATAAAAAACACACCAAAAAAAGAACATGCTGGAGGCATGTTCTTTTTAAGCTTTGTGAGGGAGACTGGACTTAGAAGTCGTAACGCATGCCTAGTGAAAGTCCTAGACTGTCTTCACCGCGTACGCCACCTACAGTATTGGTACGACCTTGTGCCCAAGGGGTAAGGTTTGAGTTTTCATCATTTAATACAGTTGCTATGTTGCCATAAATGCGGACTGTTGGATCTAAACGGTGCTCAAGTCCGATTGCCAGTAAAGTTGCATTCGCATCATCGGCATCGACATCGCGGTGGAATACTTCACCACGGAATGAGGTTTTTGGTGCAAATTTATATTCACCGGCTACACCAAATACTTGTGCATCTGGGTTTGCTTCAGAATTATCGTGTTGAAGGAATTGGTATAAACCGCCCAGGTTGAATTCAGGTGTGATTTTGTAAGCACCAGCAATACGGAAACCATCGCGCTCACCACGGGCAGCTTCTTCTTCATAGTGTTCATAGGCAGCAGCGAAATCAACTTTACCTTCTTTATAGGTTAAAGCGAGGTCGTATGCTTTATCTTTGTCTTTAGCGCCATCTTTAGTGGCATCCGGGCTATTTGTTTCATGTAGTGACATCGCACCTAATACGTTGAAACCGCCACCAAATTTTGGTGATTTATATTCAATGGTATTGGCATTACGTTCATCAAAACGCAGGTTGCCTACACGCGTAACGTTACGAACATCACCAACCATATCACCAAAGAAGTTGACCGGGCCACGTGCTACTTTGAATGGGCTGTCAAAACGGCCGATACGCGCTTGACCAAAATCACCTTTTAAACCAACAAAAGTATCGCGAGTTGCAAATTCAACATCATCATTTGCAGAACCACTTGCAAAGTTAATTTCCTGTTCGATTTGACCAAATACAGTCATACCATTTTCTAGTTTTTGTTCAGCTTTAAAGCCTAGGCGTGAAGAGTTTGAAGAAAGACCTACTTCGTTATAATCCTGGCCATCATCCAGATAATCTAAAGAAACGTGTGCACGACCATACACTTTAACATCAGCAGCAGCTGCCATCACTGGTGTTAAAATTGTTGCCCCGATTGCTAATGCAGATAACGTTTTTTTCATGTGTTGCTCCAATAAAGACTTTTTTATTCATCGTCTTAAAAACAAGTTTCAGTATTGTTTTGAAACATCTACTGCTCTATTGGTGCCAAGTATTCATTACAAATAAGTCAATATGATTAAGGAAATATTTCAGAAATATTAAAGACAATCATTGTCTTATTTTTTATAGGATTATGAGTGGGGTAAGCAGGATTGATGCAAATACAGCTAAGCTCGGTGTTTGCTGCAAAACTTAAAAATAGGCTAGGTGACTTTTACTGATATTTTATTGGCTTAATCAAGAGTGAAATACATTAGACATAAAAAATGGAGCCGAGGCTCCATTTTTAGGTATTAAGAATAGCTTAAAGGGCAGCTTTAATTTTCTCAGCCAGCGCTTTAATTTTTTCCTGGTCGCCCATTTGTGCTGCATGTTTGCCCAGATTGTGCAAAGAGGTAGGAACCAGATGGAAATGTACGTGTGGTACGGTCTGACCCGCTGCGGCCCCTGATAATTGCATCAGCACGATACCGTCCACACCTAAACCTTTTTCAATGGCTTTTGCAACTTTCTGTACGATCTGAATCGTATAGGCTGCAGCTTCAGGTGGCAGATCCAGCAAAGTGATTGCCGGAGTTTTCGGAACTACCAGAGTATGACCTTCTGCCTGAGGCATGATGTCCATAAGTGCAAGAACCTGGTCATCTTCATACACTTTTATCGCAGGAAGTTCACCGCGTAGAATTCGTGCAAAAATATTCTGATCATCATAAGTCATAAGTACATTCCTTGAGCGTCATTAAACTGAATTATTTACAGTT
The DNA here is from genome assembly GCF_015602705.1 of Acinetobacter lwoffii. Lineage (NCBI taxonomy): Bacteria > Pseudomonadati > Pseudomonadota > Gammaproteobacteria > Moraxellales > Moraxellaceae > Acinetobacter > Acinetobacter lwoffii. Next base: position 1,362,142 of record NZ_CP059081.1, read on the forward strand.
CAATTCTTTCTGACGATCTTTGATCGCGTCAAGACGTTGTTGCTCTTTTTCCGAGAATTTTGGTTTGGTTGTATAGCAATTGTCATTACCAAACTTGGCTTTTGCTTCAGGATCTTTGAAACAGAAACCTTTAGACGCATAAATCACGTCATGATCATTTTTTAATTTTTTGCACTCTTGTTCAGATGCAAGAACCGATGTTGAAGCCCCGAACAAAGTTGCAAAGCCAATCAATGCTACAACAGAAAATTTCTTCATGAGAGTTTCCTCTGGGTTATCCACTATATGTGCCTGCCTACTAGTCACAATATGAGGTTTCGTTATCATTATTCAATGGCGAGATATTACTCGATGGTAATATTACTCCATGATTCATACATTTTCACAGCGCTGGAAAAATCACTGTTTTTATCCGACAGATCGCTGGCCGCCTGAATCAGATTCTGGGTCAACGAGAGCACAGGCGCAGAAAGTTTGGCTTCACGCGCAAGGTCGATTGCAATGCCTGTATCCTTGGCCAAGAGTGGCAGGGCAAAGGTTACAGGAAAACTGCGGTTTAAAATACGCTGTGGCAATACGGTTTCAGTCACCATACTTTTACCGCTGGAAGCATTAATACAATCCAGTGCTTCATGCAGGTTTACCCCATGCGCTTTCAGTGTAGTAAAGCCTTCTGCGACAGCACACAGGTTTACAGCCATTAACATATTATTTACGGCCTTCACTGCAAAACCCGCGCCAGATTCACCCACATGCTTGATCAGCTTGCCAAAAGCCTGCATCGCAGGAAGGGCTTTTTCATAGCCCTCTACATTACCGCCCACCATCACGGTTAAAGTGCCATTTTCAGCGCCAATGGTCTGGCCGCTGACCGGTGCATCCAGAAAGATTACTCCATGTTCAGCCAGTTGTGCTGCCAGTTTTTGGGCAGAATCTGGTACACCACTGGTGCAGTCGACCCAGACTGAACCGGATTTAAGCGGTAAATTTTCCAGAAGTCGTTCAACGTCAGCGCTGGTGGGCAGGCAGGAAAAAATCACATCTGCCTGAACGGCCTGTTCCAGTGTAACGGCTTGGGTGCCATATTCAGCAGCATGTTGCTCTGCCTTGTTAAAGCTACGGTTCCAGACATAGACTGTATCAAACTGCTTGGGTAAATGTGCTGCCATACGAAAACCCATTGCACCTAGGCTGATAAATGCCACTGACTGAATCATGCTGTACCCTCTGAATATGTTTAAATCTATTTAATATTTTTCTGGTGCGAGAAATCTGCTTTAAGCATCAAGCCGTGTAGAGCGCTGCACCAACCAGGTCGTCATTTTTGGCCAGAATGTATTTGCCGTTTTCTGGTTTGACATTAGTCCAAGATGACCACCCGGTATAAGAGTAAACGTCTTATCCTGGCTACTTGTCAATTCCATCAAAGGCTTAGCTGACTGTTCTGTGACAATCTGGTCGGTTTGACCTGCCCCTACCAAGAGGGAACAACTGATATTTTTAAGATCAACAATACGACCATCCAAAGTGATAGAACCCTGCTTTAAAGGATTTTGCAGCCATAAATGCAGTACCATGTCCTGATTAATCCCGCCCGGATAATCAATCATCTTATTCAGGAAATTCCCCATGGTGGCATGTTCATAGACATCTTCGACATGATCCAGATTCAGCAAAAACTGCTTCTGGCTTTTTAGCCAGCCAATCGGATCAAGTAATTTAAAGCCCAAGGCATTTACAATACCCGGCGTATGAATATATTGCTTCGGGATCAATCCTTGATGAATGGCCTGTTGCAAATTCTTATTTTTAGAAATCAGTTTATTGGTCGTAGAAAAAAGTTTGCCGACACGTCCTGACGCATAACTGTCGATAGGACTGCCGACTACGATCAGATTCTTGACATGTTCAGGTGAATGCAGGGCAGTATAGAGCGTGACAAACACGCCCGCCATACTCCAGCCGTGCAGGGAAATAAACTGACTGCCTGAATGCTTGCAAATGGTTTCAATGGATTGAGGAATGGCTGCATCGATAAAAGATAAAAAATTCAGGTGGCGGTGCTTAAAGTTAAAGCGTTTCCATTCCACCAGATAGACATCAAAACCGCTATGCTGAAAATGCTTGACCAGAGAGCGATAAGGATACAGATCATAGATATCCATATTAATGGCCAAGGGTGCGATGAAAACTAGCGGTTCCTTATATTTTTTTTCGGGTGAAGCGTAATAGCGAATCTTGCAAAACTCGGTGCCGGCAATATATTCAAAAGGGGTTTTTTGCGACAGGATCAGTGAGGAGGCATTAAACACCCGGGTACTGAGGTGTTTCAATTTTTTTTGCTGGCGCTGAAAGTTTTGTTTTAACTGAATCATGTAAATAAAATATCCGTATCCGCGGGAGGATTGATCGAAGTCTAAGCAATAATCGCTTATTATGCCTTGACCTGAAATAGCTTAGGCGCTCAAAATGTTGGCAAATTTTTACAAAAGGCAGCCCGAGGGCTGAGGTAAAGCGATGAGCCAGCAAGACGATATTTCTTACCAATTAGAAACTTTAGCCATTCGTACCGGCCATACCCGCACTTTTGAAGGTGAGCATGGCGAACCAATTTTTCTAACATCGTCCTTTGTTTATGAAAATGCTGCAGAAGCCGCAGCCAAATTCTCAGGCCAGGAACCGGGCAATATCTATTCTCGCTTTACCAATCCGACCGTTGCCATGTTTGAAAAGCGTCTGGCTGCACTTGAAGGTGCAGAGCGCGCCGTCGCCACCAGTTCGGGTATGGCAGCTATTATGGCAGTGATGATGGCTTTTTTAAAAGCGGGCGACCATGTGATTTGTTCACGTGCAGTCTTCGGTTCTACGGTTTCCATGTTTGAAAAATATGTCGCAAAATTTGGCGTCAGCGTTGATTTCGTCGATTTGACTGATCTTGATGCATGGAAAAATGCCATCAAGCCTGAAACAAAAATTCTCTTTGTTGAATCGCCATCTAATCCTTTAGCAGAAGTAGCTAATATACAGGGACTCGCCGATATTGCGCATGCCAATAATGCTTTACTGGCGATTGATAACAGCTTCTGTACACCTGTGTTACAACAACCACTCAAATTTGGTGCAGACTTGGTAGTGTATTCTGCGACTAAATATCTGGATGGTCAGGGCCGCGCCTTGGGTGGTGCTGTCGTAGGTAATCACAAGTTACTAGAAGAAATCTTCGGTTATGTGCGTACTACCGGCCCGTCAATGAGTCCATTCAATGCTTGGGTGTTCCTAAAAGGCTTGGAAACACTACGTTTGCGTATGCGTGAACATTCAGCAAGTGCACAGCAACTGGCTGAATTTTTGAATCAGCATCCAAAAGTGGAAAAAGTATATTATGCGGGCCTGCCTGAGCATGTCGGTCATGAACTGGCAGCAAAACAGCAGAGCGGTTTTGGCGGTATTGTGTCTTTTGAAGTGAAAGGTGGCCGTGAGGAAGCATGGACTGTCATTGACAATACCCAGTTTATCTCGATTACCGGTAATCTGGGCGATGTGAAATCGACCATTACCCATCCTGCAACCACGACACACGGTAAATTGTCGCCTGAAGCCAAAGAAGCTGCTGGTATTCGCGAAGGTTTGATTCGCGTATCTGTTGGCTTGGAAGAGATTGGTGATATTATCCAGGATATTCGTCGCGGTTTAGGCCTGATTTAATTTTATAAATTCATGTTCGGAGATATTTATGAACATTAACATGTTGATGCAGCAAGCTCAGCGCATGCAGAAAGAAGTTGAAAACAACGTAAAAAAAGCCAAAGAAGAGCTTGCGCAGACTGAAGTGCATGCCGAGGCGGGTGGCGGTCTGGTGAAAGTGACCATGACTTGCCGTAACGTGGTGAAGCGTATCGAAATCAATCCTGAATTACTTCAGGATGATCCAGATATGATCGAAGACCTGATTGCAGCGGCAATGAATGATGCAGCACGTCAGGCAGAAGTGGTATCTGACGAAAGAATGAAAGCAGCGAACTCAGGCATGGGTTTACCGCCTGGTCTTGCAGGTATGTTCTAAGGAAGAATGCGCAATGTTTAGTGATCGTTTTGATCAACTCGTTCAAGCATTACGCATTTTGCCAAGCGTTGGGCCAAAATCGGCTCAACGTATGGCATTGCATATGATCATGAAAAATCGTGAGGGTGCTATTGGTCTGGCACATGCGCTGACTGAGGCAACCAATCACATTCATGAATGTTCAGTCTGTCATTCTCTGACCGAAGACGAAGTCTGCAATATTTGCAGCTCTCTGGATCGTGATGATGAACTGCTCTGTGTAGTGGAATCACCTGCAGATGTCATGGCGATTGAGCAAAGTGGTAGTTTCAGAGGTAAATATCATGTATTGGGCGGACATTTATCGCCACTGGATGGTATTGGTCCCGAAGAAATCGGTATTCCGTACTTATTGCATCGTTTGGCCAATGGTCAGGTGAAAGAAGTGATTCTGGCAACCAATGCCACGGTAGAAGGTCAGGCTACGGCGCATTATCTGGTTGAGGCCAGTAAGCATTTGCCGATCCAGATGACCCGAATTGCCCAGGGCGTACCACAAGGTGGTGAGCTGGAATATGTCGACAGTCATACCTTGAGTCAGGCAGTACATAACCGGATGCGCATGAAGTAAGCTAAGCTTAAATATCTTGTTAGTTTTAATATAAAAAAGATATTAATTAGAATATAAATCCTGATAAGTAAGCGCTATTTTTTAGGAAATAGGGCAGAATTGACGTTATTTTTTATACAAAAATTCTATAGATCAGTTAATATGGATCTATCGAGAATCTAATCTTAGACTCAGTTCTATGTTTCAATTTATTCAACATCAAAACGACTTAACTCATGTACTGAAGCTGATGGATCAGAATTCAGTTTATGGACTGGATACCGAGTTTATCAAGGTTGATACCTTATGGCCTAAGCTGGGTGTTTTTCAGATTAACGTAGACAACAAGGTCTATTTGTTGGATGGAACCACGCTAGATCTGACTGAGTTCCTTAATAAAATTTTTAACGCACAGCAGAATATTTTTCATGCCTGTAGTGAAGATATCGACCTGATCTATCACTATACCCAGAAGAAATCCCTGAGTAATGTGTTTGATACCCAGGTCGGCATGTCATTTTTGGGGCATGGTCTGCAAGTCAGCTATCAAAATGCGCTGAAGCAGATGCTGGAAGTCGATATCGAAAAAGACCAGACCCGTTCTGACTGGTTGGCGCGTCCACTCAGTTCCGAACAGTTGCTGTATGCTGCCAATGATGTGCATTATCTGGTGCAACTGTCAGAGAAAATTAAACAGGATCTGGATTCGAAAGATCTGCTGGATTTTGCCTTGCAAGATTGTCGTTTTCTGACTCAGGAAATTGGCGAAGATACCCCAACTGCCTTATTGTATCAGGATGTCGGCAATTACCGGCATTCACGCCGTCAGTTGATGCAATTGCAGCAACTGATGGTCTGGCGCGATCAGATTGCCAAGGCACTGAATCAGCCACGCAGTTTCATTTTAAAAAATGCCAGCATGATTGATCTGGTGGAAAAATTCCCGCGCAATAATTTCCAGCTGAGTCATGTGAAAGACATTCGTTCGAATGTGGTTCGTGAGCATGGTAAAACCATTTTAGATTTACTGAAATTCCTGCCGGAGCCGGCAAATTGGCCTTTACGTCTGGCACGTCCAATTCGCCATTCTTCCAAAGATATCGGCGAAAAAATTGATTCAATTATTCAGAATGTCGTCAATGAAACCTCAATTCCTAAAGAAGTCCTGATGCGTAAGAAATGGCTGAATGCCTTGTATCAGCATGTAGTCTTTCATAAGGACGAGCAGGATCTGCCGGATTATCTACTTGGCTGGCGCTATGAGTTATTAACTCAGCCACTGATTCAGGTATTGCATCAGGATGAATCTTATCTGTCTACCCAGATGAAAGTCAGCGAGTGATTGGTTGCAGGATTGGTTAAAGAAAAAGCAATTATACAAAATCACGACTGATGCATGAGACGTGGCTAATGTTTCTGTCTTTTTTTTGATGTATCCTTGCGGTTGTTTTTCCAGAAAAGTCGTTTGAAATATGCAAGTGTCTATCTACAAATCCAGCAAAAAAAGTGAAATGTATCTGTATGTGGCGCGTCCTGCGAATGAAAGCGAAGCTGAAACATTCGAACCTTTAAGCGTATTGACTGAAGCAGTACAGGCAGCATTTGGACGTGCGACTTTTGTCATGCATCTTGAATTAAGCGAATCACGTAAACTGGCACGTGCCAATGTCTTGCATGTCATGGATTCTATTGAAACTCGCGGTTTCTTCCTGCAAATGCCGCCAGAAGGCTTGATTGATCCAAATGCTGTGGCACCAGAAGGTTTACGCGGTGCTTAATGTTGATTCAGGAGTTGTGAAATGAATGGTTATGTGGCTGTATTAGACTCAATTCCTGAACAGAGCATTGCCGTTGCAGTTTATCTGCTCGGCAGCCTGATTGCTTTATGGTGCTGGTATGGCGTGACCAAGCGTCTGCCTAAACCCATGGGCGGTTTTTTGTGGATTGTGGCCTTTGCCATTCTGCTAACACCGACGGTATCTGAGGGGTCGAATGCATCCATTGCACCCGCGATCTTTGGTCTGTTATTTGGGGTGCTGACCAAAGAGCAGTCCCTGGTTTGGATTAATGCGTCACTTATTTTATTTGTCATTGGGATTGGATCTGTGGTTGGCTATTGCTGGTCGACCTATGTGTCGAACAAAAGCAATATTCGTGTTCACGAGAAAAGTTCACCGCTGTAAGTAAAAAATAAGGTTCAATCATGTCTGCTGATATTCAACAATTTTCAGGTACCGCTCAGTACATTGCGACTGACAGTTTAAAACTTGCGGTGAAAGCTGCACGCAGTTTGCAAAAACCGTTGCTGGTCAAAGGTGAGCCGGGTACAGGTAAGACTTTGCTGGCCGAGCAAGTCGCAGAAAGTCTGGGTTTGAAGCTGATCACCTGGCACATCAAGTCCACTACCAAAGCACAACAAGGTTTGTATGAATACGATGCCGTATCCCGCTTGCGCGATAGTCAGTTGGGTGATGACCGTGTCTATGACATCAAGAACTACATCAAGCCGGGTAAATTATGGGAAGCGTTTACCAGTGAAGAGCGCTGTGTCCTGTTGATTGATGAAATTGATAAGGCAGACATCGAGTTTCCAAATGACTTGCTGCATGAACTCGATAAAATGTCGTTCTATGTGTACGAGACTGGCGAGACCATTACGGCAACTCAGCGCCCAATCGTGATCATTACCTCAAATAATGAAAAAGAATTGCCAGATGCTTTCCTGCGTCGTTGCTTCTTCCATTACATCGAATTCCCGGATGAAGCCACCATGCGTGAAATCATCGATGTGCATTTTGCCAATATCTCGACCACATTGGTCAATGAAGCGCTGCAAGTATTCTTTAAATTACGCCAGATTCCGGGTTTGAAAAAACCACCTTCAACCTCTGAATTGATTGACTGGCTCAGCCTGCTGATGGCCGATGACATGCCGGAAGATATTCTGCGCAATACCGACAAATCCAAAGCAATTCCGCCATTGTACGGCGCATTAATCAAAAACGAGCAAGATGTGCAGTTGCTTGAACGTCTAGCATTTATGTCACGTCGCTAAGGGAGAAACACGCATGTTTGTGCGACTGTTTTATACCTTACGCAAATATGGTGTACCGGTATCGACTCGCGAATTGATTGACCTGAATCAGGCAGTTTCTGCAGGTCTGGTGTTTGCCGATCAGGACGAGTTCTATCAGCTGGCCAAAACCGTAATGGTCAAGGACGAGCGCTATTTCGACAAGTTCGATCGCGCCATGAAAGATTATTTTGATGGTATCGCGACCTTTGATCTGGATGAACTGCTAAATCAGGTGCATAAGCTGCCCAAAGACTGGTTCGATCTCGAATTACTCGAGAAGCATCTGACCCCGGAGCAGCGCGAAGATCTGAAAAAAGCCGGATCGCTAGAAGAACTGATGAAAATGCTGGAAGAGCGTCTGCGCGAACAGCATAAAAAACATCAGGGCGGTAACAAGATGATTGGTACTGGTGGTACTTCGCCCTTTGGTGCTTATGGTGATCATCCTGAAGGCGTGCGTATTGGCGGGCCAGGGCGTAAGCGTTCTGCAGTGAAAGTCTGGGAGCAGCGTCAATACCGTAATCTGGATGATGAGCAGATTTTGGGTAGCCGCCAGATGCAGATGGCATTGCGCCGTCTACGAAAATTTGCCCGTCAGGGTGCAGCCGAAGAACTCGATATTGATGGTACGATTCGTGAAACGGCCAAGCAGGGTATTCTGGATGTGCAACTGGTGCCCGAGCGTCGTAACCGTATTAAAGTTTTAATGCTGTTCGATGTCGGTGGTTCGATGGATGCGCATATTGCCCAGTGTGAAAAGCTGTTCAGTGCGGCGAAAACCGAATTCAAGACCCTGGAATATTTCTATTTCCATAACTGTCTCTATGACTATGTCTGGAAAGACAATATCCGTCGTTCCAGTTCACGCATCAATACCTGGGATTTGTTCAATACCTATGGCCGTGATTACCGCGTGATTGTGGTCGGAGATGCCAGTATGGCGCCGTATGAGCTGAATTCTGTCGGTGGTTCGGTTGAATATATGAATGATGAAGCTGGACAGGTCTGGTTACAGCGTCTGCGTCAGCATTTTGATAAAACTGCTTGGCTGAATCCGGAAGAAGAAAAATACTGGCATTACACCCATACCATTGGTCTGATCCAGCAGATATTTGAAAATCATATGTTTCCAATGACGCTGAAAGGCATTGAAGACATGACCAAATATCTGGCGCGTTAATTCCATTTATCTATAAGTGACTTTAGTTAGAGTTATTAGTGATTTCAAACAAATTATTCTAGTATAAAGTCACTCATTATCTCTTATTTAAAATTTCAGGCATCATTATGGCTCATCAAATTAATGGTATTGCGTTACCAAATGAAGAGGGTTTTTTTGGTCAATATGGCGGTCAGTTTATTCCACCCGATCTGAAACAGGCCATGGATGATATTAATGTGGCCTATCAGGAAATTCGTCAGACTGAAGAATTTCAGAATGAATTGAAAGACCTATTTGCTCATTATGTCGGTCGTCCAAGTCCACTATTTCATGCCAAACGTCTTTCTGAACAGCTCGGTGGAGCCCAGATTTATTTGAAACGTGAAGATCTGAACCATACTGGCGCGCACAAGATTAATCATTGCCTAGGTGAAGCACTACTGGCCAAATATATGGGCAAGACCAAAGTCATCGCAGAAACTGGTGCCGGCCAGCATGGTGTTGCTTTGGCAACTGCATGTGCCTTGGTGGGTATTCCGTGTGAAATTCATATGGGGCAGGTGGATATCGAAAAAGAGCATCCAAACGTCGTCAAGATGAAAATTCTGGGTGCCAAGCTGATTTCTGTGACTCGCGGTACAGCCACACTCAAAGATGCAGTCGACAGTGCTTTTGAAGAATATTTGAAAGATCCGAAAAATTACATCTATGCTATCGGTTCGGTGGTTGGACCGCATCCATTTCCGATGATGGTTCGTGATTTTCAGTCGATTATTGGTGATGAGATTAAAGTTCAGGCCAATGAGCGTTTTGGTGCAAATCCTGACTATGTTGTTGCCTGTGTCGGTGGGGGTTCCAATGCAGTTGGCGCATTCACTGCATTTTTAAATGAACCAGATGTGAAACTGGTAGGCGTTGAGCCGGCAGGTCATGGTCTGGATACTGACAAGCACTCAGCAACATTAACTTTGGGTAAGCCGAGCCAGTTACACGGGATGGCCTGTTATGTGCTAGAAGATGAACAAGGCGAACCTTTACCAGTGCATTCAATTGCTTCTGGTCTGGACTATCCAGGAGTAGGCCCGCAGCACAGTCTGTTAAAAGATCTGGGACGGGTAGAGTACACTACAGCAACTGATCAGGAATGTCTGGATGCATTTATGACCCTTTCACGCGTTGAAGGCATTGTGCCTGCACTGGAAAGTTCACATGCAGTAGCTTGGGCCATTCGTGAAGCGGGTAAATTGCCAAAAGATACCAAGATTGTGGTGAACTTATCAGGTCGTGGTGATAAAGACTCAGATTATGTCGCAGAAAAATTAGGTCTCAACTGATTTTATTCAAAATGTTCATATAAAAAATCCCGGTACACGTACCGGGATTTTTTATGCATCAGATATAAAACTTTATCTTGTATCATTTAAGTGATCTTCAAATGCCTTAGAGAAAGCTAGATGATATTTTAACCTGAGATATATTGCTGTAACTGTTCAATTAATTTGCGTTGGTCATCCATGGCCGCTTTGACCAAATCCCCAATTGAAATCAAACCGATCAGTTTTTCATGTTCGACCACAGGTAAGTGGCGTAGGTGGCGTTCAGTCATCAGAGATAAACAGTCTTCTACGCTAGTAGCTGTATTTACGGTAATCACTTTAGAGGTCATGATCTCATTAACAGTGGTGTCGAATGAGGTTCTTTGCATCAGCGCGATCTTACGCGTGTAATCTCGCTCTGACAAAATCCCCACCACGTTGTCTTCATGGGTTACCACAAGCGCCCCGATTCCTTTATCTGCCATCAAGGTGATGGCCTCTAAAACGGTAGAATCTGGACGGATGGTATAAATAGCTTGATGCATTTTTTCACTGAGCACCTGTGCCACATTGGTCATGCTTAATCATCCTTATTGGTTAATTTATTATTAATCCTAGAGTATGTATTCAACCTGAACATCTCTAAGTGTTTAGGTTTTAGTCTTTATAAATAGCATGTTATTTAAGCAATGTGCAGTCTTTGTTGCGAAAAAAACAGATGACGCATCTGTGCAGCAGTCAGTTTGAGTTTGGTTCCATTGGTGTTGAACAGGGCTGGCGTAACATTCAGTCGCGACAGGGTCGGCAATAATGCATTTTCAAAATCTTCAGAATTGATTTTACGCGGGATGTAATCCGGCCAATGCTGCTGGGCATAATTTTTAGCATCCAGCGGATTGAGCCAGAATGGGAAGATACAGTCTTCCTGGTCACGCATCATCGCCCAGCCTTGGTGATATGCGCCCCATAGCTCGCCACAATTCATCAAAGATTTAAGCATCGTGATCTTTAACAGAAAGTTTTTGCAGATCGGATCAATTTGAATAATTTTTCGTGGTTTCATTAGAATAAAGTGCTATTGGAGTTCAGGCTCTATTCTAGGAACTTTATATGAAATTACTGTTTCAGCTTTGCAAGGATTCGTAAGAAAATATGTATTGATTGCTATTTATTGAAAAAAGGGCTGAAAAAAACGCCACCTAGGTGACGTTTCTTTATGCTTGCATGGTGGCCATGTTTTGCCAGTACTGGGCTTTGAGTGAATCTCGTTCTACACGGAAACCTTGATAATAAAGTTCTGCTAAAAAGAGCGCTGCTTTACCATGGCCTGCACGAGCGGCTTCTTCAAGCTGTTTTACCGCATCAGCAAAGTTCATTTGCGATTGAATGGTATTCACGGCATCTGCGTACAGATGTTCCAGATCGTGTTGAGAGAGTTGTTGTATCATATAAAAACTCCTTAATTTTAATTATGATTACAGGATAGACTATTTAGTCTAAATACAAATATAAATTAGTATTGTTAAACTAATATTACAAAATAATGGAAAAGTCAACTATTCGATTTTATTTGTTTACTTCAGTTATAGTTTAACTGATTAAACTATACACAACTATAAATATTATTAAGCTACATTGTAAATTGATAGCAAACAATAAGGAGAAGGCCATGATGACAAGAACTTTAGATGGTGTGAAATTTGATATGCCTCCGACTGCAGGTCAAATTATGGAACTTGCCGATTTGCATCGTAAAAAACTCGATCAAGCTATATTCAGTAAATATACCCATCTAGGCGATTATGGGCTGGCACAACGTAAAGAAGTCTACGACTTTACCCGGGCGCTGGACGAAAACCAGCGTGAGCAGTTTTATAAACTCTATAATGGTGAGCTGGTCCGCATTGCAGATGAGGATCGCTTACATCCGCCTGAAGCAGAAGCCGGTTTAAGTAAATTTGCAATTGCACTGGTATTGCTTGTTGTTGCATTGGTGCTGTATTCAACAATTATTACTAGAATAATGAATTAATGCCCAAAATAGCAGGATTCAGCTCTTGTGAATATTCAGTGCGCTGACTTGAACTTATGTAACTGCGACCATACACTACCTCTAACCTGAGGTAGTGTATGTCTATAGATACAGAAAAACTAAGCCAATTTTTCAGCAGAATCAAACTGGAACAGATTTATAACAGTGTGGTTATTTTTATTATTGCGGTCATTCTACTTTTAGCCGCATTTGCTTTATATCGTCCGCTTAGCCTTTCCCAAGTCACCCAGATTCAACAACTGTCTAAACAGCAAAACCTTCCCCGAACCCAAGATATGGCACTCGCCTTGTTAGAGCAGCAGCATATCCGTCGTGGGCAGTACCTTAAATTGATGCAGGCTTATCAGCAGGAATCGCTTCGGGCACGTCAGCTTCCGCCGGTCTCTGTGGAGATGCCTTAGGCATAGGATTTGTTGGTAAGTAATAATTGGCATCCATTAAATTCTGTTCCAAACGCATTTTCAAAGCATTTTGATCCAGTTCTTTATTGACAACGACCAGGGTTAAGCGATCAGGATGAAAATGCTTGCGCACTGCATTTTGTACATCTGCCGCTGTGATTTTAGCCAGGCGTTCTGGATAACTGGATAAATAATCAGTTTGCTCACTATAAAAACCTATATTGCCTAGCTGGGCATTAATGGTGGCATTACTGCTGTAATTATTAGGAAAAGCACGTAACATGCCTGCTTTGGTTTCTTCCAGACGCTGAGTATCAATAGGTTGACTGACAAAGTTGATAAATGCTTGATGTGCGACCTGAATGCTATCTAGCAGTTGATCCTGACGCGTGGAATACTTAAAGCTGAATACGCCCGGTGCCTGACTAAAGCTCAACGAACTATAAGCGCCATAAGTAAAACCACGTTTCACCCGCAGTTCCTGCATCAATACCGCATTAAATCCGCTACCGCCAAACATGCGATTGGCGACCTCTAAAGCCAGTTTATCTTCAGTAAAGCGAGTTGGGCCTAAATGCCCAAAGGTGACATGCGCCTGAGACGAGTTATAGGGTAGATGTACCACTTCAAAACCAGATTGAGTTTCAGGTTGTGGCAATCGCACTGCTTTTTGCCCTTGGGGTAAATTACCGGCAATGCGTTCAGACAGTTCCAGTGCCTGTTTCGGGCTGAGTTTTCCAGTAATGGAAATATTCATATTTTGCGCCACCAAAAACTGATCACGAAATTTTTTCAATAATTCTGCGTTAATTTTCTTGGTACTGCCTTGGGTACCAGTGATTGGTTCTGCATAAGGGTGTTGACCATATAGGGCACGATAAAAACGGATATCCATGAGTCGGCTTGGATTTTCCTGCAGCTGTTTTTGTCCCACTTGGGTATTGCTTAAAGCCAGATTAATGCTGGATGGTTTAAATGATGCATTCTTGAGAACCTCCATCAGCATGCCCAATGCGGGTTCCAGTTTTTCCGGGTCTGAAAGCGTACGCAGACGGACCACAAACATGTCCCGATAGGCTTGTACGCTGAATTGTGCTCCGGTTTGGTCAAAAACTTCCGCCACCTGATTGGCGCTATATTTGTCGGTTCCTTCACGCATCAACTTGGCTGCCATATTGGATAGGCCATATAGACCTTTGGTAATTTCCTGATCACGAGCCGAACCGGCATTAAAGGTCAGCTGGATATCTACCATGGGAAGATCCTGCGTTTCAACGAACAGTGTACGTACCTTATAGCGATTGTTCAGGTCATGAATATAAGGCGCCTGAAAATCCCGTTGCTGATTAATATTTTTTAAGCTTTGCAGCAAAGGGATAGACTGTAACTGACTCGGATTATCATTTTGGTTAGGCTGGGGATCCAGATAGTTTTCTGCATGGGTAGCCGAGCTAAGACTTAAAATTGAAATAAGCAAAAATGAACGAAGTTGAAGCATTATAATCCCCGTTGCTGGGTGTTTTGTTCAGGAGAGAGATAAAGCGTGCTGAGATTTTCACGTACAAAATAGGCGTTTGCGACACGCTGGATATCCTGAACGCTGACACTTTCAAAGTGTTTCGGTAATTCATCCATCAGGCGATAACTCAAGCCATTGACCTCTAGATTTCCAATCATTTTGGCTTGTCCGGCAATATCATCCTGGCTATAGATCAAATTGGAAATAAAGCGGGTACTGATACGATCCACTTCCTGTTGGGTCATCGCTGTAGTTTTAAGTAAATCCACTTCATCCTGAATTGCTTGTTGTGCTTCTTGCAAAGAGATGCCCGGCGCAGGTAAGGCAGAAATACCAAACAGGCTGTCGCCGCGATTATAGGGATCATAAGAAACGCTGACAGAGGTCAGAATTTTACGATCACGTACCAATCGGTCTTGCAGGCGCGAAGAAATGCCACTGTCCAAAAGACTGCGAATAATGGTCAAGGCATAAGCATCTTGGGGGTTTTTGGCAGTGCCAAGGGATTTTACATTCCAGGTCATGTACAGATTGGGCACCTGAACATTGCTATTGATCTCCATATGGCGATAACCCAAACGCTCAAACTCCAGTACGTCATTGCGCGCCGGTGTTGGACGTGCGGGAATGTCAGCAAAATATTTTTGTACCTGAGCCAAAGCAGCTTCAGATTCTACATTCCCCACAATCACCAGAATGGCATTATTCGGACTGTACCAATCCCGGTACCATTTTTTGACATCATTCAACTGAATATTATTCAGAGTTTTCATGTGTCCAATCACCGGCTGGCGATAATGACTGGTCGGATAACTGACCCATTTAAACCGTTCAAATGCTTGCGCCCGCGGATTGTCATCGGTACGCTGGCGCCGTTCTTCCATGACGACTTTAATTTCTGGCTCGAAGTCCTGCTGCCGCAATAATAAATTGCTCATGCGGTCAGATTCAAGTTCCAGCGCCATAGGGAAATAGGCCTTAGGATAGAGCTGATAATAATTGGTGTAATTGGTAAAGGTGGCGGCGTTGATGCTACCGCCATAAATCCGGCTCAGACGGGTAAATTCGTCATTTGGAACTTTATGCGTACCTTTGAACATCATGTGTTCAAGTGCATGCGAGACCCCCAGAATATTGCCAGATTCATCACTGCTGCCGACTTTGTACCAGATCTGGGTCATCACCATGGGCGCACGATGGTCTTCCCGAATAATGACTTTTAATCCATTACTTAACGTGGTTTCAAAAGTGGTGCGTGATAATTCACTGCGAGTCTGGGCTTGGGCCTGATTAATACTTAATCCCAGCAATAAGGCACCAAGTGGATAAAGTGTTTGTTTAATCATTCTGGAAAAAGAGGAGACAGTCAAAAAGGTGGCGGACACTAGATCTCCCAAAAATAGGCATTTGTATTTAGCGTTATTTTTAATAAATGTGTGCTTGAAAGCAACCGAGAGCTGTAGCTTTTTGGTATGTTTGTCCAGCATTTCCATTGCTAGCTGCAAAGCAGGCAAGTTATGGTAGAATCTGGGTTTTTAACGCAATGCTTTTCAAGGATTCGGCATGCAACAGCAATCTAATGGGCAAAACAAATTTTTGATTGATGCTGATATCGGAGATGATGATGTCACATTACCGAGCTTACCTGCGGTCAATGTGCCTATCGTAGAAACGCCAAGCGAAACAGCTGTAGTTTCTGCACCTGTTACCACAGAAACTGAAAATGAAGATTCTGCTGCGAAAGGTGGCTTCTTTAGCCGTATGAAAGTGGGTTTAACCAAAACCCGTAAAAACCTTGCCGATGGGATGGTGAATATCCTGATCGGTGGTAAAGAAATTGATGATGAATTATTAGAAGAAGTCGAAGAGCAGCTTCTGGTGGCAGATATTGGCGTGGAAGCAACCAAGACCATTATCGCTAACCTGACTGAACGTACGGCACGTGGTGATTTGATCTACTCGCATTCACTCTATAAAGCGCTTCAGGAAGAACTGGTGGCTTTATTAGCACCACGGGTAAAACCGCTGCACATTGATCCAAACAAATCGCCTTATGTGATTCTGGTGGTTGGTGTAAATGGTGTCGGTAAAACGACTACCATTGGCAAGCTGGCAAAACGTTTGCAAGGTGAAGGCAAGACCGTCATGTTGGCAGCAGGTGATACTTTCCGTGCGGCTGCAACTGAACAGCTCCAGATCTGGGGTGAGCGTAATAATATTGCGGTTGTTGCTCAGGGTCATGGTGCTGACTCAGCTTCAGTGATTTTCGATGCTTTTGAAAGTGCGCGTGCCAAAGGTGTGGATGTATTGATTGCAGACACAGCGGGCCGTTTGCATAACAAAGGTCATTTGATGCAGGAATTGACTAAAGTAAAACGTGTAATGCAGAAAATTGATGCCACTGCACCTCATGAAGTGATGTTGGTGGTCGATGCCGGTACTGGTCAGAATGCTATTAATCAGGTCGAGATGTTTGATGAGGCGGTAGGCTTGACGGGCTTAACTATTACCAAACTTGATGGTACTGCCAAAGGTGGGGTACTGTTTAATATCGCCAGTCGTACTCATGTGCCGATTCGCTTTATTGGTGTGGGTGAAAAAATTGATGACCTGCGTCCATTCTCTGCCAAATCTTTTGTTGCTGCATTATTTGAAACTGAAAAATAAATAATGTGCAATGCTTCACATAAACTCCGCTAAGTGCGGAGTTTGTTGTTTTTGGCTGGTTTGAGTGTTGTAAAAACCGACAGTAAAACCACCACTAAATCTGCCCATCTTGATAAAGGCCTTATAATTGTAGGGGATTTTCTAAGCTGATTTGGCTTGTTTTTTGTGGGGTAGAAAATGGCATTGCTAAATAAAATTGGTCAGGTATTAACAAGTGATCTCACCAAAGATTTTAAATTTTCAAGAAAAAACAAACTGAATGATGATTTAGAACTGACTTTTGTCGATCAATTGAAAAAGCGCCGTAGTATCGATCAACTCGGTAAGCGGGTACATTCTAGTCAGGCTTATCTTAGCGAAATCATTCAGGAAGCAGTGCGGAGTTGTCCTTCGGCTTATGATTCTCAAACTACGCGCATTGTGGTGTTATTTGCAGACTCTCATTATCGATTCTGGGAAATTGTGAAACAGGTACAGCGTCAGCATATGCCGGCACATATTTACGAAGGGATTGAAATCAAGTTGAATCAATGTGCTGCTGCCTATGGCACGGTTTTATTTTATGAAGATCAAGCCGTGATTCAACAATTGCAAAAGAAAATGCCATTAAATAGTGAGGATTTTCCAGCGTGGTCGGAACAAACTTCCGGTATGGCGCAATTTGCTGTGTGGATGACGCTGGCAGATTCTGGTTTGGGAGCATCCTTACAGCACTACAATCCACTGATTGATGAAAGGGTCGCTGAGCATTTTGAGATTGAAAAGAACTGGTTGTTACGTGCACAACTTTGCTTTGGATCAATTGAACAAACAGTAGAAGAAAAATTACAAAAGCCGGATTAGCATCGTTTCAAAGTATTTAATTAAAATTTTATAGAGCACTTTATATGTGACAGCATGGAAGCTGTGAATAAAATCAGATACAAATACGCTACTCAGATCTAGATCTGATTGTTCTATAAATAAAACACATTGTTATCGAAATGCACCTGTCTTGGGTGTTTAAAGCACGTAATATGACTTTATCGATTTTCAAATAATCAAAATATACAGAGGTGGGTTCATGGCATTTTTAGATCAGATTAAACAACGCCGTAGCATTTATTCAATTGGAAAAAATGTAGAGCTGGATCAAGCAGAAATTGAGAAAATCATTAAAGATGCGGTGAAGCACAGTCCGTCATCTTTTAACTCGCAAACCTCGCGTGTGGTGATTTTATTTGGTCAATCACATGATACTTTCTGGCATATTGTACGTGAAACTTTACGTGATCTGGTTTCAGCAGATGCATTTGAATCAACCAATAGCAAGATCAATGCTTTTGCTGCAGGTTATGGTACCGCACTGTTTTATGAAGACCAGAACGTGGTGAAGTCGATGCAGGAGCAGTTTGCACTTTATGCCGATAACTTCCCGGTCTGGTCTGAGCATTCTTCTGCTATTGCACAGTTTGCAACCTGGACCGCTTTGGCAGAAAGAAATATTGGTGCTTCATTGCAGCACTACAATCCAATTATTGATGAAGAAGTCGCACAAACTTTCGAGATTCCATCTCACTGGAAACTTCGCGCTCAACTGGTATTTGGTTCGATTGAAGCTCCTGCAGGTGAAAAAACCTTTATGGATGATGCAGAGCGCTTTAAGACCTTTGCATAAATAATTTTAGATTAAAAAGTAGATTTAAAAGAAGCACGTTGATGCCACTGCTGTCCCATAGTTTGCTTTAAATAAAAAAACCTGAGTCCTAACAGTTAAAATATGAGTGCAAACAAACACTTTAACGACCAGGATTCAGGTTTTGTCACATCAGAATACCGTATTTCATGAGCTAATTAAACCTGTTGTGCGACAGGATTTTGAACAACTTGCTAAAGTACACCATGTTGGACAGAAATTTAGAGCGGCTTCAAGATGGGATCAGTTTATTGCCATCTTGATGTCTCAACTTTCCTGCAGGCAAAGTCTGAGAGATATTCAATCCAATCTGGAGTGCCAACAGGACAAACTGAGTCATTTCGGAGCAAAGTCTATTCCCCGAAGCACGCTGGCACGAATCAATGAGCAGCAGCCTGCTGCCTTGTATCAACAGCTATTTCACAAGTTGCTTAAATACTATGAACACTCGAAAGTAGCTCATAAATTTTGCTTTAAGAATCCCTTGTATTCCTTGGATGCCAGTCATATTGACCTGTCGCTTTCCTTATGTGAATGGGCCAAAGTTCACGACTCAAAAGCCAGCATGAAACTCAGCATAGGATTGAATCACAGCAATGATATTCCTGAGTTTGTTGCAGTTGAAAATGGCAAAGAAAATGACATGGTACAAGGCCGCAAATTCCAGTTTCCTGCTGGCAGCATTGTAGTTTTTGATAAAGGCTATGTCGATTACCAATGGTATGCAAATCTGACTGCTCAAAACATTGGATTTGTCACACGTTTTAGGCCTAAATCTGTGTATCAGGTGATCCAGCAACATCCAGTGCTTGAATCCAAAGGTATTCTAAAAGATGAAACCATTCAGCTGAATAGCGCACATGCCCTAAAAAGAAAAGCCCCAGTGTTAAGAAGAATTGAATATAGAGATCAGCAAAGTGGCAAGCACTTTAGCTTTCTCAGCAATAACTTTCATTTAGCCGCCTCCACCATTGCGGCGATTTATAAAGATCGTTGGAAAGTTGAGCTGTTCTTTAAGGCGATTAAGCAGAATCTCAAATTAAAAGCGTTTCTAGGCCGCAGCAGGAACGCAATTCAGACACAAATCTGGATTGCGATGATCGCCTATTTATTGGTGAGTTTCGCTCAACATTTAGGGAAAACAGGTTGGACAGTTCAACGTTTACTCAGAATAATTCAAGTGAATTTGTTTGAAAGAAGAACTTTAAAAGCTTTATTTTCACCCGATAAAATACCCATAAAACAAGAGGAAGCTCAAATGAGCTTCCTCTTGTGAAAAATTGTGGGACAGCAATGACGTTGATGCTTCTTTTTTATGTCTTCGAGTTGTATTTAGATGTGATGTAATATGTCTAGCCAAATAAATGCTAAGAACACAGGCTGTATCGCTCCAGCTTTTGTCATAAGATTGTCATTTAGACGCGGCATAGTGCAGCTAATTTTTAATAAACAACCAAAAATGAGTATAGGATATGGGTTTACGTATTGCGGCAACTGCAGCAGTGTTTCTGTTTAGCACACCAGTTTTTTCGGCAGTGACCGTCACAGTACCTGAAGAAATAAAAATTGTTGCCGTAAATGATCAAGAGGTGAACTCGGGTCTATTACGTTCTAATCAGACTTATAGCTTGGATGCAGGTGTAAATGCGATCAGCGTACGCTATAACGAATTTTTCCAGCATTCAGACAATTCACATGACATTTTAAAGTCAGGTGTGGTTACGGTAAAAACACCAAGCCTTAAAGATGGTGAAACTTACCGTTTAGCACTTATTCAGGCGCCTAAAGATTTTGATGCAGCGCAAAAATATAAAGATCAGCCCATTATTGGCCTATATGATGCGAAAAATCAGCTCTTAGTCCAGCAGACGGGTGCTAAAGATTCAGCGAAACCATGGTTTGGAAATCGCGTATTGACTAAAAAAGTAGATATGACAACTCAAGCCGCGACACCAGTTCATCAACCGGCAGCTATATATACTCAGTCAGTAGAACAGAATGATCAGCAGCTGATTCAATTATGGCAGAAAGCTTCTAAAGCTGAACGTCAAAAATTTATGACTTGGCTCGCTGAGCAGACAAATTAAAATATTTTGATGAAGAATCAAAAAGATCACCATTGAGGTGATCTTTTTTTATGAGATGAAGGCTAGAAAATTAACATTTGCTTAAACTTTTCATGCGGAATTAGCTAGAAAAACGCAAAAAAGTGTTAAAAATAGCCTTTTAGATTAAAAAATAAACGCATGATTGGTTTTTTTGAATATTTTTAAGAAAAGCCCTTGCGCTCGTTTTGAAACTGTATAGAATACGCAGCACACCAACGCAATGCATGAAACGAAACGTTAAGTGATTGGGTTGGAGCTTGAAACTGACGAGGTTTTAAGAAGATCATTAAGAGCTTATGAAGAACAACTTGTGTGGATTTTTACTGGTTGATCGATCGAAATTATTTTCATTGATTGATGGTAGAAATTACTCGAAGTTTATTTGAGAAATATTTGTCAGAAAATTGATGAGCCAAGATTGGCACCCTTTAAGGTGCTACATAGTATTAAACTGAAGAGTTTGATCATGGCTCAGATTGAACGCTGGCGGCAGGCTTAACACATGCAAGTCGAGCGGGGAAATGTAGCTTGCTACATTACCTAGCGGCGGACGGGTGAGTAATGCTTAGGAATCTGCCTATTAGTGGGGGACAACATCTCGAAAGGGATGCTAATACCGCATACGTCCTACGGGAGAAAGCAGGGGACCTTCGGGCCTTGCGCTAATAGATGAGCCTAAGTCGGATTAGCTAGTTGGTGGGGTAAAGGCCTACCAAGGCGACGATCTGTAGCGGGTCTGAGAGGATGATCCGCCACACTGGGACTGAGACACGGCCCAGACTCCTACGGGAGGCAGCAGTGGGGAATATTGGACAATGGGGGGAACCCTGATCCAGCCATGCCGCGTGTGTGAAGAAGGCCTTTTGGTTGTAAAGCACTTTAAGCGAGGAGGAGGCTACCGAGATTAATACTCTTGGATAGTGGACGTTACTCGCAGAATAAGCACCGGCTAACTCTGTGCCAGCAGCCGCGGTAATACAGAGGGTGCAAGCGTTAATCGGATTTACTGGGCGTAAAGCGCGCGTAGGTGGCCAATTAAGTCAAATGTGAAATCCCCGAGCTTAACTTGGGAATTGCATTCGATACTGGTTGGCTAGAGTATGGGAGAGGATGGTAGAATTCCAGGTGTAGCGGTGAAATGCGTAGAGATCTGGAGGAATACCGATGGCGAAGGCAGCCATCTGGCCTAATACTGACACTGAGGTGCGAAAGCATGGGGAGCAAACAGGATTAGATACCCTGGTAGTCCATGCCGTAAACGATGTCTACTAGCCGTTGGGGCCTTTGAGGCTTTAGTGGCGCAGCTAACGCGATAAGTAGACCGCCTGGGGAGTACGGTCGCAAGACTAAAACTCAAATGAATTGACGGGGGCCCGCACAAGCGGTGGAGCATGTGGTTTAATTCGATGCAACGCGAAGAACCTTACCTGGTCTTGACATAGTAAGAACTTTCCAGAGATGGATTGGTGCCTTCGGGAACTTACATACAGGTGCTGCATGGCTGTCGTCAGCTCGTGTCGTGAGATGTTGGGTTAAGTCCCGCAACGAGCGCAACCCTTTTCCTTATTTGCCAGCGGGTTAAGCCGGGAACTTTAAGGATACTGCCAGTGACAAACTGGAGGAAGGCGGGGACGACGTCAAGTCATCATGGCCCTTACGACCAGGGCTACACACGTGCTACAATGGTCGGTACAAAGGGTTGCTACCACGCGAGTGGATGCTAATCTCAAAAAGCCGATCGTAGTCCGGATTGGAGTCTGCAACTCGACTCCATGAAGTCGGAATCGCTAGTAATCGCGGATCAGAATGCCGCGGTGAATACGTTCCCGGGCCTTGTACACACCGCCCGTCACACCATGGGAGTTTGTTGCACCAGAAGTAGGTAGTCTAACCTTAGGGGGGACGCTTACCACGGTGTGGCAGATGACTGGGGTGAAGTCGTAACAAGGTAGCCGTAGGGGAACCTGCGGCTGGATCACCTCCTTAACGAAAGATTGACGATTGGTAAGAATCCACAACAAGTTGTTCTTCATACGATGTATCTGAGGGTCTGTAGCTCAGTTGGTTAGAGCACACGCTTGATAAGCGTGGGGTCACAAGTTCAAGTCTTGTCAGACCCACCAAATCTGACTAACGAAGCATGAAAGTGCTGAAGCAAACAGAACAGAACGATACATTGACTTATTGATAAGCTGGGGACTTAGCTTAGTTGGTAGAGCGCCTGCTTTGCACGCAGGAGGTCAGGAGTTCGACTCTCCTAGTCTCCACCACGTATTCGTTCGAATACGTAATAAGCAAACGGTTTGATAGCTTATAGAGCTTAGTAAGAAAGCGGCGTATAATGCGCGGCATTGTTATTAAGCTCTGTGATTTATCACAGTAATGCAGTCCGACGAGGATGCATTAAATCATTAACAGAATATATTTGAGTTGAAATAATTTGTTCATACTCATACAAGAGCGGAAACAAGAGATCGCAAGATTGATTGTTGAAGTGATTGAATGAGAACTAGCGAAATTAACTGAATCAAGCGTTTTGGTATATGAATCTAATTGAAGCTGTACGGTGCTTAAGTGCACAGTGCTCTAAACTGTTATGTTGGTTGATCTACTTGTAGGATCAAACGACTGTTTGGGGTTGTATAGTCAAGTAATTAAGTGCATGTGGTGGATGCCTTGGCAGTCAGAGGCGAAGAAAGACGTGATAGCCTGCGAAAAGCTCCGGGGAGGCGGCAAATATCCTGTGATCCGGAGATGTCTGAATGGGGAAACCCACTTACCATAAGGTAGGTATTGCAACATGAATACATAGTGTTGCAAGGCGAACGAGGGGAAGTGAAACATCTCAGTACCCTTAGGAAAAGAAATCAATTGAGATTCCCTCAGTAGCGGCGAGCGAAAGGGGAAGAGCCCATTAAGTCATATAAGTTCTAGTGGAACGCTCTGGGAAGTGCGACCGTAGACGGTGATAGTCCTGTACACGAAAGGGCTTATATGATGATGTCGAGTAGGGCGAGGCACGTGAAACCTTGTCTGAATATGGGGGGACCATCCTCCAAGGCTAAATACTCCTGACTGACCGATAGTGAACCAGTACCGTGAGGGAAAGGCGAAAAGAACCCCTGTGAGGGGAGTGAAATAGATCCTGAAACCGCATGCATACAAGCAGTGGGAGCCGACTTGTTCGGTGACTGCGTACCTTTTGTATAATGGGTCAGCGACTTATATTCAGTAGCAAGGTTAACCGCATAGGGGAGCCGTAGGGAAACCGAGTCTTAATAGGGCGTTTAGTTGCTGGGTATAGACCCGAAACCAGGTGATCTATCCATGAGCAGGTTGAAGGTTGGGTAACACTAACTGGAGGACCGAACCCACTGTCGTTGAAAAGCCAGGGGATGACTTGTGGATAGGGGTGAAAGGCTAATCAAACTTGGTGATAGCTGGTTCTCCCCGAAAGCTATTTAGGTAGCGCCTCGGACGAATACCATTGGGGGTAGAGCACTGTTTCGGCTAGGGGGTCATCCCGACTTACCAAACCGATGCAAACTCCGAATACCAATGAGTACTATCCGGGAGACAGACTGCGGGTGCTAACGTCCGTAGTCAAGAGGAAAACAATCCAGACCGCCAGCTAAGGCCCCAAAATTATAGTTAAGTGGGAAACGATGTGGGAAGGCATAGACAGCTAGGAGGTTGGCTTAGAAGCAGCCACCCTTTAAAGAAAGCGTAATAGCTCACTAGTCGAGTCGGCCTGCGCGGAAGATGTAACGGGGCTAAAACTATATGCCGAAGCTGCGGATGCATAATTTATTATGCGTGGTAGGGGAGCGTTCTGTAAGCCGATGAAGGTGGATTGAGAAGTCTGCTGGAGGTATCAGAAGTGCGAATGCTGACGTGAGTAACGACAATGCGAGTGAAAAACTCGCACGCTGAAAGACCAAGGGTTCCAGTCCAACGTTAATCGGGGCTGGGTGAGTCGACCCCTAAGGCGAGGCCGAGAGGCGTAGTCGATGGGAAATTGGTTAATATTCCAATACTTCTGTGTAATGCGATGAGAGGACGGAGAAGGTTAAGTCAGCCTGGCGTTGGTTGTCCAGGTGGAAGGTTGTAGGCATGTATCTTAGGCAAATCCGGGGTACTCTATGCTGAGAACTGATAGCAAGCTGTACTTGTACAGTGAAGTGGCTGATACCATGCTTCCAGGAAAAGTCTCTAAGCTTCAGTTACACAGGAATCGTACCCGAAACCGACACAGGTGGTCAGGTCGAGTAGACCAAAGCGCTTGAGAGAACTCTGCTGAAGGAACTAGGCAAAATGGTACCGTAACTTCGGGAGAAGGTACGCTGTTGTCTGTGATAGGACTTGCTCCTTGAGCGGCCGACAGCCTCAGAAACCAGGCCCCTGCAACTGTTTATTAAAAACATAGCACTCTGCAAACACGAAAGTGGACGTATAGGGTGTGATGCCTGCCCGGTGCTGGAAGGTTAATTGATGGGGTTAGCGTAAGCGAAGCTCTTGATCGAAGCCCCAGTAAACGGCGGCCGTAACTATAACGGTCCTAAGGTAGCGAAATTCCTTGTCGGGTAAGTTCCGACCTGCACGAATGGCATAATGATGGGGGCGCTGTCTCCAGCAGAGACTCAGTGAAATCGAATTCGCCGTGAAGATGCGGTGTACCCGCGGCTAGACGGAAAGACCCCGTGAACCTTTACTGCAGCTTGACATTGAACTTTGATCTTACTTGTGTAGGATAGGTGGGAGGCTTTGAAGTCGCGACGCTAGTTGCGATGGAGCCGTCCTTGAAATACCACCCTGGTAATATTGAGGTTCTAACTCTGTCCCGTTATCCGGGACGAGGACCATGTCTGGTGGGTAGTTTGACTGGGGCGGTCTCCTCCTAAAGAGTAACGGAGGAGTACGAAGGTGCGCTCAGCGTGGTCGGAAATCACGCGTAGAGTATAAAGGCAAAAGCGCGCTTAACTGCGAGACCCACAAGTCGAGCAGGTACGAAAGTAGGTCTTAGTGATCCGGTGGTTCTGTATGGAAGGGCCATCGCTCAACGGATAAAAGGTACTCTGGGGATAACAGGCTGATACCGCCCAAGAGTTCATATCGACGGCGGTGTTTGGCACCTCGATGTCGGCTCATCTCATCCTGGGGCTGAAGCAGGTCCCAAGGGTATGGCTGTTCGCCATTTAAAGAGGTACGCGAGCTGGGTTTAGAACGTCGTGAGACAGTTCGGTCCCTATCTACCGTGGGCGTTGGAAATTTGAGAGGATCTGCTCCTAGTACGAGAGGACCAGAGTGGACGAACCTCTGGTGTACCGGTTGTCACGCCAGTGGCATCGCCGGGTAGCTATGTTCGGAAGGGATAACCGCTGAAAGCATCTAAGCGGGAAGCCTACCTCAAGATAAGATTTCCCCGAGACTTTATGTCTCCTAAAGAGCCGTTGAAGACTACGACGTTGATAGGTTGGATGTGGAAGCATAGTGATATGTGAAGCTGACCAATACTAATTGCTCGTGAGGCTTGACTATACAACACCCAAGCAGTTGTATATAAAGCATCAATTGATTTCATATTGATCTAACGATCAGACGAAGCCTTGATTTAGTTAAGCTAATCGAACAAACTACTGCAACTCAGATATACCTGTTAATGAACGATGTTCAAAGCACTGCTTTGAACAGAGTGCAAGATTTGAAGAAAGCTAAGGCAACCATAAGACCTCAGTAAGTAATCATACCAGTTGTGCTGGCGACCATAGCAAGAGTGAACCACCTGATCCCTTCCCGAACTCAGAAGTGAAACCTCTTAGCGCTGATGGTAGTGTGGGGTTACCCATGTGAGAGTAAGTCATCGCCAGCTCATTATTCGAAATCCCCCTCCGCATTAGCAGAGGGGGATTTTTTTGTGCGTGGAATTTTAGATAAGATATTTAATATATCTATCTCAAAGCTGATCAGATTCTTCTGAGACAGAGAATTCCTGTTAATTTGTTTGACCTATTGGGATCTCTGTAAAACTAGCGCTATAAGAGTTTACAAGCTGATCTTATAAACCTTACAAAATAAAAAACCAGCGAATCGCTGGTTTTTTATTGCAGACTATTTTAGCTGAATATATATATCATGGCTGAGATTAATAGGTTGTAGGTATACTTTCATGGTAAAAACTTTAATGGACACAATTAGCGATTACTATTTACCAAATATTAAATAAAATAGCCTAAGTATGGTTAAATTAATTCTCTTTATTCAGTCATTAGAGAGAGTCTTTTAGCATTTTTTTATGCTGTTTTACTTGGTTGGCATAACGTTTACCTTGTTTACGCATTTTACGATTATTTTCATAACCTGACGGACCTACATTATAATAGGCAAGCGCTTTCTTCCAGTCACCGGATGATTGATTATATTTAGAAAGAATATATGTACCACATTGGATATTACTGCTTTCATTGTATAAATCACCTGGGCAGGTTTGTTGCCAATATCTTGGAATCACTTGCATCAAGCCTACCGCACCTGCTGGCGAAGTTGCTTGGCTACGATAAGTAGATTCCTGATGAATCACAGCCGCCACTAGGAGCGGATCTACACCTTGATTTTGTGCATGTTGAACAATTAAAGGTGAAACACGATTAGCTGTACTGGATGGGGTGGAGTAAGCAGTTTGAATGCCTTTAGATAATTTAGCTGCGCGCTTTTCTACCGAGCCTCCGCCCAAAGATGAGCAACCCGCAAAAAGAAAAGTGCTCAATAAAATAGAAGAAAATTTAAAAGAATGAGAATTAAATAGTGAACGTTTAGATTTAATTGGATTTAATAGATGAGAAAAAAACAAACTGTGAATTCCATGCCTGAATAAACGTATTTCGATGTTAGGCAGCCTATATACAAGAGTCAAGCTCGCTGCTGATGAAAGCACTTTATTAATGTACAAACTTTATCTATCTACTAAAAAATCTCTAAGTTGAAAGGTTTTTTAGCATCCAGATTTCACAGGCTTCACTATGTCCGGTATTGCCTTCAGGGTGATCAAGATGCTGAAAACCGAATTTTTCATAAAGTTTCACCGCTTGCCAAAGCACTTTAGTTGTTTCTAGATAGACTGACTTAATCTGATGGGCCAGTGCAAATTCAAAGGATAATTCTAAAATTTTCTTGGCAAAACCCTGCTTACGAATTTCAGGTAAAAAGTACATTTTCTGAATTTCTAAAATAGTTGCATCACCTTTTAATGGCGCAATTCCACCACCCCCGTAAATTTTATTTTGTTGATCCACAACAACCCAGTAAGCTGATTTTGGTTGCTGATAAACTTGATATAGCTCATCTAGAATAGAATCACCTACGGCAAAACCAGATTCTGCTGCCAGTCCAAATTCTTGGGAAACACGACGAATAATGTTTGCAATTTGGGCATTATCTTCAGGCTGAATAGGACGAATAGAGTACATATTGGACTGATTTTATTTTGAAAAAACGATGAATTTTTATAACCTTAAATCCTTAAAAAATCCATCGTTTAATTAACTCATGTAAGTTTAATTCGCTACTTAATGAGTAATCATTATTTTAATTCGCTCGATGATTTTCCTAGTTCCCGACGGGCAATAATCAGTTGCTGAATTTGCTGGGTGCCTTCAAAAATATCCAGAATCTTGGAATCACGCGCCCATTTTTCTAAAAGTTCAGTTTCGTTATAACCAATGGCTGCCGCAAGTTCGACACATTTTAAGGTAATTTCATTACCGATCCGACCGGCCTTGGCTTTGGCAATAGATGCTTCACATGAATTTGGTTTGTGATTATCGGCCATCCAGGCGGCCTTCAGCATCAGCAAGCGTGCTGCTTCCCATTCAGCTTCCATACGATAGATTTGTGCTGCGATATTAGAGCTTTGTAAATACGGTGTGGCATAAGTAGAGTCCAGTTGATCCTTAAAAATCTCCTTGATGCGTTCCAGCGAGGCTTTCGCACAACCAATCGCCATGGCTGCAACCAGCGGGCGAGTATTATCAAAGGTTTCCATTACGCCAGCAAAGCCTTTAGCAACATCGATTTCTGCATGACCGAGCAAGTTTGCTGCAGGTACTCGACAGTTGATAAAGCTAATCATGGCAGTATCGGATGATTTAATCCCTAATTTATGTTCTAGTCGTTCAACCTTCATTCCTGGAGTACCTTTGGTCACCACAAATGATTTAATTGCCGATCGTCCCAGTTTTTTATCCAAAGTTGCCCAAACGACCACTGCATCAGCACGCTCTCCGGAGGTTACAAAAATCTTCTCACCATTCAGAATATAATCATCACCATCTTTGGTTGCAGTGGTACGAATTGCAGCGGAATCTGAACCGCAACCTGACTCGGTAATCGCCATGGCGGCCCAAGTTTCATGAAAACGGTGCAATTGCTCCTCATTGGCAACAGCTGCAATGGCTGAATTTCCTAATCCTTGGCGTGGCATCGAGAGTAATAAGCCAGTATCGCCATAACACATTTCAATAATGCTTAGGGCGGTAGACATATTGATACCATTTTTATTAGTCGTATCTGCATCGCCACGTTTATTGACTGCTGCACCAGCATTCATGCCTTCACTACCTTGGTTCATGCCATCCACGACTGAAGCGAGCATGTCTAGCTCTATCGGATAAGCATGTTCAGCCTTGTCGTATTTACGTGAAATAGGACGCAAAACATTGAGGGCAACTTCATGTGCTTGATCAATTAAAAGCTTAAATTTTTTTGGAGTTTGTAGATTCATCATTGTTCTTCTTTATGTTCTGATCAGGTATGCAAGCCAGAATGGAGAATGGCAGTGGCTCTCAAGTCTCTATACCAGCGTTCTACCGGATGTTCTTTGGTAAAGCCATGACCACCTAAAATCTGTACACCATCGGTGCCTATTTTCATGGATTTTTCTGCGCAGAGCAGACGCGCTATATAAGCCTCACGATGGAAAGCTTGACCGGATTCAGCCAGACTGGCGGCATTCAAGATCAACATTTGCATCGCATCAATTTCAATGGCCATATCGGCAATCATAAAGGCGACACTCTGACGATGGGAAATCGGTTCACCAAAAGCGATACGTTCATTGGCATATTGCACACAGTATTTTTTGACTGCTTCACAGGTGCCCACCGCCATCGCACACCACATCAAATTGCCCAAATCTACGAATGCACGATAATCAAAATCTTCATCACCCAGACGATATGCCGGAGTATTTTCAAATTTTAGCGTGACTGTTTCAGTGGCCTTTAAACCCATAGCCGGCGATTTTTTCGCAGTGATGGTACTGTCGCGTTGCACCACAAAGACCTCAGCTCTGCCATCCAGATCAGCACTGACCAGATAGAGATCGGCACTTTCTCCCAAGAGCACTAAGGTCTTTTGACCCCGAATCAGATAATGTCCCTGATGTGCAACAGCCTTGGTTCTAAGTTGCTCCGGGTTAAACGCTGCTGTTTCTTCCTGCACTGCAAAGGTGGCCTTTAACTCAGGATTCTCTGCGAAAGCGCCCAGATATTCTGACTGAATCTGCTCTGAGCCCCAGCGGGTAATGGCGTTAATGAAACTAAAAGTCGAAAGTAAGCCAGCCGTCAGACTGAAATCACCCTGAGCCAAATGTTGAGCGATTAAAATATTGCTGACAATATTCTGTTCCGATGCAACGCCCCCCAATGCTTCAGGCAGGGCATAGAAATTCAAGCCTAAATCAGTGCTGTATTGCCAGAGTTCATGGGGAAATAATTCATGCTGATCTGCATCATGCGCCAAGGGATACAGCACCTCTTGGGCAAATTGCTGCATGGCATCACAGGTCATTTGCTGTTCTTCAGTCAGGTTTAGATCAAATAAGGATTTAGACTGATGCGGCAGACGCTGTTTTTGAATCTTCTGGCCAGATTTCAGGATTTTCTGGGTTTGACTCAGGGTTTTGAATCCTACTTTTGAACTTTGATAAAGTGATTTTTCTACAAATTTCCGCAGCTTTAACTGGTCTAATACTTCGCTACCCGCGATTTTGGTCAGTATGGACAAGCCAAATCCTTGGGCTTTATTCACCATATTATTCATTCTGATTATCCTAAAGGTGTTGTCACGTTATTTTTTTTAATACTGACATGCACTCAGAGATAAAACCATGCCATCCCTGACACGAATGATTGACAATTTTTAGGTTTCGGGGATTGAAGAAATGGAGGAATAAATCAATGAAAAATAAAAGAAAGATAAAAATATAAAAAATCGAATATGTCTAAAAATTGACCCGAATGACAAAATCATCCGGGTCTTTTTAATGCAGATTTTATTTTAAGAGAGATGATGTCTAATCATGGCACGCACATTGGTTTTGGCATCAATCACGGTCATAAAGGTATAGGCACCAATAAATTTACGGCTAATAAACATAAATTCTTTGGGTGGAACACTGAAATAACGTGAAGCCATAGATCTCGATGCCTGTTGCATCACACGGCTATGCAGCTGGCTTTTTTTCCAGTCATAGCGATTATGTTCATCCATGATGCCAGCTGGCAATTCTTGATTATTTAGCGGTGAACTAAACGCTTCGGTGGCCAGTAAAAAGACTTTGGCCATATCCGGTTTGATGCTTTGCGGAATCGAATCAAAAAACTCATAACCAGTCATCGCCTTGACCATCATATCCGAGTCATGATGATAGCCTGCCTGGATCAGGTTACGCGCAACACTGAGCAGATGCTGGTCAAACTGGCGGATCGCGCCAAAGTCGAGCAGAATGATCTTGTCGTGCACATCTGCGCCATTGCCCAGACGAACCAGATAATTACCAAAGTTCGGATCGGTTTGCATCTCGCCCCATTCGAAGATTTCACGCACTGCAATTTCCAGAGACGCTTCACCTAACAGGTTGCGGCGTTCTTGGGGCAGGGATAACATTACCGGGCTATTGATCGGCACACCACGTTCAAAAGTCATGCATAGCACACGATCTGAGCAATATTCATTAATAATGGTTGGGACGATATAACGAGGATCATCTTTTAAACGCGCCGCAAAACGACGCGTGGTATCTGCTTCAATCTGATAATTTACTTCACGGTGCATCATCTCACGGACTTCATCGAACCACTGGTCGAATTCGCGGGTCTGCGGCACGATGCGAGTCAATTTCAGCATGTTTTTAAACAGGCTCATATCGGAATCAATCGCTTCTGCCACACCCGGATACTGAATTTTTAACACCAGTTCCATGCCATCAGATTTTCGGGTAGCGCGATGTACCTGTGCCAAAGAAGCTGTGCCCAAAGGTTCATGATCAATGGTGAGATCGTCGAGTTTTGAACCGAGTTGTTGCTGTAACTGGGTCTTGATGGCTGGCCATGCCAATGCTACCGTCTGATTGTTTAGGGTATTGAGAGCCTGAGTGACTTCTTCTGGCAGAAAATGCTCACCATATAGCGCCATCATCTGGCCAATTTTAACGATAGACCCTTTCAGCTTGCCAATTTCTGCGACCAGATAATCGGCCTGTTCTTTCATAGCTTTTTTACGTTTCTTTTCTTTTTCTTCTTCGCTTGAGAACATGGAGCTTGCACTAGAAGCCGCCCAACGCGTACCTGCCAGCAAGGATGCCTTTGCGATCGATAAGCGTCGATCCATAGAGGAGGTTTTCAGTTGTTTAAGCTTATCGTTCTGATCTGACATGTAAACTCGATCCTTTCATCATCAGCATGAAGCAGAATAAATCATTGTAAGGGATAGTAGCGTTTCTGCACGTATTAAAAAAGTTTAAGCCGCTGAATTCATAGTAAAAGCTAGACAAGCTTTCATTTATTCACCAACTTGTATCAGTTTAGACAGGGCATTATGCCATTTGAAATTGGATTTTTAATTCGGATCGTTGTTGTAACTGTTGTTTATTTGTTTGAATATGTTGATGAATCAGGCGCTGTACGCTGTCATGCATGAAGCCCAAAGCATAGCCTTTTACAATCACAATACTTGGCAAGCCAAAAAACAGATATTTAGCATCGTCCAATGTCGCATTGGTAAATACGCCATGTTGCATTAAGGTCGACTGCAAAAATACCTTTTCTTGCTGCACCTGACTGGAGGCTTTATCATTCCAGTAATTCTGGCGCATCGCCATAAGATTATTGTGCTTATAGCTCATAGATCTGGGCTCATTTGAAGATTGAATGCGGATTATATGTGGGTCATGTGCCAATTTTCAATTGTGCAACTGTTTAATCTTTCATTCCGAGAAAGGCATAGGATTTTTGTCTGGACTGCGTTAATATCAGTGGATAATTTAAACAATATTGATTGTTAAACATTTATTGGGATTGTACCGGTTTCGGTCAAGGGGAAGTTATGCGTCTTGCATGGTTTTTAGTTGCAATTTTTGTGGGTACTGCGGTTCAGACACAGGCTGCTGTTGGGTATTCCAAGGAATATACACAGTGCATGAATTTTAGTTATGGTAATACACCCAAAGCGGAAAAATGCCTGGAAAAAGAGCTGAAAGTTCACAATAAACGTCTGAAGAAAAACTATAAAACTTATTTTAAATTGAATCCGAATCAGACTGCAGTTATCCGCAGTCAGCATGTATTGTGGGAACGTAAACTGTCCCAGCAATGTAACTTTAGAATGTCAGGAAAATATGCCAAGCAGCAACAGGGTCAATGTATGCTGGCTTTGATCATGGATCAGGCCAATCTTTATCAATCCCGCTCTTATGCGTCCGGGTTCCGATAAATCATCATAGTATTAGCATCGACATTTAACAGAAACATCCCTGAATAAAGTAAACATTTATCTGAATAATCGCTCACAAAAACAGGAGTTTTATAATTTTTGTGGGCGTAGAGAATTCGTGTTTTTCCTGCTTTTAGCATTATAAAAGCAGGCAAAACAAGGTATCATAAGGCGTTTAAAAAAATGACCTTGGAGACGCCTTAAGTGGATCGACCGACTATTAGCCCTGAACATATGCAGGAAGCCGCTGAAAATTTAACCACCATTCGTGATTTTATTCGTTTTGGTGTGACAGCATTACGTCAATACGATGCACATTTGGGCCAAGGCACAGAAGATTATTTTGCTGAAAGTTCAGCGCTAGTGCTGCAAACCCTGTCGCTAGAATGGAAAGCGGACGCTGAAATTTTAGATGCCAAATTATTACCAAGTGAAAAAGCCGAATTTTTAAGTCTGCTGGAACGCCGTATTAATGAAAAAGTACCAACTTCATATTTATTGAACCTGGCTTACTTCGACGGTAAACCTTATTACGTTGATGAGCGCGTGCTAATCCCTCGTTCACCGATTGCTGAACTGATTCAAAACCGTTTTGCCCCGTATTGCCTGGGTGAACATGGTCAAATGGGTGAGGCAGTCAATAACTTGCCGGAAAACCCGAATCCAAAGACGCCTCAACGTATTCTAGATATGTGTACCGGTTCAGGCTGTATCGCGATTGCCTTGGCTTATGCTTTCCCTGAAGCGGAAGTGGATGCGACTGATATTTCCAAAGAAGCCTTAGAAGTTGCGCAAATCAATACTGAGCATCATGACAAGCAATATCAGATCGCATTGCTTGAATCGGATTTGTTCGAAAAAATTCCAGCCGAAAATCAATACGATTTAATCGTATCTAATCCGCCGTATGTCGATGCGGAAGATATGGCGGATTTGCCTGAGGAATTCCATCATGAGCCTGAGCTTGCGCTTGCTGCAGGTCAGGACGGTCTGGATCTGGTGCGTAAAATGCTGGCTCAAGCTGCAGATTATCTGACTGAGAATGGCCTGATCGTGATCGAAGTGGGTAACTCAGAATGGGCGATGCGCCAAAACTTTAATTCGGTTGATTTCTACTGGTTACAATTCCAGAAAGGTGGTACGGGTATCTTTGCATTGACTGCAGAGCAATGCCGTACTTACCGCGATTTATTTATTCAGTCTATTCAAGCATAAGGAGTCGTTTGACATGGCAGGTAATAGTATAGGGCAACTGTTCCGTGTAACGACTTGTGGTGAATCTCACGGTGTTGGCCTGATGGCCATCATCGATGGGGTTCCACCCGGCATTGAGCTGACTGAAGCGGATTTGCAAAAAGATCTGGACCGCCGTAAGCCGGGTACATCGAAATTTGCAACCCAGCGTAAAGAACCAGATGAAGTAGAAATTATTTCCGGTGTGTTTGAGGGTAAAACCACCGGTACTTCAATTGGTTTGTTAATTCGTAATACGGATCAAAAATCGAAAGACTACGGCAATATTGCGCAGACATTCCGACCGGGTCATGCCGACTATACCTATACCCAAAAGTATGGTTTCCGTGATTACCGTGGTGGAGGCCGTTCAAGTGCGCGTGAAACGGCAATGCGTGTTGCTGCGGGTGCAATTGCCAAGAAATTCCTTTTCGAGAAATTTGGCATTGAGATTCGTGGTCATGTAACCCAGATTGGTACTGAAAAAGCAGAGAAACTGGACTGGAACGAAGTTCCAAACAATCCGTTTTTCTGTGGCGATGTGGATGCAGTACCGCGTTTTGAAGCGCTAGTGACGTCTTTGCGTGAGCAAGGTACCAGTTGTGGCGCTAAACTGGAGATCATTGCATCTAAAGTGCCAGTCGGTTGGGGCGAGCCAGTCTTTGATCGTCTGGATGCTGATATTGCGCATGCCATGATGTCGATTAATGCCGTTAAAGGTGTAGAAATCGGTGATGGTTTTGGCGTTGCTGAACAGTTTGGTCATGAAAGCCGTGATGAACTCACCACAGAAGGCTTCCTGGCCAATCATGCTGGCGGTATTCTAGGCGGTATTTCTAGCGGTCAGGACATTCGTGTTGCGATTGCGTTGAAGCCGACTGCATCTATCACCACGCCGGGTAAAACCATCAATATTGAGCGTGAAGATACTGATGTGTTGACCAAAGGCCGTCATGATCCTTGTGTGGGTGTGCGTGCAACCCCGATTGCTGAAGCGATGCTGGCGATAGTACTCATGGATCATTTCATGCGTCACCGTGCGCAAAATGCCGATGTAGTTGCGCCATTTGCACCGATTGAACCTAAATAATTTGCTTTAACTTTAAAGTGAAATTGTTTTAAAGTCAGACTCCGGTCTGACTTTTTTTATTTATAAAATGAATCACTATAAAAATATACGATTGGCAAGCAAAGCTGATGTTCAGCAACTTACTATGCTGATTAATACAGCTTATCGTACTCCGGGTGGATGGACGACTGAAGCAGGAATGATCCAGGGTGATCGTATTCAAGAAAAACAGTTATATGACTTGCTCAATTTAGAAAATTTTCAGCTCTTTGTGTTGGAAATTGATAATAAGCTTCTTGGTTGTATTGGCGTGAGCTTAGGACAGCAAGTAGCAGAGATTGGAAGCTTTGCTGTTGCACCTGCTGAGCAAAACTCGGGTTATGGCAAGCAATTATTGGACTTTGCCGAATCCCATATTTTCGAAATATTTAAAAAGAAAGTGATTCAGATGTCAGTATTAAATGTCCGTATTGAACTGCTGGCATATTATCAGCGCCGTGGCTATCAGCTGACTGAAAAGATTGAAGCATATCCACTGGGTCAAAATGTCGGAGAACGGTTGATTACGTTACATTTGCTGATTTTAGAAAAAATCAGCAAATCAATATGATTAGTTGATGGAAATTCAAGCTTTTTACTGCTTAAATTGAGTAGTGGGAAAGCTCCTGAACATGCTAAGTTTTCTGTTCAGTCTAAGTGACTTAAGATTAGGCAGAAAACAGACCAGGATGTCATATGCTGCATATTATTTTAACTTCTTTATTTCCTCTCATCGGACTGATCAGCTTTGGCTATTTACTTAAGCGCAGGCAATGGTTGAGTGATGATTTTTGGCGAGGCGCAGAAAAGTTAAATTATTATGCACTGTTTCCGGTGATGCTGTTTTTAAATCTGGCCACTGCCAAGATTCAAATGGATGTCATTCAGGATGTAGTGCTTGTCGTATTTAGTATAATGGCTGTGGTCAGTATTGCACTGTATATTTTGCGTCATATTTACCAGATATCTTATGCGCGTTTCGGCGTCTATGTTCAGGGCTTGCTGCGCTTTAATACCTATATTGGCCTTGCTGCTGTTAGTGCCTTATTTCATCAGCAAGGTATGACCATCTTCGCGGTGATCATGGTGCTGTGTATTCCTTTGGTGAATATCTTATCGGTGCTGGCATTTACCCGTAGTCATGATATGCAGCTGAAAAAAATCATCCTGGATTTGTCTAAAAATCCATTAATTCTAGGCTGTATTGTGGGTGGTTTATTTAATCTTTCTGGTTTGTCACTCTGGACTGGAGCAGAGCAGTTTCTTAAACAGATTGCACTGTGCAGTTTGCCGCTCGGTTTGATGTGTGTGGGAGCAGCCTTACAGTTTCAGGGTTTTCAGCGTGATGTGTTGCCACTCAGCCTGATAACCTTTGGCCGCCTGTTCGGAATGCCGCTGATTGCATTTTTAGTGTGTAAAATTTTCCAGATTGATGCATTAACTACTCAGGTTTTGGTCTTGTTCTTTGCACTTCCTACCGCTTCAGCTTCGTATGTTTTAACCCGGGTATATGGCGGCGATAGCGAGTTAATGGCCAGTATTATCAGTGTACAAACAGTGGTCGCAGCAGTAAGCTTAGTACTGATGCTTTCTTGGCTTATCTAAAATTCTAAAATGGATAAGGAAAACTCTACATTTTAAATTATTAAAATAGCCTAAGCAAAAAAAAGGTTAAATTTTATTTAAGCGCCAAAATTAAATAAGTTCTGGAATTTTATAAAGGGTAGAACTTACTCGTTTTACTTACGGCAGCAAAATCTAAAAATTTAATATCTAGGCAATATCCTCTATCACACATGTATACTGTTAATTAAAAAAAAGAATCATGGATAAATTCACGTGAATTAACATAAATAAAAACTGTGTTTCTCCTAAAAATGGTATATAAATTGCTCATGATAATAAAACATTATTGCAGGAGAGAAATGCTTCTGCATTCGCCGAAGGAGCAAGGTCCCAGGAAACTCTCAGGCAAAAGGACTGTGATAATGGATAAAGACTCTGGAGAGAAGTGTTGAATCACTCACCGAAGGGGAAGGTGGCCGCATTGATGTGCAATGTATCTACCGAAGCTCTCAGGTACACATGACAGATGGGAAAAGACATCAATACAATCAAGGAGGTGTCTATGCGTCATGTCGTGGTGATTGGGGCCGGGATTACTGGAGTAACCACAGCTTATGAGCTGGCATTATCAGGCTATCAAGTGACCGTGGTTGATCGGCATCTATATCCGGCAATGGAAACATCCTTTGCCAATGGCGGCCAGCTTTCTGCCTGTAATGCCGAAGTATGGAACCAGAAAGCCACGGTACTCAAAGGCATCAAATGGATGTCACAAAAAACCGCACCACTTTTGCTCAATCCTTCTTTCAGTATACATAAATACAGCTGGCTCATGGAATTTCTGGGCAATATCAAACATTATGAAGCCAATACCCGAGAAACGGTACGGCTGGCTTTACTGGCAAGAGCACGCTTATTTGAAATTGCCGAAACAGAAAATATTGATTTCGATCTGGAAAAACGCGGCATTTTACATTTTTATCATAACAAGACGGATTATGATGTTGCGATCAAAGTGAATGATCTGTTGTGTAGCGGTGGTCTGGAGCGCAACGCAATTTCTAATGCAGAAATCAAACAGATCGAACCCGCATTAACGGGCGATTATTACGCAGGATTTTACTGCCAGAGCGATGCCACCGGGGATATTCATAAATTTAGTACCGTTCTGGCCAAAGCCTGTATGCAAAAAGGCGTGAAATTTGAGTTTGGTCAAGATGTTTTCGCTATTGATCATCAGGCTCAAAATATTCGGGTTAAATGCAAACCCAGTACTGAAAATGTCCATTCCTCTCCAGAGGATGTTCTAGAAATTAATGCAGATGCCATTGTGATCTGTGCAGGTGTTGGCAGTTATCAACTGGCTGAGATTCTTGGTGAACGAGTCAATGTCTATCCAGTCAAAGGCTACTCGATTACCGTGCAACTGAATGATGAGCAGAGCCAGAACAACGCACCTTGGGTCAGTCTGCTAGATGAAAGTGCGAAAATTGTCTTGTCACGCCTAGGCAAGGATCGTTTGCGTGTTGCAGGAACAGCCGAGTTTAATGGCTATAACCGGGATATTCGTGCTGACCGAATTCAACCTTTAATTGACTGGACCAATCGTAATTTTGACCTGTGTACTGAGCATGTTGTTCCGTGGGCAGGCTTACGCCCCATGATGCCAAATATGATGCCTGTGGTACGCCGTGGCAAACATGAGCGGGTCTTTTACAATACCGGACATGGTCATCTGGGCTGGACTTTATCAGCTGCAACGGCTGCGATGATTAGTCAGGAAATTGCGCAATACTATCCAGCTTAAATTGATAGCCCGCTTGCGGGCTATTTTTTACATCAAAGATATCATTTTATATAACAGTAAATTTTAATATTTTTAAATTAAATCAATCATATAGTCGATAAATACCGGTAAAGCGTTCACAGCCTTTCTGCTGGCTACTGACCGCTAAAATGGCTTTACTATAGTTAAACTCATAGCGGCAGTCATTTTCATTATCGGTGATCTGGTTTTTTGTCTCAGGCGTGGTATAGGCTAAAAAAGGAATGATCTGTTTCTCGGTCCGGTTATTCGGATTACGATAGGCTAGGCCTTCAATCTTGATCCGGTCTTTGGTCAGTTGATGAATCTTGAGATGTACAGGCTGCTTGGCGATTTGTCCCTGTTCAAACTTAATATAATGCTGGGTCAGACTTTGATTCAGTGAAATATAGACATTTAAATCATCTAAACGCCATTCAAACTGCTGTTTAAAACAGTCTAGCGTTTTGCATTGCTGTAAACGGGTCGCCCATAATTGTTGGCTATCTTGCAATAAGCGCACAGGCGCATCGGTAATCAGAAAAGCAGTAAAGTATTGGTCTGCGAGTTTTGCACGAGATTCAGCCAGCGATGCTGAGCAGACTTTATTCATGGCAGCCGTTTTTTTGCTGTCATCGCTACAATCCATTGTGATCGCTGAGCTACCCGTAGAAATCATCCCCAGACCGAGCATCAGGCCAATTATTTTCAACATATTTATATCAGTTTTCAGTAGCATGATCGCTTATACTTTCACTGTGTTACGCTTGGTCTAACTATAGCGAAATAGAAAGCAAGTGTACAAGATTTCAATGGGCTATTTCTAAAGGATGTATAAGGTGATCGCACAAATTCGTATTGGCCAGGGGCTGGATGTGCATGCATTTGAAGAAGGTGATTTTGTCACTCTGGCAGGCATTCAAATTCCGCATACTCACGGTCTGAAAGCACATTCGGATGGTGATGTAGTGCTGCATGCACTCTGTGATGCTTTGTTGGGTGCTTTGGCGCTGGGAGATATTGGCCAGCATTTCCCCGATACAGATCCTGAGTTTAAAGGTGCGGATAGCCGGGTACTACTCAAGCATGTTTATCAGCTAATTCTGGATCGTGGTTATCACCTGAATAATGCCGATATTACCGTGGCCTGTGAACGTCCAAAACTGGCTAAACACAATCTGGCGATGCGTCAAAGTATTGCAGATGTCTTGGATGTTGATGTGACTCAAATCAGTATCAAAGCCACCACCACTGAACAGTTAGGTTTTACCGGTCGTCAGGAAGGAATTATGTCCATGGCAACCGTGCTATTGAGCCACAGCAAATAAAATCAGGCAAAATAATTCGGATTAATCAAGGAAAGTTCCAGTTCCTGAGTTGCTTTACGGCCTTGTAGCTGTAGAGCAACCGCATGCATTAAACCGGTCCAGGTTTCATTCGGTTCCCAGATCTGATGCAAGTGTTCTTGTGCTGTAGGCAGATCCATATCCATATAGTATTGACGATATAAATACATCAGACAGCTGACATGGTAGTTTTGCGAACAATGTACCCAGACCATTTGCTCTTTTACCAGATGATCGATCAGGTCCAGTACCAGCAGGCATTGATTGTCTGAAGGGGTTTCCCAGGAAATCGGAACCTGAATATAGTTCAGTCCCAGCTCAAGGCAAATTTTATCTTCATGCGGCAGATACTGTTCGCTATCGGTCAGCGCCACATTGATGACAGTAGATACACCGTATTCTTTCATCAGCTGTAATTGGGTAGTGGTCGGTTGACCGGAGCTAAACAGATGTTCGTGTATGAACTGAAAATTCTCAATCTGGCTTAATGCCGTTTCAATATCATTCATCAGATAAATTTTCCTTGTTCTAGAAATGCAAACGCCATCTTGGCGATGGCGTTGGTCAGATCATTTAACGATTAGGTAAAATGTCTTTCAATGCCTCATGCATGTCGAGTAAAACTTTTTCAGTCGTTTCCCAGTCGATACAGCCATCCGTAACGGATTGACCGTATTCCATATCATTCAGGTTCGCCGGAATGTCCTGACGACCACCCTTAAGATGACTTTCTACCATAATACCAACAATTGACTTGTTTCCATCAAGAATTTGTTCGGAAATGTTTTTAAGTACAAGTGGTTGCAGGTACGGGTCTTTGTTAGAGTTGGCGTGGCTGGCATCAATCATGATCTTGGTGCTGACTTTGGCCTTGGCTAGAGCAGCTTCTGCATCGGCAACCGAGCCTGCATCGTAGTTCGGTTTGCCATTACCGCCACGCAGTACCACGTGAGCATAAGGATTGCCTGAAGTGCGAATCACAGCCACCTGACCCTGATCATTCAGACCGAGGAAGCTGTGACCATGTTTCACAGATTGCATCGCATTGGTCGCGACCGTTAAACCGCCGTCAGTACCATTTTTAAAGCCGACTGGTGAAGAAAGGCCAGAAGACATTTCACGATGGGTCTGGCTTTCTGTGGTACGTGCACCAATTGCTGACCATGAAATCAGGTCTTGGTAATACTGTGGCGAGTTTGGATCAAGTGCTTCAGTGGCACATGGCAAGCCCATTTCATTCAGTTCAAGTAATAGCTTGCGACCGATACGCAGACCTTTTTCAATATTGAATGAATCATTCATGTCTGGGTCATTGATCAGGCCTTTCCAGCCTACGGTAGTCCGTGGTTTTTCAAAATAAACCCGCATCACGATGTATAAGCTGTCTTTAACTTTTTCGCTCAGTACTTTTAAGCGTTCAGCATATTCATGCGCCGCCGCCGGATCATGGATAGAACAAGGGCCAATTACAACGAACAGGCGTTTGTCTTCACCATCCAGAATTTTACGAATCGTTTCACGACCATGCAGTACGGTTTGATAAGCAGTTTCAGTCAACGGTAACTCTGCTTTAAGCTCAGCAGGGGTTACAAGAGGAATCATGCTGTGGATATTCACGTCATCAATATCTGATGCTGAAATAGGATTTGACTGTTGTGTATTCATTGCCGTCACTGGTTCGATCATACAAAAGGTTGTTTAATAGCCCGAATATAACATGAATGATGCGTCACTTTGTTATAAAAAAGATGAATACTTCTTTGAAAAAAAAGTGATGAATCGGATAGTTAACTTAAACGGACGGGGAATTTTGATTCACAATTATCATTGCTGTTTCAGCAGGTTGAGCCGGTTTTGATTTCACAGGATTAATCATGAAATTTACACCGAGGGCAAATAGGGTAATACCTAAAATTTTGCGGATCAGTTTTTCCGGCATACGTGAGCTGAGTAAAGTGCCGACAATAATCGCCGGAATAGACCCCACCAATAACCACATGAGCAGCATGAAATCGACATTGCCTGAAGACATATGACCCAGCCCTGCAACCAGTGTCAGTAATACCGCGTGCACCACGTCAGAGCCAATAATACGAATCATCGGCAGATTCGGGAACATCACTACAAGTGCCATGATACCAAATGCACCGGCACCCACTGAAGATAGCGTGACAAATATGCCCAAGATAATGCCCATGATGATGATAGCAACGCGCTTTTCTTTGGCTTGCAGCTTCACTTTTTCCAGATCCTGCGTCATATCCGGTAGTTCTTGTTTTCTGTATTTATTAAAAAGATTTTCGATCTGGGTGCGAAACAGAATGGATAAGCCGGTAATAGTCAGCATAAAGCCCAAGACCATGGTCAGGACGGCTTTGTAATGCGTCGATTGGCTCAGATAGTTCTCGAGTACCCAATGCGTTGCAAAAGATGCGGGAATACTGCCAACGGCCAGCCAGATCACAATCGGCCAGACAATATTCATTTTCTTGGCATGCACAAACGAGCCACAGAATTTAGAAATCGCGGCATAGAGCAGGTCAGTACCAATCGCGATATGCGGTTCAATCCGGAATAAACTGATAAGAATTGGCGTCATTAATGAACCGCCACCGACACCGGTGACACCTACACAAAAACCTACCAGAACGCCTGCTAAAATAAATTCAATCGGACCAAACATGCATATATGCCAAAATCAAAAAACGAGCATATCTTATGACTTTTGGATATAAGTCGTTGTCTTGATTATTGATTTACTTATGCATAAAAAAGATAAAGCTAGGTGAAGAATATTAGGTGATCTTTCATGTTTATTCACTGGGTTATGTATAAAGTGCGAATATAATGATTGATTTTAACTGTCCGATTTGCCCCATTTCTGTCTAATTGAATGTACCTGTAAATGTCGATTTAATTCTTTTTATGCAAGCTCCCTTATTGACTAAGTTATTCTAAACGGTGGGTTTCTTAAAATTAGAAGATACTTAAGCTTCTTCCGGAATAGCCATAGGATTATGTTAGAATCCCGATTCAATAAATTTCCATGCGGATCTGAGAGGAAACCCACTTGCTAAATCGAAAACTTAAAATTGGAATCGTGGTCGGTGAAGTTTCTGGAGATACGCTTGGCGCAAAATTGATTCGCCGTTTTAGTGAGCAAGGCATTGATGCTGAATTTGAAGGTATCGGTGGGCCACAAATGATCGCTGAAGGCTTTAAAAGCTATTATCCGATGGATATTTTATCGGTGATGGGCATTGTCGAAGTTTTAAAAGATATTAAAAAACTGTTTGCTGTGCGGGATGGTCTGGTGGAAACCTGGACTAAAGATCCGGTCGATATTTTTATCGGGATTGATGCGCCTGATTTTAACCTGCGTTTGTCAAAAACCATTAAACAAAAACAGTTACCGATTAAAACCGTGCAATACGTCAGTCCTTCGGTCTGGGCATGGCGTCAAGGCCGTATACATGGCATTAAAGCCAGTATTGATCTGGTACTGTGCCTATTTCCATTTGAAAAAGCCTTTTTCAAGCAATGGGATGTTCCGGCAGCTTTTGTTGGACATCCGCTCGCCAGTCAGTTGC
Source organism: Acinetobacter lwoffii (assembly GCF_015602705.1). Classification (NCBI taxonomy): domain Bacteria; kingdom Pseudomonadati; phylum Pseudomonadota; class Gammaproteobacteria; order Moraxellales; family Moraxellaceae; genus Acinetobacter; species Acinetobacter lwoffii. The sequence continues at coordinate 1,406,183 of NZ_CP059081.1, forward strand.
CGCTTGAAAATCCGATTCTGGATGCTCAGACAGAATTAGGTCTGGATCCACATCAGAAATATATTGCCTTATTGCCAGGCAGTCGTCGTGGCGAGATTGAGCGTTTGGGACCTTTGGTTCTGGATGCTGCCAATATTCTGCATCAGAAACATCCGGATTATACCTTTCTGATTCCTGCGATTAATGATGCGCGTAAACAGCAAATCGAAAGTTTATTGGCCACTTATCCTGAGAGCTTAAAAGCCCAAATTCGCCTGATGGAAAATACCAGCGCTGAGTCCAAAATTGGCCGTCAGGTCATGAATGCATCCAATATCATTGCACTGGCGTCTGGAACAGCAACGCTTGAAGCGATGTTGCTGCACCGTCCGATGGTGACTTTTTATAAATTGCACTGGCTGACCTATCGAATTGCCAAATTACTGGTAAAAATCCCATATTTTTCATTACCAAATATAATTGCTGGCAAAAAAGTGATTCAAGAACTCATCCAATCCGCTGCTACACCTGAAAATCTGGCAGCTGAAATTGAAAAACTGATGGATATTGAAGCAGCGCAGATTCAGGTTATGCAGCATATCACCATGCACAAGCAGCTACTTTCTGGCAATAGCGAAGATCCGGTCACAGCAGTATTGGCATTAGTCCAGTAATTTTAGTCTGGTAATAAAGACTGGTTCTTCTGACAATTCAGCCGGTATTGGGTCGGCGTCTGTTCAAACTGTTTTTTAAAACTTTGACTAAACGCCGTCTCGGATGAATAACCAACCAGATAAGCGATCTGCTGGATACCAAATCCACTATTTCTCAAATATTGCGCTGCCAGACGCAGGCGGTGCTGTTGCAGATAGGCAAGGGGCGGTTCACCGACAATCTGGGTAAATAACTGGGCGAATTTGGAACGTGACATATGACATTGTTCGGCCAGACTTTCTACAGTCCAGAATTGTTCAGGTTTGCCATGAATCGCTGCCAGTGCATTGGATAGTTCCGGATGCGAGAGCGCATTTAGCCAGCTCGAGGCATTTTCCAGGTTTAAAATATAATCACGTACGCATTCAATCAGTAAAATACTGACCAGATGATCCAGAATCTTGTCACGTCCGGGACGAAGCTGCTGGGTTTCCAGTGCCAGAAACTGCAAGCCAACCTGTAACCATTCTGGCGCCGTATCACCCAGAATATGTTGAATATGCAGGTATTTAGGTAATGCACTCAAAAGAGGTTTGGCCATCTGGATATCCAAGCTAGAACGAATAGCCAGTATGAAACTATAATCCGCCGAATTTTCCCGATTGAGATCAATACATTGCTGTACATTGCTCTGAAAATAAGGATTAATCGCATGGTGCTCAGAAAAATCGGCATTGTCTGGGCAGGAAACATGATGGGAGGAACCTGCGGGTAATAGCACCAGATCACCTTGTTGCAGCTCCAGTCGATCACCATTCATGAACTTTAATTGCGCCTGTCCTTGTAACAGGATATAGGCCAGCATAAAGGGTTCATGTTGATAGTCAAAGCCGCCCGGATGAAACACATTCAGATAAAGATATTCCGATTTTTCCAGATGAATATCATCAAAAATTTTACTTAAAGCATCCATGCCTAACTCTATTCTTCTGTTTTATTTCATTTAATTGACTATAAATTTTTTAACTTTGTGATTTTAGGCCAGAATTTGGCAGCATGTGCCAAAGACGCTGACATAGCTTTTCTGGACGTTGAATACTGTTCGCGGCTGCTGAAATATTCAACTATAAGTGCAGAGTAACATAAAAAAGGAAGGTCGCAATGAATGCCCCTGCACAAATCCAGAAAGCGCAGTTTACGCAGGAAGCGTCGGCACTAAAAGGTGTAAAGCTGGATAAAAAACGTTTTGGCTGGTTGCTCAGCCCAGGTCTGCCTGTGATCGGAATGGGAATTCTGGCCGGTTATCATTTTGGTCCTAAAGCCACTCAAAAAGTCTTTGCAATGGGCGGGCCTTTATTATTGCATGTCATCATTCCGACATTGGATGCTCTGATTGGCGATGATGCCAATAACCCAAATGATGAGCAGATCAAGGCACTGGTTAACGATCCTTATTATGACCGCATTGTAAAAACATTTATTCCCTTACAAATGGCAGCCAATGCCTTTGCTGGCTATGTCGTAAGTCGCCCAAATATGTCTTTGCTAGATCAGGTATTGCTGGGAGTTTCTATGGGTGCGATTAATGGTGTGGGGGTGAATACCGCACATGAACTCAGCCATCGTCCACAGAAAAAAGACCATTACTGGTCTCATGCCAGCCTGATGCCTTTGGGCTATAACCATTTCCGGATTGAACATCCTTATGGACATCATAAACGGGTAGCCACGCCTGAAGATCCGGCATCTTCAAAAATGGGTGAATCTTTTTACCGTTTCTGGCCACGTACCGTAATAGGCGGATTAAAATCTGCAATCCAGATTGAAAAAAGACGGCTCGAGCGTAAGGGACTGAAATTCTTTAATCAGGAAAATGAGCTGTTTCATGGTTGGGCCATGAGTGCCGGCTATCATGCCTTGATGCTAAAGGCGTATGGCAAGAAAATTATTCCTTATACACTGACACAGGCATTTTATGGCGTTAGCCTGTTTGAGATTGTGAATTATATCGAGCACTACGGACTGAAACGTGGACAGAAAGCGGATGGCAGTTATGAGCGAACCTTGCCGGAACATAGCTGGAATAACAACAATATCGTAACTAATCTGTTTTTGTATCAGTTACAACGCCATTCTGATCATCATGCTTTTCCAAGCCGTCCATTTCAGGCGTTGCGGCATTTTGATGAAGCGCCAGAATTACCCAGCGGTTATGCAACCATGCTGATTCCAGCCTTGATTCCACCTTTATGGTACAAAATCATGGATCAGCGGGTATATCAGCACTATCAGGGCGATTTAAGTAAGGCTAATATCTTGCCTTCCAAGCGTGCCAAGCTATTTAAAAAATTTGGTGTAAATAACTCTACAGCTTAATGAATTACAAAATAAAAATGCGCCGATAAAGGCGCATTTTTTGATTAATTCTGCCTAGAACCAGTCGGCTTGCATATTCAGGCAAGTATCATCCAGATGCATCAGTAATTTGGCCTGATGTTCAATTTCAGGGAGTTCCCAGCGAATAAAATATTGAGCTGCCTGAATTTTCCCTGCCAGAAAAGTCTGATCTTCTGCCTGCGAAGATGTGCCAAACTTGAGTTGAGCCTGATTCGCCATTTCCAGCCATAGCCAGGCTAGGATGGTCTTACCCATCATATCCAGATACAGGCCTGAATTGGCCAAAGCTTCGCTGACTTTGCCTTGATGCAAGGCCTGGCCTAAAATCTGTGTAGTCTTTTGCACAGTGGCAAGATGCTGTTTATAGATCTTTGCGAGTTCCACTATCTTAGGTTCATGAATCTCTGACAAGGTCTTCTGGATGCGCTGCATGAGCAGATTGAGCCCTTTGCCATTATGCTGCCAGAGTTTACGTCCCAGCAGATCCAGAGATTGAATGCCGTAAGTTCCTTCATGAATCGGATTGAGCCGGTTATCACGGTAACATTGCTCCACCGGATATTCACGAGTATAACCCGCGCCGCCCAGGACCTGAATAGCCAGATCATTGGCTTTCGGACCATAGGCAGAAGGGAAAGATTTGACCACCGGGGTGATGAGATCAAGCAGAATTGCACTATCTTCATCTTGAGCTGCCTGAAGTTCATCAATTAATCGGGCTGCAAATAAGCAAAGTGCCAGCGAACCTTCTACATATGACTTTTGCGCCAGTAGCATGCGTTTGACATCGGTATGTTCAATGATATTCACTGGTTTCGAGTCAGGTGTTTTTTCATGAACTGGCCGGCCTTGCGGACGGTTTTTAGCATAATCCAGAGATTCCAGATAGCCACGATAACCAATCATGGCTGCGCCCAGACCGACACCCACACGTGCTTCATTCATCATCTTGAACATATATTTTAAGCCATGACCGGGTTCACCAATTAAATAGCCTAAGCAATTATCATTTTCTCCAAAGCTTAAAACTGTAGATGTAGTACCTCGATAGCCCATTTTGTGCAGTAAGCCAGCCAGCTGTACATCATTAGCTTCACCGAGTGAACCATCCTCGTTGGTTTTGAATTTTGGTACGATAAACAGGGAAATTCCTTTCACGCCTTGCGGCGCATCCTGAATCCGCGCCAAGACCAGATGCACAATATTTTCGCTAATGTCCTGATCGCCACCCGAAATAAACATTTTCTGGCCTTTAATTTTATAAATTCCATCTGCCTGAGGAATGGCTTTAGTGGTCAGATCGCCCAAAGAGGAACCTACATTCGGCTCTGTCATGGCCATGGTGCCAGCAAAGCGGCCACTCAACATATGCGGTAGGAATATTTGCTTTTGTTTTGGGGAGGCAAAAGCCTGTATCAGGTTCGCCGCAGCGGCCGTTAGAAAAGAATAAGCCGCGGTGGACGGATTGGCCGACATAAAATAAGCATTGCAGGCCATATTCACCAAAGTGGGCAGTTGCATGCCACCATCTGCATAATCATGCTGGGCGCAAAGCAGGCCGGCATCGGCAAACTGTTGCCAGGCTGTCTTCACTTCATCAATGGTTTTGACCTGTTTGCCATCAAAGTTCGGTTCTTGTTGATCAGCTTTGGCATTATGCGGCGCAAAATAATCAGTCGCGATACCTTTTGCCGTTTCCAGAATACTGTCGAAAGTATTTTTGTCATGATCCTGATAGCGTTGCAGTTTAGTCAGCGCTTCAAGTTTGAATACGTCATAAAGCTGGAAATGCAGATCTTTATCATTAATCAGTTGGGTCACGGTACTATCCTGAATGTGCAATCCTTGAGATAGCATCAAGACTAGCAGTTGCTTTTATTGAGGAGGATTGTCAATAATGACATGAATCGGGTGAAAAGTGACAATTAGTAAAGTATGCAACAGGTGGTGATTTTAGGCTTTCATGGGGCTCTGGCTTCGGCCATTACGGGTGTGGTCGATTTATTTACCATGGCTGGCGTAAGCTGGAACCGGATCCAGCAGCAGGACGTACAGCGCCTGTTTAAGGTGAGTATCGCCAGTCCGGAGGGACATCCGATTCGGTGTATCAATGGGCTGCAGTTGCAGGCACATTTTTCTTATCAAGAGATTCAAACTGCAGATATTCTGGTGGTACCGACCATCGCTGCACCGATTCAGGATGTATTGCAACAGAATCCAGAACTGATTCATTTTTTAAAATCTGCACATGCAGAGGCGACTTTAATTGCAGGAAACTGTACGGGGAATTTTTTTCTGGCAGAAGCAGGCATTTTAGATGACCGGATTGCAACAACACATTGGGGTTTTCAGGAAGTGTTTCGTTCACGCTATCCTAAGGTGAAACTGAATGCCGATCTGATGATTAGCCGGGATCAGAATATCTATTGTGCGGGTGGAGGTCTGGCCTGGTTTGACCTGGGTTTGCATCTGATTGAGCGCTTGTATGGCTTTGAGGTGGCCATGCAATCGGCTAAATCTTTCGTAATTGATTACCGCCGTGATAGCCAGTTGTCTTATTCATTGCTGAATATTGGCCAGCCGCACCATGATGAACTGGTACAAAAAGTCCAGAACTGGCTAGAGCAGCATTTTCATGAAGATTTTAGTTTAAACGAGCTAGCGGAACAGTTTAATGTGACTGGCCGAACCCTGATTCGACGCTTTAAACAAGCCTTAGACATACCGCCCAATCAGTATCTACAAGCGATCAGGATTGAAGCCGCACGTAAACGACTGGAAGAAACCGATCAAGCTGTGGATGTGATTATGCAAAATGTCGGCTATCAGGACCCAAGTTCATTCCGCCGTTTATTTCATAAAAAAACTGGCCTGACGCCGTTGGAATACCGGCGCCGGTTTAGCCGGCGCTTTTAAAAGCGTTTAATGAGAAGGCTGTACTTTTCCTGCTTTACGGCCATGCAGCAGGTAATACCAGACCAGACAGCTCAGGGTGAGCAGCGCCGAGAACAGATAAAGCTGGCGATAACCGATCTGATCCAGCAGCATACCCAGGAAATAAGGGCCAAAACCAAGACCGGCATCCAGGGCAATAAAGAAGGTTGAGGTTGCGAGTCCCATACGCTGCAATGTCGTACTTTTCACGGCAATGGTTTGACAGACCGACTGGATATTCCCGAAACCAAAACCGAGCAATGCTGCACTAGTAAGTAACATCACAGAATTCTGTGCCTGACTCAGCAGAAAAATCCCTAGTGCCATAATCACAATGGCAGGATAGATAATGATATTTTCGCCTTTACGGTCCATAAGTGGGCCGGTAAAAGGGCGCGACAACAAAATGGCAAAGGCATACATTAAGAAAAAGAATGATGCTGCTTCGACCAGATTGATTTCTTTGGCATAAAAGTGAATAAACGACAATATACCTGAATAACACGTCGCTACTAGCAACACAATCACGGCAATGGGTAAGGCATTCGGTTCAATATATTGGGCCAGTTTGCTGGTGCTTTGTGGAGTAGATGATGAGCTTAGCGTACTGGCTTTAAGACGTGGTGGCTGGATAAACAGTCCACAGATCAGGCAGCTGAGCGCAACGATACTGGTAAAGATGAAAATTACCTGATAATTAAAATTTGTCATCAACCAGATTCCGACAAAGGGACCAATCGCTGTGCCAAGGGTACTGCTCATGCTGAAATAGCCAATTCCTTCACCACGCCGTGTGGCAGGAATGGTCTGTGCAATCACTGTACCCAGTACAGTAGAAGCCATACCCATCATAAAGCCGTGTATCAGCCGGATACCTAATAAAACCTCCAGCTTGGCCGGAATCATATACAGTCCGGAAAAGAGAAGAAAACCAGTCAAACCAATGACAAGCGTATTTTTTAGGCCCAGACGATTCAGTAATTTTCCGATCAATAATCGTCCGAATAACGTACCCACAATAAACAGACCGGATACCAAACCGGCTTGCGCAGTCGACGCACCTAGCTCAGCAACCGAGTAGCCGACAATCACGATCACCAGCAAGTAGAACACCAGAACCAGCTGGAAATTTACCAGACTGATCAGGATAAAATTGGGCGTCCATAAAGGCGCTTCTTGTTCTTGGCTCATTGAGGTCTGTCCTGAGATGAGGGATATAACTGCTGAATGAGTTGCATCAAGGTATTTTTGCTGCCTTCAAGATCATCTGATGCAATGTGCTCAAGCAACTGATCTTCAAATGCATCGATCTGGGTGGAACACATCGCAAAGGTCTCAATTCCTTGCTCACTCAGCTTGAACAGCTTTTGACGCTTATCTTCAGTTTCGAGTTGGGCAATCAGATCGAGTTCAACCAGTTGCTGAATCCGCTTGGTAATGCCGGGCTTGGATACATTGAGATAACTGGAAATATCTGCCAGCGTGCATTGCTGCTTTGACTGGATAACGTATAACACCTGCCATAATGAATAATTCAATTGTGATGACAACAAGATCGTATTGATCTCATCGCTCATCAGTCGTGCGCAGCGTAATAACAGCGTACGAAGTCGGGGAGATTCGGAAAACATGTAGTTAGTTAACCTAGGTAACTAAATTTAGGCCTAATTTACGCCTGTTTTATCCAAAGCTCAAGAGAAGAGTTTTAAAAATGATTGAGAGCAATATTTTATCTGCCAGCAGCGTTTACACAGTTTAACCTGATTAAAAAATAATCAACAAAAGACTACATACTTTTTATAACAGCCACGCCTAAGCTAGCCATGTCACTAGAAAAATTCATGACTTAAAAATTGAAGGGCAAAGATGCCAAATAACAATGCATAGGTGAAGCTTATGACTCTGGGTTTAACTGCATTAGAGTTAGCACGAATACAGTTCGCCTTTACTGTATCTTTTCATATCATTTTTCCGGCAATTTCAATCGGCTTGGCCAGCTTTCTGGCCATTCTGGAATGGCGCTGGCTCAAAACTCAAAACCCGATTTTTCAGGATCTATTCAAATTTTGGGTAAAAATTTTTGCTGTGGCGTTCGGGATGGGCGTTGTCTCTGGTGTGGTCATGAGCTACCAGTTTGGAACCAACTGGAGTGAGTTTTCCCGGGTAGCAGGCAGTGTAACTGGACCTTTACTGGCCTATGAAGTACTCACCGCTTTCTTTCTGGAAGCGGGCTTTCTGGGCATCATGTTATTTGGCTGGGGACGGGTAGGACCAAAGGCGCACTTTTTCTCAACCTTGATGGTTGCGATAGGAACCTGTATTTCCATGTTCTGGATTTTATCCTCCAATAGCTGGATGCAGACTCCACAAGGCTTTGCGATTGAAAATGGCCTAATTGTGCCGCAAGATTGGCTTGCTATCGTGTTTAACCCATCTTTCCCTTATCGTCTGGCGCATATGGCTATGGCTGCCTTTCTGGTTTCCGCCCTACTGGTCGCTGCTACAGCCGCATGGCATCTGATCAAAGGCCGTCGTGATCCTTTAGTTAAAACTTCATTTTCCATGGCCATGTGGCTGCTTCTGGTACTAGCGCCTTTGCAGGTCATCGTCGGTGACATGCACGGTATTAATACCCTTGAGCATCAGCCCGCCAAACTTGCAGCCATGGAAGGGCACTGGTAAACCAATCATGATGAAGGCATGCCCTTATATCTCTTTGGTATTCCAGATATGGAGGCCGAAGAAACCAAATATGCAATCGGAATTCCCAACTTGGGTAGCCTGACTCTAACCCACTCGATGGATGGAAAGGTTACGGGACTTAAAGACTTTGCACCTGAAGACCGGCCGAATTCACTGGTGGTGTTCTGGAGCTTCCGGATTATGGTTGGACTGGGCGTGCTGATGTTGTTACTGGCATTATGGGGAGCGTGGGCACGTACCCGAGGCCGTTTTTATGAATCCCGTGCATTGCACCGATTTGCCTTGATTATGGGACCTTCTGGATTTATTGCCATGCTGGCGGGATGGTTTACCACAGAAGTCGGCCGTCAGCCTTGGGTGGTATACGGCATCATGCGTACCAAGGATGCATTGTCACCGGTTTCCGCTGAACAGGTGGGGCTAACCCTGATTATTTTTGTAGTCGTCTATTGTGTGGTATTTGGTATCGGAATTTACTACATGTTGCGCCTGATGCACAAAGGTCCAGAGTTTATTCATACCCGACCAGATCATGAATCAGATAGCGATGTGGTTCAGGCCTCGCGTCGACCATTAAGCAGTATTCGCGAACGTATCGAAGAAGTTCCTGAACAACCGGATCAGGAGGATAAAAAATGATTGATTTATCATTAATCTGGATTGTGATTATTGGTTTGGGTGTATTGATTTATACCATTCTCGATGGTTTCGATCTGGGCATCGGCATCTTGTTTCCTTTCTTTCCGCATCAGGATGAACGCGATGTCATGATGAATACCGTGGCTCCGGTCTGGGATGGCAATGAAACCTGGATGGTTTTGGGCGGTGCAGGGTTGTTTGCAGCCTTCCCACTTGCTTACTCGACCGTACTCTCGGCGCTGTATATGCCAATTATTCTGATGGTGATTGCCTTGATTTTCCGCGGCGTAGCTTTTGAATTCCGCTTCAAGGCAAACCGCAGCAAGCATTGGTGGGATAAAGCCTTTATCGGTGGTTCTGCGATCACCAGTTTCCTGCAAGGGATGATTTTAGGCGCTTATATTCAGGGTATTGAAACTCGAAATGGTGTCTATGTTGGTGGAGGTCTGGACTGGCTCACTCCATTCAGTATTTTTACCGGAATCAGTGTGGTGGTGCTCTATGCAGCATTAGGCTGTGGTTGGCTGATCTATAAAACCGGAGATGACTTACAGGATCGAATGTTTAAACTAATGCCTAAGCTGATTATTGCCTTGCTGATCATATTGGGTGCTGTCAGTATTTATACGCCGTTGACCCATCCACAGATTGCCGAACGCTGGTTTAGTCAGCCACAATTTACTTATTTTATGCCCGTTCCAATTCTGGTTCTGCTGTTTACCTGGCTGGCTTTACGTGCCTGTAAAAAACGCAGTGAATTAGGCCCTTTTACCTATATGCTGGTTCTGGTTTTCCTCGCCTATACCGGATTTTTGATCAGTCTATGGCCATATATTATTCCGCCGAGCGTGACTATCTGGCAGGCAGCAGCGCATGAAAATAGCCAGCTATTTGCCTTGATTGGTGCCTTGATCCTGATTCCTATTATTGTGATTTATACTGGTATGTCATATTGGGTGTTCCGGCATAAGGTCAGGGTCGGCGATGATGGCTATCATTAAGGAGTGGTCATGAAAGGCAAACAGGCATTATGGTTTGTAGGGTTGTGGCTGGCAGGATTTTTAACGCTGGCCCTGATTGCTGGCGCATTCCGCTTTCTGGTGCATTTGGCTTATTAAATTAGTAAAACTAAAATGAGTGAAAAAAAAGTGATCAGAATGTCCTGATCACTTTTTATCATTTGCAATTCATCTTTGACAAAATCAAATTTACGATTTTACCTGCTTACGATAAACACTTGGACGTACAGGGCGACTGCCTTTCCAAAGGCCTTTTTTCTGTTTCTTAGCTTTATTTTGCAGCTCCATCATATAGCGTAAATGGTTTTTATCTTTGATATATTCTTCATAGACCCACGCTGCACCACGTTTGACAATCTCTTCATTGATATTTTTGCGATAGCGATAGACCACACCGACACAGCGGCCATAACGGTCAATGTCGGTTATCTTGACCCGAACCATTTTATTATTCACCATGCTTTTGACCAGACGTTGCGATTCTTTACCATAGGCTTGCGATGATTCAGGGGCATCAACGAAGGCAAAGCGCAATTTGGTCTCAGAGCGACGGAAGTTAAAACGATAGCAGGTGAGGGTATCACCATCACTTACGGCTTTTACACGGCACCAGTATTTTTTGCCTTTCTTAAAAGGGCGGAAAACATCTTTTAAATAAACTGTAATTTTATGCAGCAGATAATAAGAAAAACATAGCAGTACGAGGCCCAGCACAATTTGCCAGGTGGTGGAGAGATTTAACAAAGGCAAGATCCAAATCAGCAAAACCAGCTGTAAAATCACAGCTAAAAGTCGAGCCATTTTAGAGCAAAGCCAGTAGCTCTACGGATTAAAAGCTAATCACTCAGTGTTTAGTTTTGTACCAGCTAAAATAGCCTAAGTATATTCTTTTACTGATAAGGCAAATCCACAGCCATCAAAAAATAATATTTTAAATAGCCTAAGCAATTTTAACTCCTTTATAAATAGCCTAAGCGAAAATTTTATAAATTTCACTTCTCAAAAATTGATGTCTCTTATTGTCTTGCAAATCCTTATGCCAATACATCCCCATATTAATTTTCGGCAGATCAACAGGGACTTCAAAAATATTTAGACTTATAGCTAATTGTAAATGTGCCAATACATTTTTAGGAATCGTGAGCATGGCTGTCTTTTGTTGTTCCAAAATTTGCAGAGCAGTTGAGTAATGCTGACAACGTAAAAAAATCTGTCGTGAATATTGTTTACGGCTTAAATAAATATCTTCAACCAAAACACCAGTACGGCGTGATGACACGCCAATATGAGGTGAGGCCAGATAAATCTTTTCATTCATCTCCTTTAGTTGAGTACAAACTACAAATTCATCTTGCACCAAGCGTTCAAACTGGATTTTGTCAGCAATATTTTGTTCCAGATCTATGACAAAATCGACCTGTTGAGAGGCGAGGTCTGCTGCTATATTTTTACGGTCCAGCTTCATGCTGCTAAGTTGAATTTCCAGATTGAGTTGCTGAAAGTGCTGAACCAGTCTGGGAAAGATCATTGGCTCAATTTCATCATGAACGGCAATTTTCAAACTCTGAATCATTTCTGGTCTGAAGTGCTGATGCTGTATTGAAATATGTTGAATCGCAAAAAGTGCTTTTTTTACTTCAGGATAGATCTGTTCTGAAAACGGCGTAGGCTGCATTTTGCTACCAGTACGTACAAATAAATCATCCTGTAAATGCTGTCTTAAACGTTGCAAAGCATGACTGGCAGCAGACTGGCTAATTGATAAAATCTGTGCAGCTTTAGAAATACTGTTCTGCTCATAAATTGCTATAAAAAGCGGATAAAGGTTAATGTCGATACGATGAAAATTTCGCAGGTCCATGACTGTTTTAGAATGAATACTATGCATAATAATGTATGGGGTAAAATCATTTTATTCATAATAGGTTTTGGGTTAAGGTGTTGTAAAGGGTATGAATTAGAATATTTAGAGGGATAAAGAGATGTTTGAGCTTTCAGCACGTGCACAAGATTATTTAAATAGAACCAAAAAATTTATTGCTGAGGAAATTGAACCAGTTGAAGCTGATTTCTGGCAGCAGGTTCATGAGTTGAATCAAGGCGGTGACTGGACCAAATGGCAATGGCCAGCAGAACTGGAAAGCTTAAAAGTCAAAGCCAAGGCAGCTGGCCTCTGGAATATGTTTCTCCCTTGTCCTGAACGTGGCCAAGGTTTATCAGTTCAGGAATATGCACATATTGCCGAACTTTCAGGTCGTAGCCTGATTGCACCAGTCGTATTTAACTGTAATGCGCCAGATAGCGGCAATATGGAAGTATTGTGGCGTTATGGTTCTGAAGAACAAAAACAAGAATGGCTGATGCCACTTTTAGAAGGAAAAATCCGTTCAGTCTTTTGTATGACTGAACCTGCAGTTGCATCCAGTGATGCCACCAATATGCAGGCAACGGCGATGGTGGAAGGTAATGAGATTGTTTTGAATGGCCGTAAATGGTGGTCATCAGGTCTGGGCGATCCTAACGCCAAAATCATTATTTTTATGGCACATACTCCAGATGAAACAAAAGACCGTCATCATCAGCATTCGATGGTTCTAGTTCCGGTAAATACCGCAGGGGTAAAAATTGAACGTATGCTGCCAGTGTTTGGTGACTACGATGCACCACATGGCCACGGCGAAGTCAGTTTTGAAAATGTCCGCGTTCCGGTAGCGAATTTTATTGGTGGCGCCGGTCAGGGTTTTGAAATTGCTCAAGGTCGTTTAGGACCAGGCCGTATTCATCATTGCATGCGCTGTATTGGTGCTGCGGAAAAATCCTTAGAGTTGATGATTGACCGTGGTATGAGCCGTAGCGCATTTGGCAAAGAGATTTTAAAACTCGGTGGCAACCTGGAGCGTGTCGCGGAAGCACGGGTTGCGATTGATCAGGCACGTCTTTTGACCTTGTATGCCGCCTATAAAATGGATACTTTAGGGAATATGGCAGCACTGACTGAAATTTCTGCAATTAAAGTCGTTGCGCCAAGTGTGCTGGAAAAAGTTGTTGATATGGCCATCCAGATCCACGGCGGTGCCGGTGTTTCTCGGGATACACCATTAACCGGATTTTTTGCTCAGGCACGTGCCTTGCGTTTGGCTGATGGCCCGGACGAAGTGCATAAGGGCATGATTGCCAAACTGGAACTGGCAAAACGTGGCTACAGTACTCGTCGCAAAAAATAAGCTGGCTTTAACTAGAAAATTGCAACGTATTAAAAAATTTTAAGGAAAAATTATGGCGGTTATTGATGTAGGTGGAGCAGTTCGTGCAGGTGAAGAACTGGATGTACAAGCCATCACCAATTGGCTAATTCAGCAAAATGTGAATGTTGAAGGCCCTGTGCAAGTGACCCAATATTCAGGCGGAGCTTCAAACTGGACCTACCGTTTACAGTATACCAATGCCGATCTAATTTTACGTCGTCCGCCGCAAGGTACCAAAGCCAAATCAGCCCATGATATGGCACGTGAATATCATGTACAAAAAGCCTTGTCTGAACATTATCCGGTGGTGCCTGAAATGGTGGCGCTTTGTCAGGATGAATCAGTGATTGGCTGTGATTTCTATGTCATGAAACGTCTGGAAGGAATTATCCCTCGCGCCAAAATACCACCTGAGCTGCAGCTTACTGAATCCGATATCCGGATTTTATGTATCAATGTGATTGATAAACTGATCGAACTGCATCAGGTGCCTTATCAAGGGACTGAACTTGAAAATCTCGGTAAGGGTGAAGGCTATTGTCGCCGCCAAGTAGAAGGCTGGGATGGCCGTTATGAAAAGGCCAAAACGCTTAATGTTCCATCCTTTAAATATGTACGCAACTGGCTTAAAGATAATATTCCTTCAGATTCTAAAACCTGTGTCATTCATAATGACTGGCGTTTTGATAATGTCATCTTGAATCCGGAAAATCCGACTGAAGTGATTGGCGTACTGGACTGGGAAATGGCCACCCTGGGTGATCCGCTGATGGACTTGGGTTCTGCTTTGGCTTATTGGGTAGAAGATACGGATAATGCCATTTTTAAAGCAACACGTCGCCAGCCGACCAATTTAAAAGGTATGTTTACCCGTAAAGAAGTGGTGGATTACTACTTGGGAAAAACCGGCCTGCAACCGGAAAACTGGGCGTTTTATGAGGTGTTCGGAATTTTCCGTCTCGCGGTGATTGCCCAGCAGATCTATTATCGTTATTACCATAAACAGACTAATAATCCAGCGTTCAAGGATTTTTGGGTGGTGATTCATGCCTTGCATATTCGTGCCTTAAAACTGATTGGCAAGCAAAAACTGGAAGCCAATGAGATTGCACAAAAGTATGTGCTTAAATTTAAAGAGATAATGCCAAAATGACAACCATTTACTTGATCCGGCATGGCCAGGCCTCTTTTGGCGCAGAAAGTTACGATCAACTTTCGCCCAACGGCGAGTTACAGGCAAAGCTTTTGGGTCGCTATTTTGACGAAATCCTGAAAGAAGCGCCTTATGTGGTGGCTGGTTCCATGCAACGCCATCAACAGACAGCGCAATTATCACTGGACAAATGTTTTCCGGAAAGTGAGATTCTGACCGATAGTGCCTGGAATGAATTTAATCATCAGCAGGTATTCGCCCGTTATGAGCCGCGCTTTAATCAGCCTGAATTGCTGAAACAGGATGTATCAGAACATGAAAATCCACGGGATTATCTGAGCAAGATTTTTAGCGGTGCCATTGCACGCTGGACTGGCGATGATTATCACCATGAATATGATGAATCTTGGCCAAGTTTCAAAGCACGCGTGGAAAGCGGCTTAGAAAATCTGTGTGACCAGTTGTCCAAAAGCCGACCACGCTATGCAGTAGTTTATACCTCAGGTGGGGTGATTTCTGTGGCTGTAGGCAAAATTTTGGGCCTTAGTCCGGAGAAAACCTTTGCTCTGAACTGGGCGATTACCAATACCAGTATCACGACACTACGTCTGGTGGGTAATGAACCGCAACTACTCAGTTTAAATGAACATCATTTTATTAAAGCACAGCGTCCAGACTTATTGACCTGGATTTAAAACCTAATACGCTAGAAAAATAAAGGAATAGGGTAAATACATGGCTAAAACAATTTTAATTACCGGTGCAAGTTCAGGGATCGGCGCCGGTATGGCACGTGAATTTGCGAAAAAAGGCTATAACCTGGCGATTTGTGCACGTCGTTTGGAGCGTCTGGAAATCTTAAAGCAGGAACTGGAAAGCCAATATGGCATCAAAGTCATTGCCAAAACACTAGATGTCACCGATTACGATCAAGTGTTTGAAGTGTTTCGTGCTTTTAAAGAAGACTTTGGCACCATTGACCGAGTTATTGTGAATGCTGGTGTCGGTGAGGGCCGCCGGATTGGTAAAGGTAATTTTGCTATCAATAAAGCCACGGTTGAAACCAACTTTATTTCGGCATTAGCACAATGTGAAGCTGCAGTTGAAATCTTCCGTGTACAAAACTCTGGCCATCTGGTGATGATTTCATCTATGAGTGCAATGCGCGGTATGCCAAAACATTTAACGGCTTATGGTGCAAGTAAGGCCGGCGTGGCTCATTTAGCGGAAGGCATTCGAGCTGAATTGATCAATACGCCAATAAAAGTGACCACCATTTTCCCAGGATATATTCGTACTGAAATTAATGAAGGGGCAAAAAAGCTACCTTTTGAAGTAGATGAAAAAACTGGTTCGCGTTTATTGGCAGCAGAAATTGAAAAAGCACCAGTTAAGGCTTATGTGCCGAAATGGCCTTGGTTGCCACTCGGTCTAGCCATGAAAGTATTACCACTTAAACTGGTGAACAAGTTAGGTTAAAAGCGCTCTTAGATCTATAAAAAGAGAAGCTAGAGCGCTTCTCTTTTTATTTTTTATGACAAACTGAGAAAAATTTCTGAATCAGTATTTTTTTCTAAAAAATGTATAGCTTGAATTTACAAAAAAGCGAAATTTTATAAATCCTAATATATTGATTATTAAAATAAAGTTTTAAATTATCAAAAATTATATTTTTATTTTATTGATGAATTTGCAATTAAATCAATTACTTTTAAATTTTTGTTTCATGAGAAAGACCATCTTTTACTTTTCCTAATTTTCGCCAATTTTAAGAACTTTTCCAAACTGTCCAAAACTTAGACATACTCACTCTAAAAGTGGAAAGATAACTTCTCTTTTTTAGAATTTCCTTTAATGTGCAACCGTTCAGAAATTAAAGGTTGTCCATATGTCTACATCTGCGGATATGACTGACCAGCAGCGAATCTCCAAGGTCAGAAGTATCGTTACCCAGGCCGGGGAAGAGGTGCGTGCTCGTTATCCCATACTCAAACATCAGAACTTTATAGGTGCGAGTATTTTAAGCTTTGCCTGGGCAGGCATGATTGCATGCGCGGTAGCATATGGAACAGGTTATCTCTCAGCATGGTTTACCATTCCCTTGATTGCGATTTTTGCGTCATTGACCCATGAATTGGAACATGACCTGATTCATTATATGTATTTCAAAAAAACACCTTGGGCACATCATCTGATGCTGGCACTGGTCTGGTTGGCACGTCCAAACACCATCAGTCCGTGGGCACGTCGTCGTTTACATTTGCATCATCATAAATATTCAGGCACTGAACATGACCTGGAAGAACGTGGCATCAGTAATGGTATGCCTTGGGGCATTCGCCGAATTCTGGTGATTAGTGACCAGTTGATGTCAGTGTATCTGCGTCCATTTCAGATGATTAAAATGATTCATCTTTTTCTGGAAAAACAGCCTGAAAAAGAACGTAAAATTGCCATGATTTCTCAGCTATTTGGCTTTTTACCTCTCAGCATTATTTACTATGGATTGTGCTACCTGTTTGTGGTCTTTCATGGTTTAAATGCAGTTTCACCGCTATTCGGTTATGAGATGCTCTGGTCGCAAGGCATTGTCGACGCGATGCCGATTGTAAATCTGCTGGCAGTCATCTGGGTGATTCCGAACTTTATCCGTTCTTTTAGCTTGCAGTTTGTCAGCTCAAATATGCATTACTATGGCGATATTGATCCACGTGATGTGATCAAACAAACCCAAGTGCTCAATCCATGGTGGATGGTTCCGTTCCAGTTATTCTGCTGTAATTTTGGTTCGACCCATGCGATTCATCATTTTGTGGTCAAAGAGCCATTTTATATCCGTCAACTGACGTCCAAAACGGCGCATAAAGTAATGAAAGAAGTGGGCGTGCGTTTTAATGATGTGGGAACTTTTAAGCGTATGAATCGCTGGAATGACTATAAAATCTAAGCTTTAATTTCCATAAGAAATCCCGTTTTTAAGCGGGATTTTTTTATATTTATCCTTGATGTTTTACCCAATGGCAAGATGTATAAGCCTGTATTTTGCAAGAATCCTATCTTAGTTAAATTTAGGTGAACATTCATTTAAAATGACTGTTGAGGAAATAGTTCAAAAGAATAAACTCAGGTAAAATTAAGTATATCCCTATATAAATTAGCCCGCTATGTTGCTGAAAGCCGCCACCATTGCCTTGATTCCTGCACTTGTCATTCAGGGTAATCGTGTCAAGAAAAATACCCTAAGACTGCCGGAACCTGAAGGTGCACGTGAAGGTCAAACCGGAACCGGCAACAAACTGTCTCTGCTGATTTTAGGGGATTCGGCAGCAGCAGGTGTAGGAGTAGAACATCAGGATGACGCATTACTGGGTGCAATTCTGCATGAACTGAAAGATGACTTTGAAATTGACTGGAAATTACAGGCCAAAACAGGCGATACCAGCTCAAAAGTAATTCATGCTTTGGACCAAATAGAAGTCCAGCACTATGATGTAATCGTCACGTCGGTTGGCGTCAATGATGTGACCAAACTGATACCTGTCGAGGTTTGGATTCAGAAACAGGAACAGCTTTATAGTAAAATTCAGCAAAAATTTAGTCCGAAACTGATCATTGCTGCCGGTGTGCCGCCAATGAATATGTTTCCGGCGCTACCGAATCCTTTAGCCTGGCTATTTGGCCAGTATGCTAAACAGATGAACCAGCAACTAGAAAATTTTGTGAATCAGCAAGTGAATATGCAATGGATTGAATACGATATTGAGAAGTATCGTGCCATGAATTTACAAATGGCTGCAGATGGTTTTCATCCGAGTAAGGAAGTTTATACACTTTGGGGACAAGAAGTAGCTGGCAAGATTCGGAAGACCTTCTAAAATAGTTGAAATCTCTCAATTTAGTTAATTCTATGTCTGATATTGAAACGCATCCGCTACCGCCATTTTTACCGCCCAATGCCAAATTACTGATGTTGGGTAGTTTTCCGCCACCTGCCACACGCTGGAAAATGAACTTTTATTATCCAAACTATCAAAATGATATGTGGCGGATTTTTGGACTGATTTTCTTTGAAAATAAAGATTACTTTTTAGATCTACCCAATAAAAAATTTCAGGAACAATTGATCCGGGAGTTTTTAACAGAAACGGGGATTGCGATTTTTGATAGTGGCTATCAGATCCGGCGTTTAAAGGGCAATGCTTCAGACAAATTTTTGGAAATTGTAGTACCTACCAATATTGAGCAACTACTCAGCCAAATGCCGCAGTGCAATCATATTATGACCACAGGCGACAAGGCCACAGATACCATGATGCTGTCTATGCCTGAAGGGACTTTAAAGCCGAGTATTGGGCAACCAAGTCAGGCTTATTTTGTCGGACGTGATCTGCATTTATATCGCATGCCTTCATCTTCTCGAGCATATCCGGTTTCTCTAGAGAAAAAAGCCGAAAGTTACCGATTGATGTTTGAACATGTGGGTCTAGTTTAATATTTAATCCAATAATCAGATAAAATGGTTAAAGAGGTTTTAGGCTACAGACAAGACATAAACTTACTATTTGTAAGTTATTGGCTTTATTTATTCATATTTGGATATTCGACCCAGCGATAGCTATTGATCTTAATCTCCCGGACATGATGAAAGCTTGACCAGATTAACTGGCTACCTTTGGTCCATTTTAAAGCTCGAATACGCGAATCCACCTGCTGTATTTCCTCAGGTGAGGCCGGACGTAAAGGCTCAATTTCTGCATATAAGCGTACTCCTGGATAACGCTTAAATTTACCTTTAAGCAACGCATGAAACCAAAACGTTTTGCTACTGTTCACAGCCTGTATGCAGGCCATCGGCTGATGCTGCAAATTCTCAGAAAAAGTAGTGGAATAAGTATCAAAAAAGAAACCCGTACTGGTCTTTTTGTTGAGGAATACGGTTCCGATCGGAGTAATACTAGGAAAGCCTTTGGAGTTGACTGTTGCAATAGAGCCATGCATGGCGGCCCGTTGTGCATCAGCGACCACCTGGCGAATCTGTTGCCATTCATTATCAGAAATCATGCCTTGATTCTCTTATTATTTTTATAAATTTTATAACAAGTTACCCAGCTCGGCATTGCCTGAAAAAACTGAAGCTACGGCAGTTTGATCAATCTAAATCGTTATTCAGATTATAAAAAAGAGCCCCATAGGCTCTTTAAAAAATGCAAAACTCGGCGATTAGCCATCGTATTCGACATAATCCCATAAGTTTAAACGTGCTTTAATTTCCTGACGGATCTCGGGCAACATCGGCAAAAGAGTGCCATCAATCCATAAGCTCAATGCTTGGGCAGAGAGTACTTGCTGCAGTTCATCGACCAGTTGTGCACCTTTCAACATAATACCGGTCTCATCAGTGGCTTCGGTTTCTACACCTTTAAATAAAACCTGTAATTCATAACTACTATCCTGAATCAGCCATTCCAGTTCAAGTTGAATATTTTCACTGGATTTCAAAACTACCTGTCCCTCGACCGTATCGGAGTCGGACAGACAGTCATGTTCCACCCGAATTTTGGCCAAATACCATTCTTGCTGGGATAAATCATGGAGAGTTTTTACAGGCGTCAGAATATCACTGAACTTAAACTGACGGCTTAAATCAAAAAATTGCATGGGAGTGGAGGGCGAACAATCGCAAAATACGAGAAAAGTGTAATTCTAAAGTAAGCGCAATCGACTGTAAAACCTTTTAAAAGATGATCGGACTAAGTTAGGTTAATCGGCTATTCTCGAAATACGGGCTTTTCATAGCATGTAATTTTAAGGTCATTCCAATGTCATTACATTAACCATTCACCGGGAAATTTCGTCACCAGATTCATCATAAAACGCTGGAATTTTGTAGTTTCCGGATCATGTGAATGTTGAATGCTACGGCCATCTTTTTGATGTTCCAGCCAAATCATTTCATTTTTTTCGTTCAGTTTAAGTTGATAAGCCACGCGTGGTAAGTACTGATCCATCGCACTGGTGATTTCCTTCTGAAAATCTTCCGATTCAATGACCAGACCGACTTCGGTATTCAGATAGGCTGAACGCGGATCAAAATTAAATGAACCGACAAACACCATGCCATCCAGATCAAAAAATTTGGCATGCAAACTGGAGCTATTTTTGTTTTTAGCCGGGATGATGTCTCCAGTCATAATTTCATACCAGGTCCGTTCCGGACGGACAATGTAGGGTTTAAATTCCCAGAGTTCGATGCCACTTTTCAATAATTGCTGACGATATTGCTGATAATAGGCATGCACCGCAGCCACATCATTGGCCTGAAAAGAGTTGGTCAGGATTCTGATTTTCACACCTTGTTGCGCACGGCGGGTTAAATAGTCGGCCCCTTTTTGCGTGGGAATAAAGTACGAGGACACCAGTTCCAGATGTTTTTTTGGCTCACCCATCAGTTCGAGCATATGGGTATAAATATAATCGCCATTTTTGGCATGGGGGCGTGCTTTTGCGGGACTATCCGCAACAAAATAAGCCGGCGCCCAGTGAATGGGTTGTTTTTTTAAGTGTTGTTCGACTTGTTTCTCGGCAATGCCCACCCGGCGTTTGAGTTCAGTTTCGTCAACATCTTCTCGTTCAAATTCAGTTCTAAGCCTTTTAAGCATTTCAGGATGGCCGGCATCATTCAAGATCTGTCGAACGTCATAACTCAGATCATCATTCCAGAAGTTAATAAAGGTCTGATTGGCATCTGTTACGCTTTGCCCTGCGAAGAATATATCCACATCGGTGAACTGAAAATCTTCACTGGCATCAAAATATTCACTACTGATATTGCGGCCGCCGGTCACGGCTGCAGTGCCATCCGCAATGATCAATTTATTGTGCATGCGATGATTGACCTTTTTCATCCGGAAGCCATAATCCAGCGCACGTAAATGACGAAATTTATAGGGATTAAAAATCCGAACTTCAAAATTTGGATGTTGGCTTAGAGCAAGAAGCTTGTCATCAAGCTGGGTACCATTTTGATCGTCAATCTGAACCCGTACTTTGACACCGCGATCGGCGGCTTTAAGTAATTGGGACAAGATCATATTGCCAATATAATCATCCTTCCAAATGTAATATTGTAGATCCAGATGATATTTAGCTTTGTTAATCAGGTGCAGACGTGCTGCCATACTCATAAAGCCATCATAGAGCGGCAAGAAAGCCGTTTTACCGCTATTAATTTGCTGTTTTGAAAGTTGATTGTCGATCCAGTGCGCAGGTCGAACCGGCGTAATTTTCGCTTCTTCAGCAGTGTTGGGAGCCAGTTCACAGCCAGAAAGCATGATGCTAAAAGTAAAAATGCTCAAACATACAAAGGGCGAAGGTTTAGTCATTGATGTTCCATTAATTATAGGATCTTTTATTCCTTATCTGGTGATGTTAATAGTTGAATCTCCGAATAGAAAGAGGTTACTGTTAGTCATCTGTAAATCAGTAAAAAAAGGACAGTTTTACATGAAATCACGTGCAGCAGTTGCGTTTGGTCCAGGTCAGCCATTAGAAATTGTAGAAGTGGATGTTGCTCCACCAAAAGCAGGTGAAGTACTGGTAAAAATTAGCCATACAGGCGTGTGTCATACTGATGCATTTACCTTGTCTGGTGAAGATCCTGAAGGTGTATTTCCTGCAATCCTGGGTCATGAAGGTGCGGGTGTGGTCGTTGAAGTCGGTGAAGGGGTCACTAGCCTGAAACCGGGCGATCACGTGATTCCGCTTTATACTGCTGAGTGCGGAGAATGCTTGTTCTGTAAGTCAGGTAAGACCAACCTGTGTGTTGCTGTGCGTGAGACCCAGGGTAAAGGCGTAATGCCAGATGGTACGACCCGTTTCTCTTATAATGGCGAGCCGATCTATCACTATATGGGTTGTTCAACTTTTTCTGAATATACCGTGGTTGCTGAAGTTTCTCTGGCAAAAATTAATCCTGAAGCCAACCATGAGCATGTTTGTCTGCTGGGTTGTGGTGTGACGACCGGTATTGGCGCGGTACATAACACGGCTAAAGTGCAGGAAGGTGACAGTGTTGCGGTATTTGGTTTAGGCGGTATTGGTCTTGCTGTGGTACAAGGCGCACGTCAGGCTAAAGCAGGCCGTATCATTGTGATTGATACCAATCCGGATAAATTTGAGCTGGCAAAACAGTTTGGTGCGACCGATTTCCTTAATCCAAAAGACTATGATCAGCCGATCCAGCAAGTGATTGTTGAAATGACCGGTTGGGGTGTAGACCATTCATTCGAATGTATCGGTAATGTAGATGTGATGCGTTCAGCACTAGAATGTGCGCATCGTGGCTGGGGTCAGTCGGTGATTATTGGAGTAGCCGGAGCAGGTAAAGAAATTTCAACGCGTCCATTCCAGCTAGTCACAGGTCGTAAATGGATGGGTACTGCATTTGGTGGAGTGAAAGGTCGTTCACAATTGCCGGGAATGGTAGAGCAATCGATGAAAGGTGAAATTCAGCTTGAACCTTTTGTGACTCATACCATGCCATTAGATCAGATCAATGAAGCTTTTGACCTGATGCATGAAGGCAAGTCAATCCGTACCGTGATTCATTTTGACTAATCTTTTTCAATTTTAAGAAAGACCGGTATCGAACCGGTCTTTTTTATGCGGCTCTCACTTGATTCAGGATACATTAGTGCATGAAAGCCTCACAGAGCGTCACTGAAACAACACACGCCTGCTAATGTCATTACATGCCAGATGCTTATATTAAATAGAACGTATGCAAATGCGTGCTAAAACCATTTTAAAGAATAAGGATAAGCTCTATGTCGAATGATAATTTTGATCGTGATGTAATTAAGAATGCGCCTAAAGATGTCCGTGATGATTTAAATGCCGATCCAATTACTGGTGAACCTGGCGCACATCCTGTAGGTACAGGTGTAGGTGCTGCAGGTGGCGCAGCTGCAGGTGCAGCCATTGGTGCTGCAGGCGGGCCAGTGGGTGTCGCTGTCGGTGGTGTAGTTGGTGCTGTTGTTGGTGGTCTGGCAGGTAAAGGTGTAGGCGAAGCTATAAATCCAACAGAAGAGCAAGCTTACTGGCGTGATAATTCGATCAATACGCCATATTATTCAGATGCTCGTACCACCTATAGCGATCTGGATTATGACCGTGATTATGATACGGCCTATCGAGTTGGTTATGAAAACCGTGGCAGCTATGATGCCCATACCCGTTTTGAAGACGTAGAACCTGATTTGAGACTGAAATGGGAACAAATGAAAGGCGAATCACGTTTAAACTGGGAACAGGCTAAATTTGCAGTGCGTGATGCCTGGAATCGTGTTTCACGTTAATTTTTAATCTTTGGATTAAACTGAATTTTCTTTGGTAAAACCTGCGAAAGGTTTGTGGGTTTTACCACTTTTAGTGATACATCTCACGGTTTTATGAATCGATAAATAAAACTAGAAAAGTTAATAAATATTTTTTTATATTTAATACTTGTCAAATGCTCACAGAGCGCGTATTTTAATTTCAGAAT
Source organism: Acinetobacter lwoffii (assembly GCF_015602705.1). Taxonomy (NCBI): domain Bacteria; kingdom Pseudomonadati; phylum Pseudomonadota; class Gammaproteobacteria; order Moraxellales; family Moraxellaceae; genus Acinetobacter; species Acinetobacter lwoffii. Next base: position 1,430,450 of record NZ_CP059081.1, read on the forward strand.
CACATTTTATGAAAGACATAACATGTTAAAGCAACCTATCATTTCAAACGCATATTTTTATTTCTGGCAGTTTAGCTAATTGCCTGAACGCGTTTGGGCAATGAAAAGGTTGCCCACCAGTTTATACCTGATCGGCAACCCTGATCAGGTTTTTTTATGCCTTTCATTTTTTACAATATTTTGGAGACAGCCATGACAAACTTTAACTATTCATACTTTAACAACTTTTATTGGTCTTATTTTAGTCAGCTAATGACACTCACAACACCTTCGATTAGACCCATAACGCTCAAATAAAAGTTTGGACTGATTGCCAGTCCCAGGATTAAAGTCATGAATAGCTCAAATACATCACAACAACATCATGCTGAAAGCATTCTAATTTTACCTCAGCAGCTTAAGCAGCAATTGCCACTGTCTCCGCAATTGGCCAGCCAGGTCGCTGAACATCGTCAAACCATTCAAAATATATTAGAAGGCAAGGATCATCGTTTGATGGTGGTCACAGGCCCATGTTCCATTCATGATGAAGCTTCCGCGCTAGACTATGCAGAAAAATTAAAACAGCTTCAGTCACAGCTATCTGATCAGATTTTCCTGGTGATGCGTGCTTATATCGAAAAACCACGGACTACCGTAGGCTGGAAAGGTTTCCTTTACGATCCAAATCTGGATGGTTCATCCAATATGCAATTGGGACTGGAAAAATCCCGTAGCTTATACCTCAAAATCATTGCAATGGGTCTGCCGATTGCCTCTGAAATTCTTAGCCCGATGGCAACCGCTTATTTCGATGATCTACTGGCTTGGGGTGCGATTGGCGCACGTACCAGCGAATCGCAAATTCATCGCGAAATTTCCAGCCATATGCCGTACAGCATCGGTTTCAAAAATGGTACTGATGGTTCGATCCAGATTGCACTAGATGCCATCCAGTCTGCCTCTCATCCGCATCAATTCTTGGGGATGAGCCAGTCTGGTTTACCATGTATTTTACACTCGCAAGGTAATCCGAAAGCACATTTGATTTTACGTGGCTCGAATAGCGGACCAAATTACCAATTGTCAGAAATTGAGAAAATCCGGGCCAAACATCAGATCGACTTACCGGCATTGGTAATTGACTGTAGTCATGGCAATAGCTCAAAAAATCCGATGCTGCAGCTTGAAGTACTGGAGCAGATCGTGGCAGAACGCTTACAGACCAATGTTCGTGGTGTAATGCTAGAAAGTCATCTTGTTGACGGGAATCAAAAAATTTCTGAGCAAATGACTTATGGTCAGTCAGTCACTGATGGATGTCTGGGCTGGAAAAAAACCGAACAACTATTGTTAAATATGACTGACTCACTACGACTCGAAGGTTTGAAGCGTAGTGCTTAAAACTGAAAGATGTCTTTCCTCAATTGATTGGGGAAAGACAGAATCGGATGAAGCTGATCACCGCATCTACCTGATGCTTAAAGCAGCTCATCACAGCGTTTGAAAATAAAAATAATGATTAGAACGATTTTATAAATTGAATAAAAATAATTAAATTAAAAAATAAACAATAACAATAATTTATTAGAGGTCTTGCTCCTGCTCATTCTATACGGCTGACCAGTCATGATCTCAGGAATCTCGATATGTATACAACAGAATTGCTTGATGAAGCACGTAAATTTATGCACCATATGCTGAGCGTAATGCGGACTCCAATAATGAACTGCGCTTGCAAATCAAATTGAAAAGTAATCGTCTTAACCCAGTTTTGCAGGCGGAAAGTACTCAAATATCTATGCTTGAGCAGTCTAGATCACGCACACTTTCTACCGATTAATACTGAGGATCTGGGCAACGCATAATTTGGCTAAAAACGTATGGCCAATGTCACTTTTAATGTTAGGTGGCATAATCAATGCCAGAGTCTGAAAGCGGATATTTCTATTTTGGACTTACAACACTGTGTTATTCACCAATTAAAATGTCTATGCGATAAACCATTTAAAATGTCCTGTTTTTAACCACAAGAGTCAAGCACAGGATTTAACTTTCTTTGTTCAATAACAGCTTTCTGAGCTTTACAACTCGGCATACTTTTCTTGAGACGGGAACGTTTATTCTGTTTTTCCAACTCTTCATGCTGTTGCTGAATATGTGCCAGAACTGTACCTAACCGTTTATTCTCAACGATCTCATTCTGCTGTAGCCCAGCTAATTTATTGAAAATGCTGTAGTTGAGCTTTCGTCCCTCGTGCATGAGGGCCACAGTCCCATCCGGGTACTCCAGAAATGAAATATATTGCCCAACAAGCTTATGATTCAGCTCTGTCGGTTCAAGCAGATAAATACATTTGTCATAGGTCAGGGTCAGATTCTTGGTGACCTTACGCAGTTCCTGCCAGGTAAAAATATCATCCAGTTCAAGATGAGATTCGGTTAATGGCCGATGTAAATTCTTTGAGTCTCGCGCACACTTGGCAAACTTCTGATTGAAATGCTCAATAAAGCAGGGCAGCCAGGCATTTGCCTCGGCAATTGAACAGATACCTTCTAGGCGCATTTCCTTGATCAGGCGATCCTGGAGTGTTCTATTGGCACGTTCCACACGGCCTTTGGCCTGGGGTGAGTTGGCGAAGATAATATCAATATTTAACTCATTCAGAATCCGCCCAAATTGCGTGATCTGGCTATCTTGGCTCGATTTCTGATTCACTCGGAATACCGAGTGTTTATCGCTATAAAACGCTAAAGGCTTGCCGTATTGCTCAATGTAGGCTCGGGTTGAAAGCATATAATCAAAGGTCGTTTCAGCCTCACAAAAGCGCAGATGCAACAGCTTTCCAGTGGCGTCATCGATATAAACTAGCAAGCAGCATTTGGAAGCTCGACCTTCAAACCAGTCATGATATGAGCCATCGATCTGGATCAGCTCACCGAAGCAATCACGGTTGTATCGAGGCTGATATGGACGTTTCAGGCGCTTGGATCGAGGAATCCAGAGGTCATTTGCAGTCATCCAGCGACGAACCGTTTCTACCGGGATATGCAGGCCAAACATGCTGCTGAGCTTCTCATGAGCCAATGTAGGACCAAAGCCAAGTAAATGTTCAGAAATAATGGAAAGACATTCTGATTTTAACAGGACGTCATGGCGACGATGACCCGGTTGACCACGACTGGCATGTGCCATACCTGAGACACCATCTTGATTGAGCTTCTGCAATAACCGGGTAATTTGACGGGTGGAAAGATTCAGGATTTCAGCAGCACGGACCTGGGTAATACGATGATCTCTAACGTCTTGCAGAACTGCAAGACGTTGAATTTCTTTATCGGACATAGTGATCAGCATCTATATTTTATATCCAGTCCATGGTGATAAAAACCATCATAAACCAGACATTTTTATTGGTGAGAATATAGACACTTTAAATGGGTTCTAACAAGGGCCTTTCGTATAATCGCCATTATGTTAAATGAAAGGCTTTATAAACTACTAATTTTAAAGTCTTCTAATGTTTTGCCTTTTTCATTTAATAAATTATGAACAAACTCAGGATCCAACTTGAGCATAAGATCAATAGCATCATGTATTTTCCAAAAATGTAGTTTAGGATGATCAATTATTTGAGTTAAATGATTTTTTATCAAAGGAATATATTCACTATATTTATACTTTTCAATTACCCAAAATACACCTGCGATATCAAATGGTTGAATGTTAGATTTTTCGATAATTTTTTGTATAGGAGGGAATATTTTACTTCTAGCCTGCTCACTAAATCCTAAGTCAGCTTGGGTTGCCCAATAGCTGACAAAAGCGCGAAGTACATGCTGCAGTGTATCATCATAACCATGTAAACGATGATCTATATAACCGTCTAATTTATTCTCATTTAATAAATTTACTAATACATCAAAACCAGATGACTGTCCCCAATGAGTCAAAAGTTTTGCTGCTTCAAAGACAGTATTTTCATCAGAAGAATTTAATAAATTTATGACTTTTTCTATACGATCTTCAGGAATATCTTCTAGATCTAAATCGGTTGCATCACATGCGTAATCTGCATGAGTAGGAACGTCATGCAGTAATACAGAAATTTCTTTATTCATTAAGCCACTCATTAATAATTATCTTAAGATTTCCTAAAATTAACATAATACACCTTATACGAAATTCTCTATTTTATTTTATATAAATCATATTTTTATAGTCAAATAAAAAGCCTAACTTAGCTGAATCGGGCTTTTTTAATAATTTACCAAGTTTCACGCCTGTTATTTGAGCAAAGTTCCACGATTTTGTTCAATTTTCATAAACATTATCCTATTTTTCATAATTCATTATTACATCTAATAGAACCGAAATTGGTACATAAAAAATAGGGGAGTTGGTAATCATAAAGAAAGAAAAATAACATTCTATATGTCGCAAATGACAAATAATGAATCGTCTAACAGAATTCAACCTTTAAAATTACAATCCTATTTTTTTTGGCAGAGTTGCTTTAAAAAGCTTGAATACTTCTACTTAATTTAATTTTTATTGAAGTAGGTCACATAAATATTAAAAAATATTTTCTTTATAAATCAAATATATTTGAGCATATTTATAAAACGCTGCACAATGAAATTAAAATATTTGGCATAAATCTAAGATTGAGATTTGTGCAGTTGTGCATTTCCGGGGGAAAAGATGTTCACGGCAGAATTGTTGGACGAAGCAAAAAAATTCATGCATCACATGCTGACCAAGGTGGTGGAATATGGCGGTTCAGATTTATTTATTACGGCTGATTTTCCACCGAGTATTAAACATCAAGGCTTAATGAAACCTTTTGGACAGCAGGAACTCACAGCTGAAAAAACCAAGCTGTTTGCCTACAGTCTGATGAATGATAAACAGCGTAAAGAATTTGAAACTGAACTTGAGTGCAATTTTGCCATCACCGTGCCAGGTGTTTCCCGTTTTCGGGTCAATGTGTTTGTACAACAACTTAATGTCGGTATGGTAATTCGTACCATTACTGCAGAAATTCCAAATTTCCAGAAGCTGAAATTACCGGAATCTCTGAAACATGTGATTATGGAAAAACGTGGACTGGTATTGGTAGTCGGAGGAACAGGTTCCGGTAAATCAACTTCACTCGCAGCCATGATTGACTATCGAAATGAAAATTCAGCCGGGCATATCATTACCGTAGAAGATCCGGTTGAATATGTGCACAAGCATAAAAAATCCATGATTACTCATCGTGAAGTCGGAGTGGACTGCCATTCCTGGCATAATGCGCTGAAAAATACCTTGCGTCAGGCTCCGGATGTAATTCTGATCGGGGAAATTCGCGATACTGAAACTATGGAACATGCGATTGCTTTTGCGGAAACTGGCCATTTGTGTTTGGGAACTCTGCATTCCAATAATGCCAACCAGACTTTGGATCGGATTATCAACTTCTTCCCTGAAGAACGCCGGAATCAGTTATTGATGGATTTGTCTTCAAATATGAAGGCAATTATTTCACAGCGTCTGATTCGGACTCAAGATGGTAAAGGCCGTCGGGCAGCGATTGAAATCATGCTGAATACGCCTTTGATTTCCGACCTGATCCTGAAAGGCGAGTTTCATGAGCTGAAAGCCATTATGGCTAAATCCCGTGAACTGGGCATGCAGACCTTTGACCAGGCCTTATTTGACCTGTATAACCAGGGTGAAATTTCTTATGAAGAAGCCTTGCGCAATGCCGATTCGACCAATGAACTGCGCTTACAAATCAAGCTGAAAAGTAACCGACAGGACACTACCGTAGCCACAGAGGCAACCCAATTCACCATGATGCAAGAGCCAAAAGCGGAAGAGAAACAAGCAGAGAATACTTCGGTGTCAGAATAAATATTTGCTCAAAAAATCACAGGCAGAATTTTCTGCCTGTTTTTTATTGATCTTATTTATTATTCGATTCAATCCATAAAACTAGACGGTTTTACGTTGCACCACCAGCTTAAAATAAACAATACTGCTTAAGGTTAAAATACCGCATAGCATAAAAGCAAACTGATAACTGTAAGCTGCAATGATGGCACCAATCAGTAGTGAACCGATGGCAATACCCAGGTCATAAAACGTATAAAAAGTTGAAGTTGCATAGCCAATTCGATGCTTGGGCGCACATTGAATCGCCAAAGTTTGAATACACGGCTGCACACTACCAAAGCCCACACCAACCATGACTGCAGCCAGCATAAATCCCCATAAGCTCTGAATCTGGCTCAGTAAAAATAAACCCGAACTAAAAGCCAGCAATGCCGGATAAATCACATATTGCGGGCCTTTACGATCATAAATCTTTCCGGTGATCGGCCGTAAGCTCATCATGGAAATCGCAAAAACCACAAAGAATAAACCTGCATAGGCCATTAAATCCTTGCTGGCTGCGAAGGGTGCGATAAAAGACATGATGCTCGCATAAGAAAAAGAAATCAGCATGGCCAATACTGCGACAGGCAGCACTTTCTTTTCCACAAAATCTGTCAGCTCAAGCGAGGTTTTCTTATTAGTATTTTTGATGATTTTTTCAGGTTCTTTGACCGGAATCAAAAAACAGAAGGCAAATCCGATAAAAACCAAGACGATCAATAGCATACTGACCTGAAAATAAGACCAGTATTCCATCAGGCTTAGACCTATTAACGGACCTAAGACAATCCCCAGATTAACCGACATGACAAAATAGCCCATGCCTTCACCTTTACGCTGCTCCGGAATAAACTGGTTCACAACAGGCACGCAAACTGTGGTCAAGATACTGAACCAGATGCCATGTAAGAAACGGATGATAAACAGAATCGTGACTTGATCTGCCAACAGATAAGTAAGTGAAAACAGGCTAAAGAACACTTCAGAAATAATCAGGGTTCTACGTACCCCAAATTTTTCGATAATTAAACCGCTAAAAGGTCGCACAGCAATGGCAGACACCATAAACAAGGTCATGGCCAGCCCCGCCTGGGTCAGGTTGCCGCCTAATTCTTTTAAGATATAAATCGGCAAAATTGTAGTTTGTGCAAAATAGAAAATAAATAAAAACAGATTGTTGGCCAGACAAAGGATAAATGACTTGGTCCATAATAGCGCTGCAATGGCGTTCATGATTTTCCTAAAATGATATGCTGTAAGACGCTGGGCTCAGCATGGGAAATTATTGTTATAAATAAGCGCGACCTATTCAGGAGCGAAATGGATATGAGCAAGACTTTAGGAAAAATAAGTGAAAAATAAGTGAAAAATACAATGATATTTCATGATAAATGCATGAAATTTAATTTGAACTGGGAAATACAACGATTAATCTTTAATAAAAAAATCAGCCCGGAGGCTGATTATCTGAATCTTAGACCAGTTTAGAGGCCAGCTTCATATTCTGTATTGGAAAGCAGCTTTTCGACATCGGCCATATTGTCTGGCTTGATTTTATAAATCCAGCCTTTGCCATATGGGTCGTCATTAATGAAATCAGGATCATCTTCAAGATCAGGATTGATTTCAACTACCACACCAGACACCGGCGCATGAATATCAGAAGCTGTTTTTACTGATTCAACCACGCCAGCTTGTTCGCCCGCAGTGATATGTGAATCAAGATCTGGTGCTTCGACATAGACCAAATCGCCTAACGCATCCTGTGCATGGTCGGAAATACCGGTCACAACAAGATCACCCTCAATGCGGACCCATTCATGTGTACTTGCGTACTTTAATTCTGCAGGATGATTCATTGATAACTCCTTAAAAATCTTAAGATCATTTTTGACATGTTTTATACATTCTTTTTAAGAAAAACAAAAGGCTTATGCTCCTTTATAAATAAGGATCTTTGCGCCAGTTGCTCGGGCTGCGGCCACTCCAGCGTTTAAACGCCCGGCTAAAATTGGCGACATCACTATAACCCAGTTCATCGGCAATCTGTTCCAGAGTGAAATCTGTCCGGGACAATAATGAGGTGGCATGCCGGTAACGAACTTCATCGACTAGGGTAGAAAAGGAGGTGCCTTCGGCGGCGAGTTGACGTTTTAAGGTGCGGTCAGACATGTGTAAGCGATCTGCCACACTTTCAATACTCAGATAATGCTGCTCGGCATGGGTCAAGATATCTCGGACGCGCATCGCAATCCGATGCCGTTCGCCCAAGGCAGAAAGTTCCGTTTCACACTGGTTAATCGCAATCTGGCTGGCAATCGGATCGGCGTGCACCAGCTTATTCATCAGGTAACTTTTATCAAAGCTCAGAATTAAATGCGGTTGTTCAAAACGGAACTGATGCGTTGGAAACTTCGCCATAAAGCGTTCAAAACCTTCCGGCTTCTTAAAATCGAAGTCGATTTCTCCCGTGGCATCGGTAACGCCTGTAATGGCTTTGGCCATACTGATCAGACCAATCATCAAGGCAATGGAAATTTCGGTGCGCAGCGGTTCAAGCTGAATATCGGTTTGCAGCTGTACCGTGGCTTTAGCACCAAAAGTCGAGAAAAACAGTTGCAGGAAGGGTAAACGAAGTTGAATAAATCGATTCGCCAGTACCAGCGCATCGGTAATATTATTCGCCGTCATAATCGCATAGCCAATAAAGCCATGAATCGAGATCCGCATCTGTGTGCCGAGATGATAACCCAAGGTCGGCTCTCCGGTCAGTTTCAGGGCATATTTGACCAGTTCGTTGGCGACAGGGGTTGGAATACGAAAATCAGGATCTGCCAACTGTTCACTGGTCAGGCTAAAAGGTTGGAAAAGCGATTCATTGTTATAACCCCAGCGGGAAATGACATCGAGAAGCAGGAGACCGTAAACACCTGGAATTCCTTGGTCTTGGCGTGGAGCAATTGTTTTCATGCGCGATCCGTTGCACTCATTCAAATTTTTTTATTTATAAATAGATATTGGCATGAAGCCGCCAAATTTTTCATTAAAATTGTTGGACAAAATTTTGGCGATTGTGACTCTGCCACTGGCAGATTAGTCTAAATTCAGCATTAAAATCAATTTAAACCACATAATTTTATTGATGAAATTAAAATTATTTTATTGAACCGGACACATCTCTGCATTGGCTGACTAAGGACAAGGAAATTGCTTAAGCATTGAATAGGACTTCTTCAGAGAGCTTTCAGAACTAGAGAGTTATGTCATTTCATTAAAATACCAGATAGATGGCAACTTGCTGTTCATCTGTAGAGAAAATTTTAAAAAGAGAGGTCTGGCAAAGTTTTCCTTTTTCCAGACCTGTTCAATATTAAGGACGAGCAAATGATCAGAAGTTTTGAAATCTTCTACAGATCATATTATTCATGATCTTTTGATGCTTTGACCTGTTGCTGAATCAGCATGCCACCAGTTTGACGCTGCCAAAGTTGGGCATAGATGCCATTTAATGCCACCAGTTCATCATGCGTGCCTTGCTCGGCGATTCGACCTTGATCCAGTACAATCAGACGATCCATCTGGGCAATGGTAGACAGGCGATGCGCAATTGCAATCACGGTTTTACCTTGCATCAAGTCGTCCAGACTGTTTTGAATTGCTGCTTCGACTTCAGAATCCAGCGCACTGGTCGCTTCATCCAGAATCAGAATCGGCGCATCTTTCAGGAATACACGTGCAATTGCAATTCGCTGACGCTGTCCGCCGGAAAGTTTCACGCCACGTTCACCGACATAGGCTTCATAGCCTTTTTTGCCACGCAAATCCGTCAGATTAGGAATAAATTCTTCTGCTTTGGCTTTACGCACAGCTTCAAACATTTCTTCATCAGTCGCATCTGGACGACCATATTTAATGTTTTCCGCGACAGTGCGATGTAGCAGTGAAGTATCTTGAGTCACTAATGCAATATTCTTGCGCAAACTGTCCTGAGTCACATCGTCAATATCCTGACCATCAATCAAGATACGACCCTGGTTAATATGATAAAAATGCAGCAACAGTTGAATCAGGGTAGATTTCCCTGCACCTGAACGGCCGACAATACCAATTTTTTCACCTGGGCGAATGGTCAGATTAAACTGATCAATCACGTTTTTATCATTATAGGCAAAGCTGACATTTTCGAATTTAATTTCACCGTGATTGAGCTGTAGCTCTTTGGCACCCGGTTTATCTTCAATGGCAATTTTGCGGCCTAAAGTTTTCATACCATCCTGAATGGTACCGACATTTTCAAACAGGGCAGAGGTCTGCCACATCATAAATTCGGCAATACTGTTCAGTTTCAGTACCATTGCTGTAGTTGCAGCAATAATGCCCAGCTCGGCCTGACCTTCCATCCACAACCAGATCGCAGTACCCAGTACGCCGCCATATAACACTACACTCAGCAGTAAAATACTGATTTCGTATTGGGCACCCAGACGCATCTGTTTATATACCGTTACCATAAATTCCTGCATAGAGGTCTTGGCATACTGGCTTTCACGACCGGCATGAGCAAACAGCTTGACAGTCTGAATATTGGTATAGGCATCCGTGATACGCCCGGTCATGACGGCACGGGCATCCGCCTGAGCATTGGAAATTTTGCTCAAACGTGGAATGAAATAACACGCTGCACAGATAAACAAGGCTAGCCAGACCATCAATGGAATGATCAGCAAGGGTGAAATTGCACCCAAAACAATATTGATGGTGATGAAATAAATCAGCACATAAGCCAGCATGTCACCCAGAATGACCCAGAATTCGCGTACTGCCAGAGCGGTTTGCATAACTTTGGCCGATAATCGTCCGGCAAAATCATTGTGGAAAAAATCCAGGCTTTGTTTCATGAGCAGATTATGAAAGCGCCAGCGTAAACGCATCGGGAAATTGCTATACAAAATCTGATGCTTAATTAGGGATTGGGCGCTAGCGAAAAAAATATTGGCCAGAAGAACAATACTCAGTAAGGTTAAATTGCTAGCATGCTGTTCCAGAAAAGTATCGGGCTGGCTTTTACTGAGCCAGTTCACCAGCTCACCAATTTTTGAATACAGAAAAGCTTCGAAGCTGGCAGCACCGGCAGTACACAGTACCAGAATCAGCAAATAACGGCGGACTCCATAGGCTGCCCGCCAGACAAATGGAAAAAACTTGGTCGGTAAAGGTTGGTTCAGATTTTTGGTGGGATAGGGGTCAACCAGTCTTTCAAGCCATCGAAACATTATCGTACTCTTATCATGCATTTTGCTTTTCGGGAATTATAAAGGATTCTGTTTTTTTAAGCCCGTAATTGGGTGAAATTGCCACAAAATGATTCACTCAATTAAAACTTGGATTATAAAAATTAAACTAAAGCCAGATTTATGCCAGTCAGGTTTTAAATAGATGAGGAAATAAAAAAGCCTGAAATGCAGCAGCACCTCAGGCTTGAGATTGGATGACTTGTATTTAAGTAATAATAGAAGACGGTTGAGTAAATGCTTCCTTTAAATCAAGACCTGAAGGCGCTTGATAGACCTTTAATCCAAATTCCGGAATAATCGCCAGCAGATGATCCATGATATCCGACTGGATATTTTCATACTCCACCCAGGCGGTGGTATTAGTAAAGGCATAAATCTCTAATGGTAAACCCTCACTGGTTGGCTGCAATTGGCGCACCATCAGGGAATGATTTTTACTAATGCCCGAATGTTGTTGCAGATAAAACTCTACATAGGCACGGAAAGTTCCCAGATTGGTGAGACGACGCTGGTTATATTGCGAATGATGACTCAGTTGCAGGTTAAATTGTTCCAGCTCTTCTGATTTGGTATTCAGGTACTGATCGAGCAGAATAAAATTTTTCAGCTTGTTCTGTTCTTCAGCCGACATAAAATGCACGCTGCTTTGATCAATATGAATCGAGCGTTTGATCCGGCGCGCACTGGCTTCCTGCATACCACGCCAGTTTTTAAAGGTATCCGTCACCAGTTTATTGGTCGGAATGGTGGTCACCGTTTTATCAAAGTTCTGTACCGTAATGGTATGTAATGACATATCAATGACATCGCCGTCCGCATTCAGCGAGGGCATTTCGATCCAGTCGCCAATACGCACCATGTCATAAGATGAAATCTGCACTGACGCCACCAGTGACAAAATGGTATTTTGAAAGACCAGCATCAACACCGCGGCCATGGCACCGAAGCCAGCCAGCAAGGTAAAGACATCCTTTTTCAGGAAAGTGCCGAGAATCATCAGGCCACAGACAATAAAGATAATCAGTTTGACCAGCTGCAAATAACCTTTAATCGGTTTGTTACGTGACTTGGGATTACGCTGATAGACCAGGTTAAAAATATTCAGTAATTCACCAAGAGCCAGGGCAATCGTCAGGAAGATAAAAGCCTGTGCCCCCATTTGCACAAAGGACTCAACCTTGTCAGATAAATGCGGTACCGTGGTAATCCCGTTCATGATCACCACTGCCGGAACAATATTGGCAATCCGGCGAATCACGCTATGCTCAGCAAAAATCTGATTATTGGCAAAAGGCATTCTGGAAATCAGTTGACGTATTCCGCGTACCACAATCTGTTTGGCAAATAGATTGGCAAGAATCGCCAGTAAAATCACAATACTCAGTGAAGATAGCATTTCCAGCCATGGGTACTGATTTGCCCATTCTTGAATATTCCGAATAAAATTAAACTGTTCCAAACGATCTTTCTCTTCAATCAAAAATTTAGATCAAGTTTATAGGTTTGGATCAGATTTTTTAATATTGGATAACTTTTTAAAACATATCTATTGGTGCAAATCGTTCAATAAAAGTGCCTACAAATAAAAAACCGGCGACTTCGCCGGTTTATGATCTTCGATATTTCAGTAATGATATCGCGATACTTACCACATCAAATCATCAGGAATGACATAAGCTGCATATGGATCTTCTTCATCGGTGGTTTCTTCATTTTTCTCTGAATTATTCACAATGATAAAGCCGGGCATTTTCGCATTGATACGATCTGCCAGCGCTTTTGGCAAGAAAGCATAGCTGTCATTTTCACGTGCAATGACCAGACTGCCTGCCACCAGCGCATTATAGATTTGCTGGTTCAAATAGACTTTTTTGATTTTGCTGTCATCAATAAACTGATACACCGCATCGCCGTCAGTATTACGGATTTTGTGCTGATTAATCATTTGCATGATTGCGGCTTTCAGTTCTTTTTCCTGCAAAGCTGCTTTTTTCTCTAGCTCAATTGCCTGATCTTTGGCCATTTTTTGCTGTTTATCTTGTTCAATCTTGGCCTTGATTTCAGCCTCGGTACCGTCACCGGTGCGTTTTTCATGCACAGCCTGTTTAGACAGTTTTTTGGCTTTTTTATTATCGACCAATCCTGCCTTTAACAATTGTGCCTGCAATGCATTTTTAACCATGAGAATGTCCAGATATTAGTCGTGTTGATGTCGATAACGTAAATAAATCACCCAATACGTGAGACTGAGAACCAGACTCAGCACTGCCGGGATCAGGAATGCATTTAATTTTAAATAAGGATATAGCCAGCTGGCAAGAATGCCGCCGCTTAAAAAACCGAGCAAAATAAGCAGATGCAAAACCACACGTCGTGATTCTACCTCTAAACCGCGCAACCGGTAGCCCATCGCCAAGCCAAGGTCGGTCAGTACGCCAGATAAATGCGTGGTGCGAATGATGGCACCTTTATAATGGCTGACCATGGCATTTTGCACCCCCATGGCAACACAGGCCCATAACAAGGCGTAGCGCGGGAAATAGGGCAACAATAACCAGCAGATCAAAATAAAAATAGCCACCAGACTTAAAGGGTAACCATAAAGTTGCCCTAGGCGAAAGTGACTATTTCCAAGAATGAGCCCGCTATAGGATGAACCAATGACATAGCAGAGTGTGACCAAAAAGAGATACAACATCTGTTCTGGTTGCCAGTTTAGCAGGGCCATGGCCAGCATGCTGACATTACCGGTCATATGTGAAACAGACTGGTGCAGTACCGTCACCAGCCCCAGGACGTTAATCATGCCGGCATTGACCGCAAGAAAAAACGCCCCTAATTGTACCCAGGTAGGTAAACGCTGTAATGGCATAACAACATCATTGGCTAAACATATTGATTAATCAATATAAAATCAATTTGATGCGCGGTCTACTGCTGTAGTAAATAAAACATCGGTCGATGAATTTAGCGCGGTTTCAGTAGAATCCTGCAATACGCTGATGACCATACCAATCGCAACGACTTGCATGGCAATATCCGAAGAAATCCCAAACAGGCCGCATGCAACTGGAATCAGTAACAATGAACCGCCTGCAACACCAGAAGCACCACATGCCGAGACGGTTGCCACCACAGAAAGAATCAGCATGGTACTAAAGTCCACGCTAATGCCCAAGGTATTGACTGCTGCCAAGGCGAGAACCGTAATAGTCACTGATGCACCACCCATATTGATGGTCGCTCCCAGAGGGATGGCAATGCTTGAAGTCGATTCTTTAACACCCAGACGTTTCGCCAAGTCCAGATTGACCGGAATGTTGGCTGCTGAACTACGGGTAAAGAAGGCGGTAATGCCACTTTCACGTAAGCAGGTGAACACCAGTGGATAAGGATTTTTGCGAGTAACGGCAGCAACAAGCAACGGATTGATGACCAGTGCAACAAACACCATTGTGCCTAACAATACAGTCAACAAATGTACATAGCTCGTCAGCGTGTCCAGACCAGATTCAGCAAAAGTGACTGCCACCAGACCAAAAATACCCACAGGCGCGAAATTGATCACCAGACGGATCACATAATTAACCGCAAAGGCCGCATCATTTAAAAGCGTTTTGGTACTATCAGATGCATGACGGAAGGCAATACCCAAGGCCACTGCCCAAGCCAGAATACCAATAAAGTTTGCTTCAGCAATCGCAACGACCGGATTGGTAACAAAACTGAGCAGTAAATTCTTCAGGATTTCTACCAGACTGCCAGGTGGCTGTAAGTCAGCTTGTGCAGCGATATCCAGAAACAGCGTACTTGGAAATAAGATACTCGCAACCACGGCGCTCAGTGCAGCAAGGAACATACCCACTGCATACATGATCATAATCGGTTTGATGGGGGTGTTGGATTGACCCACCTTAAAATTCGCGATAGAAGCTAACACTAAAATGAAAACCAGAATCGGTGCAACAGACTTCAAGGCTTTAATAAACAGGTCGCCCAATAGGCTTAATGAGGGAGTAGCTTCGGGAAATACCACAGCCACACCCACACCTAAAATAATGGCGATGATGATTCGAGAGACTAAGCTCATGCGCATAAGGGCAGAAAACATAAGGTTGCCTTGTGAAAATTACGAGGGCTAAATTTGGGAAAAAGTTGCGCTATTTTATACTTAATTTAAACAAGGCTTAAAATATATTTTCATATAAAAACCAAGATATTGATATTATTCATTTATTCTAAAATTAATTGCTTTAAAACATTGCTTATATTGAAGAAAAACTTCTTAAAATGATGAATAAATCACCACTTCTAAAATTGTATTCATGAAATAAATATCAAAGTTAAATAGATAAATTCAAATTATATTTGAAAATTTAAAAAGTTAGAACTTATGACCGGTTGGAATTTTCGGCCATAAGTTCAAGTATCTGCTGTCTTAAATTGTATAATCTTTATGCTGCTCAAAGATCTCTGGCGCCAGGTCCTGAATCGCCTGAAAATGGGTCAGATAAATCCGACCGCTCAAATGCGTCATCAATTTAGAAGCTTGCAGCTTGTCCATGACCGGACCTTTGACTTCGGCAAAATGCAGACGAATATCCAGTTTGGCCAGTTCCGCATTTAAATCTTCCAGCATTTCCAAGGCACTCAGATCAATCGCACTGATGCTGGAACAGTTAATAATCACATGTTGCAGCTGGTCATTCAGGCTGATCGCATTGATCAGATAACCTTTAAAGCTATTGGCATTCAGAAATGTCAGATTCTCATCAATCCGCAGTGACAGCACCCGGTTTGAGGTACTGACCTGATGCCGCTGAATATTGCGAAAATGCTGGGTTCCTTCCACTAGACCGACAACCGCAATATGCGGTCGGCTGATTCGCCATAACATCAGCACAAATGTCGATACGATCCCAATGATCAAACCGGTCGAAATATCAATAAGAACCACGCCCAGAAAGGTAATCCACATGGCAAGGCCATCTGCCTTGGAATAGCGCCAGGCATCAAAAAATGGCTGAAAATTAACCAGCTTCCAGATGGAAACAATAATCGTCGCGGCCAGAATGGTCAGCGGCAGATCTTCAAAAAATCCGGTAAAGAACAGGCTCACGAAAATAATCAGAATCGAGGATAAAACACCGGCCATAGGTGATTTGGCACCGGCATCGGCATTCACCACCGTCCGCGACAGGCTGCCGGTCACAGGAAAAGCTGAACTCACGCCTGCACTGATATTGGCCAGACCGAGCGCGATCAGTTCCTGATTACTGTTTAAATGACTGCGTTGCTGTAAGGCCGTGGCTTGAGCAATCGATAGTGACTCCACAAAACTGATCATGGCGATCATGCTGGCACCCGGTAACAAGGTCATCACCAATTCCCAGTTCCAGTGTGGAAAAGACAAGGGTGGAAAACCGGAAGGAATTGCACCGACCGTTTTAATACCCTGAAGCTTTAAATCCAGAAAGACAATCGCCGCAATCCCCAGACACACCAAAATCAGCGGCACCGCACGGACTAAAAAATCTGTAGAGCCAAGCCGGCTTTGGACAGCCTGAGATTTTAATAACTTGGGCAGATAGATCAGCAGACCGATAGAGAGCAGGCCGAAAATCAGGCTGGGCACGTGCAGCAGCGGGAAATATTGCAGCAGACTGCTGGCAAACTCCGGAATGTTATTGGCTTTTAAGGGAAGATCAACCAAAAACTTTAACTGTCCAAAAGCAATCAATAAGGCAGAGGCAATAATAAAGCTTTGGATCACCGGATGACTGATCAACTGGATCAGAAAACCAAAACGGAATAATCCTAAAAGCAGGGAAATAATGCCAACCATCAGTGCCAATAAAGTCGCAGCTTCGATATAGACCGGTGAGCCGACTTCAAAAAGTGGATTAAGCGTAGCAAAAGTCATCATGGAAATGATGGCCACGGGGCCAATCGATAGAGTTGAACTCCCACCGAGCAGCGCATAAATGATCATCGGCAGGATGCTTGCATATAAGCCCATGATCGGCGGCAGTCCTGCCAGCATGGCATACGCCATCCCTTGAGGCACCAGCATCGCCACCACAATCAGGGCGGCTAGCACATCGGACTTAAATTTGACCGGCGTATAGTGGCTTAACCATGCCCAGGCAGGCAGTTTATGCAGAAGTTTAGACTTGGAATTTGGCATAAAAAGGTCTAAATCACAAATATAGATATATTATGCACAAATTCTGCTAAGAAGTCTTAGCTGATCTAGCTTCTTGATGATTCATGTTTAAAATGAATCATCTGGGTCAGTCACGTATCATTCGAAAACTTATGATCGTGATCTTAATGATTTAAAACGACATCAATAAGAGTTTAAAGAAATTCATCTTGATGACTGAAAAAAGAAAGATTCTTTATTTAGCTGGATTGCCGCAATACAATCGATAAAGGGTATTTAAGACCACAATCAAATTTTGATCTTTAATTGAATAATAAATCTGTTTGCCATCGCGTCGGGTATCTACCACATCGCTTTTACGCAGCATCATGAGCTGTTGGGAAAGAGTCGGCTGTTTAATCTCAGTTATTTCCTCAATTTCTGAAACATTCAGTTCCGCTTGAGACAGATGACATAAAATAAGAAGACGGTCGGTATTGGCCAGAGATTTTAAAATGCCGACGACCTGTTCTGCTGAATCGCGCATAGTCGTGATTTCAAAATCGGTTTTCATTCAATATGTCCATTATAAAGTTACAGCCCGCTAATTATACGGGTCTTAGCCCGTAATACCTTGCTAAAAACAGTTAAGTTTTATGGTTTTTAATGAATTGAATTATCAATTAAAATTATATTTTAAATATTGATAGATAAGATAAATTTATTGCATAGTGTAGAAAGTATTTTAGTTCACATTCGTGCAATGAAGTGCAAGTTTCATCAAACATCTACAAAGCAAAAAAATGCTTGTATGATGTTTAAGCGACTTGAACCAATAACATCAGGGATATCATCATGAGTACAGATTCAGCTTTTCCAACACCGAATAATTTAGGTATAGCGGTTTATAGTAATAATGCAGACGCGATTGGAAATACACCGCTTGTTCGTATTAATCGTGTGATTTCCGCTCCGGCCACGGTACTTGCGAAAATTGAAAGCCGTAATCCGGCATTTTCAGTCAAGTGTCGTATTGGTGCAGCGTTGATTAATGATGCTGAAAAATCTGGCAAGCTCAAATCCGGTATGCATATTGTCGAGCCAACCAGCGGCAATACCGGTATTGCATTGGCTTTTGTTGCGGCAGCCAAAGGTTATGACATTACTTTGACCATGCCTTCAAGCATGAGTATTGAACGCCGTAAGGTGGTGAAAGCATTGGGTGCCAATCTGGTACTGACTGATCCGGCCAAAGGCATGAAAGGCGCGATTGAAGAAGCACAACGTCTAGTCAATGAAAATCCTGAACTGTACTATCTACCACAACAGTTTGAAAATCCTGCTAACCCTAAAATTCATGAAGAAACTACGGGCCCAGAAATCTGGGAAGCGACTGCGGGCAATGTCGATATTCTGGTCGCAGGTGTCGGAACGGGTGGAACCATTACCGGTATTTCACGCTACTTTGAAAAGGTAAAAAATAAGCCTTTATATTCAGTGGCGGTGGAACCCGCTGAGTCTGCAATTATTGGTCAGGCCAAACGCGGTGAAGACATTACACCTGGACCACACAAAATTCAGGGGATTGGTGCCAACTTCATTCCGGGTAATCTGGATTTAGACCTCGTTGATGAAGTGATTGCCATTAATAGCGCAGATGCAGTCGAGTGGGCACGTAAAACGGCGGCTCAGGAAGGTATCCTGGTCGGCATTTCAAGTGGCGCGGCTATGGCAGCCGCGGCACAATTGGCGGCTCGCCCTGAAAATGCTGGTAAAAATATTGTGGTGATTTTGCCAGACGGTGGTGAACGTTACCTGTCTTCGATCTTATTTGAAGATATTTCTGCCGAATAACATTGATGCATTTTATATTTTAAATACTGGCATACAAGCCCGAAGTCATCTTCGGGCTTTTTTATTGGGTAGTTTTAAATCGCAGCAGGACGCTGCATTATTTTTAAAATAGTCAGATGAAGGACTTGACCTTACCATGATGGGAATGTTTAAGCTATAACATCAACAGTGAGTTGAGGCATGGAGATGGGCATGGTAGAACAAGACAGCAACCGCTTATATGAGCAGCAGGTGCAGATTGGCGGTATGACCTGTGCCTCCTGTGTCGCTCGGGTGGAAAAAGCCTTGAAAAAAATTGAAGGTGTGGTCGAGGCATCTGTCAACCTGTCGACTGAAAAAGCTTTTATTAAAAGCCAGCAGCCGATTGCTGCCGCTGCGCTGGTTCAAGCAATTGAAAAATCCGGTTTCGATGTACCGACGCAACAGTTTGATTTGAACATTGAAGGGATGACCTGTGCATCCTGTGTGGCTCGCGTAGAAAAAGCCCTAAAAAAAGTGGAAGGCGTGTTGGATGCACAAGTGAATCTGGCCACTGAAAAGGCGCATGTGAGTGCGATCAATTCTGTGCCATTGTCCAAGCTGACTCAAGCCGTGCAAAAAGCCGGTTTTGATATTCAGAGCGATCGCATTGAACTGGCTATTGAAGGCATGACTTGCGCTTCATGTGTGGCACGTGTGGAAAAAGCTTTATTGAAAGTAGAAGGTGTCAGCGAAGCACAGGTCAATCTGGCCACCGAAACGGCCTGGGTGAAAGCCTTACATTCCCAGATTCCGGCCTTGATTGCTGCTGTGGAGAAAGCCGGTTATCAGGCTACAGTAAAATCCGGTACGGATATGTCGGCAGATAGTCATGGTGCTTTTCAGGAAAAGAAAGCCAATGAAACGGCACAACTGAAACGAGATTTATGGCTTGCAGTCATTCTGACAGCGCCTGTATTTATTCTGGAAATGGGCTCGCATCTGATTCCGGCATTTCATCATTTTATTGCCCATACGCTGGGAACCCAGAACAGCTGGTATCTGCAGTTTGTACTGACCACTTTGGTGCTGATTATTCCGGGACGGCGTTTTTATCAGCATGGTATTCCAGCTTTATTACGTCTGGCACCAGATATGAATTCTCTGGTCGCAGTCGGAACCATTGCAGCTTACGGATTTTCCTGTATTGCGACCTTTTTTCCACAGCTGTTACCGCAGTCCACCGTGCATGTGTACTTTGAAGCGGCCGCCGTTATTGTCGCGCTGATTTTACTGGGGCGTTATCTGGAAGCTAAAGCCAAAGGTAAAACCTCGGAAGCGATTCAGTATCTGGTCGGTTTGCAGCCGAAAACAGCCCGAGTGCAACAAAATAATCACTGGGTTGATCTGGCAATTGCCGATGTACAACAAGGCATGCTGATTGAAATCCGCCCGGGTGAAAAAGTCGCCGTCGATGGTGAAGTGGTTGCCGGGCAAAGTTATATCGATGAAGCGATGATTAGCGGTGAGCCTTTACCTGTGGCCAAACAGGCTGGTGATCAGGTTGTCGGCGGTACGGTAAACCAGAACGGAACATTGCAAATCAAGGCTACTGCGGTCGGCCAGGATTCGGTACTGGCGCAGATTATTCAGATGGTGGAACAGGCACAAGGTTCAAAATTACCGATTCAGGCCGTGGTTGATAAAGTGACTTTATGGTTTGTGCCGGCTGTTATGGCGCTAGCGGCCTTGACCTTTATGGTCTGGTTCCTGTTTGGGCCTGAGCCGAATCTGACCTACGCCTTGGTAAATGCAGTCGCCGTACTGATTATTGCCTGTCCATGTGCGATGGGACTGGCGACTCCTACCTCAATTATGGTCGGAACTGGACGTGCAGCAGAACTGGGCGTGCTATTCCGTAAGGGTGAAGCTTTACAGTTGCTGCAACAAACCAAAGTCGTCGCGCTGGATAAAACCGGAACCTTAACTGAGGGAAAACCGCTGCTGACCGACTTTGAAGTCACTGCAGATTTTAATCAGCAGACCGTATTACAGCTCGTCGCTTCAGTGGAGGCCAAGTCAGAACATCCGATTGCCCACGCCATTGTTCAGGCTGCTCGTGAGCAAGAACTGCAACTGAGTAAAGTGACCGATTTTGATTCGATCACTGGTGCAGGGGTAAAAGCACAGGTTGCTGGTCAGCAGCTGCATATCGGTGCAGAACGTCTGATGCAGGACTTGGGCTTAAATGTCGATCTGTTTAGAGCTACTGCACAAAAGCTCGGTGATCAGGGCCGCAGTCCTTTATATGTAGCGATTAATCAAAAGCTGGCTGCGATTATTGCTGTCGCTGACCCGATTAAACCGACTACTTATAGCGCGATTCAGGCCTTGCATGACCAAGGCCTTAAAGTAGCGATGATTACGGGTGATAATCAGCATACTGCGCAGGCGATTGCCAAACAGCTGAAAATCGATCAGGTGATTGCGGAAGTCTTGCCGCATGAAAAAGTCGATGCCGTACGACAACTCCAGCAGCAATACGGCGTGCTCACTTTTGTCGGGGATGGAATCAATGATGCGCCGGCACTGGCACAGGCCGATGTCGGTATGGCGATTGGTACCGGCACTGATGTCGCGATTGAAGCAGCCGATGTGGTGTTGATGTCAGGCAATTTACAGCATGTGGCGACAGGCATCGGCTTGAGTCAGGCGACCATGCGCAATATCAAACAGAACCTGTTTTGGGCCTTTGTTTACAATATTGCGTTAATTCCGATTGCCGCAGGTGTACTGTATCCGTTTTGGGGCATTCTGTTATCACCAATGTTTGCCGCAGGCGCGATGGCACTATCCTCTGTGTTTGTGGTTAGTAATGCCTTGAGATTAAAAGCTTATCAACCGGTGCAGTTTAAGGAGTCAGTATGATGAATATTGGTCAGGCCGCAAAACGGTCCGGCATCTCTGCAAAAATGATCCGATATTATGAAGAAATCGGCTTGTTGCCGGCTCCGAAACGCAGTGATACAGGTTATCGGGTTTATAGTGACGCGGACATTAGAACCTTAAGTTTTATCCAGCATGCACGTGAACTGGGCTTTTCTTCAGAGCAGATGAAAGAATTACTCGGCCTGTGGCTGAACAGCTCACGCCAAAGTAGTGAGGTCAAACAGTTGGCACAAAAACATATCCAGTTTTTACAACAGAAAATTGCCGATATGCAGCATATGCTATTAATTTTACAGCAATCGGTTGAGCAGTGTGCCGGCAATGAACAGTCCGATTGCCAGATTTTAAAACAGATTGAACAGGGTATCATTCCTGAGCAGCACTGACCTGATCTTCAATTAAATTTAGGTTAAATATAGTCTGCTGAATCCTATAAACTTTAAACCGATCCTATGGAGCTAAACATGAAATTCCGTATTGAAAATATAACTTGTGGTGGCTGCGCGCGCAGTGTCACGGCTACGATTAAAGATCTGGATGAAAATGCCACTGTGAATATTGATGTGGCGACTAAGCTAGTTGAAGTTGAATCGACAGTCAGTGAGTCTGAGATTGTGGCAGCTTTAACCGAAGATGGTTTCCCGCCTGTGGCAGCCTGATCATTGTCGAGTTAGATTGCGAAAGTGATCTTATGCACTCATACAGCCAAATAAAAAATGCCTGATTGAATCAGGCATTTTTTATTCTAGTGATCATACCGATGAGATTTTATCTGGCGTCATCAGCGCCTGATTAATATACAGCTTAATCAAACGTTCACGTGACCCAATTGCTTTTTGGTAATGGGTCGAATTTAATAACAGCGAAGCGCCATAGGTGACTGTCCAGATATAAGATAAATAATCGCGAATCGACATGGCACTTTCTAAAGCCACCAGATAATCATGGGTGATGTCTTTAATCCGGATAATCCGTTCTTCACGAATACGATAAAGCTCCTGAAATAACTCTTTCAGATTTTTTTCGTTATTGGTTAAACGCTCTTCAATGACATGTAACAGGATGGTTCGGTTCGAATTGAGCATGTGATAGAGCATATATTGTGAAACATAATTTTTAATATCGTTATTATGCTTTTTTGATATTTCTAGAATTCTTTTTTCATTCAGAATAATCAGTTCTAAATATAACTGGTTCTTGCTTTTAAAATGTTTGTAGATGGTTCCTTTTGCGATGTCCAGTTCACTGGCCAGCTCACTCAGGGTAATGTCCTGATTATTATCCAGTAGCAGGCTTTCCGCCATGCTGAGGATCTTCTCTTTACGAAGAAGGAAGTTCTGCTGTCTTACAGTCGTCATCTTCTTGGTCCATACTTTTCGAAAAAGAACCTTCCAAGAATATGCAATTTTGCACGCGATGGCTATAAAACTAAGGTCGTGATATTTATCTCATTTTGTATATTTATGCAGCAACTGGTGACAAATAAAAATAGCGATGCTGAGCAGACAGAAATATTGTCAAGAAAACTGAACCCTAGAGATCAACTTTGCTAAATAAAATTCCATTTTCAGTATAATTATTTTATTGTTTCAGCGCACGAAGCTAAATCCTTTGACTGTTTTAAACCCATATTCATCAGGGTTTAGTACGGAAAGTAGATCAATATTAAGCTGGTATATTCAGTTACTCATACTGAACATGAAGACGTGATTTTCAATGCAACTTTATGAATCTAGATATAGATTTAATACTGCAAGAATTGGATATCACAATTTTAAAATGGCTTGTTTGTATTCTAATGAAAATTAGAAAATATTTAGCAACAGGATTGAGTATCACCCTTTAAGGAATTTAAAAATGCCGATTTATAATGCGCCGCTAAAAGACATGGAATTTATTTTAAATGATGTATTCCAAGCGGAACAATTTTGGCAAGGTAATGAAAATCTTGCACATTTAGATATGGCGACGGCAAATGCAATTCTGGAAGAGATGGCCAAATTTTCCAAGAATGTTATTCTTGACCTGAATCGTCCTGCTGATGAAGAAGGTGGTGCTCAGTTTAACAATGGTGTGGTGACGACACCCAAAGGTTTTAAAGAAGCGTTCAGACAGTTTGCCGAAGGTGGCTGGGTAGGCTTGGGTGCTCCTGAAGAATGGGGCGGGCAAAACATGCCGAAGATGCTCACGGTTCTGGCGGATGAAATGATCTGGAGCACCAACCCATCTTTTATGCTTTATCCACTACTCACTGTGGGTGCAGGTATGGCGATCAATGACCGCGCCTCACAGGAACAGAAAGAAACCTATTTACCAAAATTCTATACGGGTGAATGGTCGGGCACCATGTGTCTGACTGAACCACATTCCGGTACCGATCTTGGCATTATCAAGACCAAAGCTGAACCGAATGAAGATGGTTCGTACAATATTACCGGTACCAAAATTTTTATTACCAGCGGTGAGCATGATCTGAGTGAAAATATCATTCATCTGGTGCTGGCAAAAACTCCGAATGCACCAGCAGGTTCACGTGGTATTTCATTATTTATTGTGCCGAAATTCCTGATCAATGCCGATGGTTCACTGGGTGAGCGTAATACAGTAGCTGCCGGTTCGATCGAACATAAAATGGGAATTAAAGGCTCGGCGACCTGCGTCATGAACTTTGACGGCGCCAAGGGCTATATGGTTGGCAATGAAAATGAAGGTCTGGCCGGCATGTTCGTGATGATGAACTACGAACGTTTGTCTATGGGAATTCAGGGCATTGGTGCAGCAGAATTTGCCTACCAGAATGCGGCACAATATGCGACGGACCGTTTACAGGGCCGTGCATCAACTGGTGCAAAATCTCCAGAAAAACCAGCCGATTCAATTCTAGTCCATGGCGATGTACGCCGTATGCTGCTCAATGTACGTGCTAACAATGAAGCTTCACGTGCTTTTGCGGTGTATGTCGGTCAACAGCTGGATATCACCAAATACTCAACCGACCCTGAAGCGGTGCGTAAAGCGACTGACCGTGTGGCGCTGTTAACGCCAATCGCCAAAGCTTATTTGACCGACAAGGCACTGGATTCTGCACTGGAAGCGCAAATGTGCTTCGGTGGTCATGGCTATATCCGTGAATGGGGCATGGAACAGTGTATTCGTGACCTGCGTATTTCACAGATTTATGAAGGCACCAATGGCGTGCAGGCGATTGACCTGATTGGGCGTAAAACCACCAAATGTAATGGGGCTTATATCGCGGAATATATTGCTGAAATCCGTGAATTTGCCCAAAATTTAGATGATTCATTGACGATTAAAACGGCGACATTAGAAGCCTGCCAGCAACTTGAAGATATCACCAAATTCATCGTCGAGCAGTCTAAGCTGAACCCTGATTTTGCTAATTCGATTGCTGTCG
Source organism: Acinetobacter lwoffii (assembly GCF_015602705.1). Lineage (NCBI taxonomy): Bacteria > Pseudomonadati > Pseudomonadota > Gammaproteobacteria > Moraxellales > Moraxellaceae > Acinetobacter > Acinetobacter lwoffii. Next base: position 1,455,970 of record NZ_CP059081.1, read on the forward strand.
ATTATTTACATGCGGTTGGGCTGCTCAGCTTTGTCTATATGTATGCGCGGATTAGCAAAGCCGCCGCAGCCAAAGACGATAGTTACTTCCAGAACAAACTGGTACTGGCCAACTATTATGTGGCCAAAGTACTTCCGGATTTGAGTGCACGAATCCAGCGTATTCAGGCCGGTGCGGAACTGGTCATGCAATTGCCTGAAGCATATTTTACCGCACAGGCTTAACCCGCAATGATTGCGAAGGACCAGCCCTACAGTGCTTTGGCTATGTAGGGTTGATAACAATGATGAAAAAGGATGAAACTAAAATGATCGTAATTGTAGATGCAGTACGTACCGCGATGGGCGGTTTTCAAGGTTCATTGTCAAGCTGTACCGCGCCAGATTTGGGTGCTGTGGCAATTAAAGAAGTAGTGGCACGTGCAGGTCTGTCGGCCAATGATATTGATGAAGTGATCATGGGCTGCGTACTGCCAGCCGGTTTAAAACAGGGTCCGGCACGTCAGGCCATGCGTCAGGCAGGTCTACCGGATTCAACTGGTGCGACCACCATCAATAAAATTTGTGGTTCAGGCATGAAAGCCGTGATGCAGGCAGCAGATGCGATCAAGGCCGGTTCAGCAGAGATTGTGGTTGCAGGCGGGATGGAGTCGATGTCAAACGCACCCTATTTAATGGACAAGGCACGTGCCGGTTTCCGCATGGGACATGGCAAAGTCATTGATCACATGTTCCAGGAAGGTCTGGAAGATGCTGAAACAGGTCTGTCGATGGGAATTCTTGCCCAGGAAATGGCGGATAAAAAAGGTTATACCCGTGAGCAGCAGGATGACTATGCGATTGGTTCCTTAAATAAAGCCGTGACGGCGGTGCAGCAAGGTTTCTTTAAAGATGAAATCGTACCGGTCACTGTCAGTAGCCGTAAAGGCGATGTGGTGGTGGAACAGGATGAACAGCCTTTAAATGCCAAGGCTGACAAAATTCCAACTCTGCGTCCAGCGTTCAAAAAAGACGGAACCATTACTGCGGCAAATGCCAGTTCAATTTCAGATGGTGCTTCAGCACTGGTGATCACCTCGAGCGAAATTGCTGCACAGCGTAACTTAAAACCGCTAGCTCATATTCTGGCCTATGCCAGCCATTCGCAGCATCCATCAGAATTTACCATTGCACCGGTTGGTGCGATTGAAAAAGTCCTGAAAAAAACCGGTTGGGATGCTCAGGATGTTGACCTTTGGGAAATCAACGAAGCGTTCGCCATGGTGACCATGTTAGCCATTGATGGCTTTAAACTTGATCCAGCAAAAGTGAACATTAATGGCGGTGCCTGTGCACTTGGTCATCCATTGGGTTCTTCTGGTTCCCGTATTATCGTGACCTTGATTCATGCCTTAAAACGTACTGGCGGCAAGAAAGGGATTGCATCCTTATGTATCGGTGGTGGTGAAGCGACTGCGATTGCTGTGGAACTAATTTAAGCCCATCTTAAATCGTATATTCAGGTAGCAAACTCAATACTGATTCATTCAAAAGTTGCTGCTCTTGGTTCGCCAGGAGCAGGGATTTTTTAAATCATATTAATTTTTAAAATACACAATAAAATCCATATTTTCAGACTTTGCTGATCCCATTCCATCAATAGTTTTACTATAAAAATTACTTTTTAAATTATTTAAAAACTTTTTCCAGCACATGCCGGTGAATAAATCGTAACTTGTCTTTAACCGCTTCGCTCAGCTTGAACGGGTAGGCATCTTCCAGGCCCATACAACGGTTTAAGGCATTCAGATTAAAGGTCAAGGTAACCCAGTTTTCCAGAATATGTTCAAAATCCTGTCCACCAATCGGGCATTCTTTAAAATCCATGCTGGCGAGATAGCTGCCATTTCCTTCAACACGCATACCACCATAGTAGGCAGTTTCCAGTGTTTCCATCATATGCAGATAGTGCGCCCAGGTTTCTGCCCAGTCTTCCCAGGGATGGGCGGTAGCATAAGCACTGATGTACTTTTCCTGCCAGTTGATTGGCGCGCCTTCATTATAATGGCGTTCAAGTGCCTTGCCATAATCCTGCCGCTCATCGCCAAAATACTGACGGAATTCATCTAGCAATTCCGGATGCATATGTTGCATGAGCGCAAAATAATAATGGCCGCTTTCATGACGAAAATGACCCAATAAAGTCCGGTAGTTTTCACCCATATTCACACGTGTAGTTTCACGATAAACCACATCAGCTTCAATGGCATTGAGGGTAATGACACCATTGGCATGACCAATTAAAACAGGCTTGTCTTCTTGGGGCAGGAGAAAATCAAAACGCAGACCAAATGGATCATCTTCAGACTTTTTAGGACGTGGCATCATGTTCATGCGCTGTGCCAAATACAGAAAACGGCGTTTGGCTTCTTCCAGTCGAAACCAGTAAATCAGGTTCTCGGAATTTTCCAGATCAGGAATGACATGAGTCAGCTGACAGGATTCACAAAACTCCTCGTCTTCATCGCTAGGAATCATCCAGTTGCATACCTGATAATTTACATAATTGTGACAGGGTTTATAACTGGCATGCTGGTAGTTCTTGGCGATTGGAACCCATCGCTCAGCACTCTGTTTTTCGAATGCGCATAGCTCTTTTTCCGAAGCGATATAACCGATCGGTGACAGGCAGTGATCACAAACTGATTTGTAAAAAAACAGCTGTTGCTTGCAGACGGCACATTCAAAATGTTTCATTAAACTCCCTGTAGGGAAGCGAACGACCTAAAATGTTTATCGATGATGAACACGAAAAAAGGTTCAGAATGCCTACCTAATTTTCTTCCTGATAAAGAAACATCATAAAAATTTCATTGAAAATTCTATATGGATGAATTGTAAATATAGGCTGCTTGATATTAAATGAAACATCAATTGAATCTTTGTTTTAATAAAAAAGTATAGTTAAACAAGCTTTTAAATAAATAGATTTTTAAATAGAGTGAGTTGCCATCTTAAAAACACGGACAAGGCGTATTGAAGGATATTACCAAATATTCCGACCGGTTTTTAAATTTGGGGGAAGTCCATTCAAGAACAGCTAACTTTTAAGAATAAAAAATTTTTAATGTGAGCAAGCTAATAAAGAGGAATTAAAAAAAACATGAAAATTAGAAAAGCCAATCTTCAGGATACTCGTGCCATTGTCGATGTGATTGCACCCTTTGTCGATGCCGTGATCAGTTCGGAAGAAGGTCGCCAGCGCTTTCAGCCTGAGATGATCCAGACCATTTTCGAGCGTCCGGACATTCATTATTTTGTGACAGAAATTGACCATCAGGTGATAGGCGTCGTGGCTTATATGGAACCTGCACACTTCATGCATTTTTTCCTGAACCAAGTCTATCAGGGGCAGGGTTATGGCCGCCGGCAAATGTGGCACTTTTTAGAAAGCGAGATCCGCCGTCAAGGCCATTCAATTATTACGGTAAAATCCAGTCTTTATGCCTTGGATATTTACAAGCGCTTTGGTTTTGTGGAAACAGGACAATATACGGAAGAACATGGAATCCGTTTTATCCCGATGCGAAAGGATTATCGGGATTTTTAAGAGAAAAATAAAATTGTTTTTTCCGCTGGAATCTTTCCAAATTAAGGCAAACTTTCTGCTATCGGCCTGCATCCTATTTTTAATTAGTCAGTCCTTTTGTTAAGGCATAGAATTAATTCACTTTTGTAGTAATAGCGATCAGTAGATGGCATTCAGCTGGATTTTTTTTACTTTAATGGCTGCATTTATGCAGGCTTGGCGTAATGCCTTTCAAAAACAGCTTAGCACCACGGTTGATGTGTGGGGAGTCACCCTGGCACGCTTTATTTTTGGATTGCCATTTGCTGCGCTGTACCTGAGTAGCCTGTATTATTTCAAGCCAGTTGAAAGTGTGGTGCATTTCACCCCGAAATACTGGTTCTACATCCTGATTGCCGGCATCAGCCAGATTCTGGCAACTGCCCTGATGGTGCAGCTGTTTAAACAGAAAAATTATGCAATTGGCGTAGGGCTAGCAAAAAGTGAAGCCATTCTGGCGGCTATTATCGGGGTAATTTTCCTGTCTGATCATTTGTCTGTGCTGGCCTGGCTGGGTGTGCTGATGGGGGGCTATGCAGTTTTCCTGCTAAGTAAAGGTAGTCAGCTGACAGGCTTGTCTACCAAGACTTTAGCGATTGGGATTGGCAGTGGTTTAAGTTTCGCCATTACTTCGTTACTGGTGCGTGAAGCAAGTCTGGAATTACCGATGCTACCCACCATACACCGTGCTTCATGGGTGCTAGTCTCAGTGATCGGTTTTCAGTGTATCAGTATGCTGATCTATCTCAGCCTGTTTAGCCGCCAAACCTTGCAAGCCATGTGGCAACGTCTGGGCTTAACTTTTAAAGTGAGTGTGTGCAGTTTTATAGCATCACTCGGCTGGTTTACTGCCATGAGCATGATGAGTGTGCCGGTCGTGAAAACTTTGGGACAAATTGAGATTCTATTTAGTATGCTGATTTCTGCATATTTCTTTAAAGATAAACTGGCACGTACCGAGCATTGGGGTCTGGGCTTAGTAGTGATTGCAGCGATTTTAGTGATCTGGGCCTGATGTAGAACCAGTTTTTTAAATCTAAGCATAAAAAAGCCACTGATCAACAGTGGCTTTTTCTTTGCATTTATTGTTTAAGCAGCAATAAATTTCTGAACCGCCTGATTAAAGGCTTCTGGTTGTTCCATATTGGAAATGTGCGAAGCATTGATTTCAAACAACTGGCTTTGTGCAATTTCAGCTTGCATGGCTTGTCCATCTGCAACTGTCGTCACTGGATCTTGCTGACCGGCCACAATCAGTACCGGCACTGATATCGTTTTGATCTGTTCACGTAAATCCGCCTTAGCCAAAGCTTCGCAACAACTTGCATAACCTTCCGGGCTGCCAGCTCCAAGGTCGTTTGAAAGTTCTGCAACTGTCGCTGCGTTGCTTTGGACAAAGGGATCGGTAAACCAGCGTGATGCTGCAGTCGATGCAATCGGAGCCAGACCTTGTTCACGCACCAGCGCGGCACGTTCCAGCCAGGCTTGTTCCTGACCAATCTTGGCAGCCGTATTGCAGATAATCACGTGGCTAAAACGTTCAGGTTTGTTAACCGCTAACCATTGACCGGTTAAACCGCCCATAGAAATGCCACAGAAAGCGGCCTTCTGGATGTTCAGGTGATCCAGCAAATTGACCACATCCTGACCTAACTGTTCAAGGCTATATGGACCTTGTGGTGCAGAGGAAGACCCATGACCACGCGTGTCATAACAGATGACAAAATAGTCCTGCTGGAAAAATTCAATTTGTGGCTGCCACATGCTGAATTTGGTGCCCAATGAGTTAGAAAAAACCAGAGCCGGATTCTTTGCATCACCAAAGGTCTGGTAATTGATCTGGGCATCTTTGGATGTAAAAGTTGGCATTGAAATCCCTCCCGACCTCCCTTTAAAAAAGGGAGGAGGTTTATCTTTTTAATAGGTTGTTAGACGCGTTCAATAATCAAAGCGATGCCTTGACCAACACCAATACACATTGAACAAAGACCGTATTTACCACCAGTGTGTTCCAGCTGGTTCAATGCAGTTGTCACTAAACGCGCGCCAGATGCACCCAGTGGATGACCCAAGGCAATTGCACCGCCGTTTGGATTGACTTTCTCTGAACCGTCTTCGATACCCAAGTCACGGGTACATGCCAACGCTTGAGCAGCAAAGGCTTCATTCAACTCGATCACATCCATCTGCTCTAAAGTCAGACCGGTTTGCGCCAATAGTTTCTTGATGGCAGGTGCTGGACCAAAGCCCATGATGCGTGGTTCAACACCAACGACGGTTGAACCAATAATTTTGGCACGTGGTTTTAAGCCATGTTGAGCAATTGCTTCATCAGACGCGATCAACAGGGCAGCTGCACCATCGTTAATCCCTGAAGCATTACCAGCCGTTACCGTACCATCTGCTTTGACCACGGGTTTCAGTTTTGCCAGAGCTTCTGCAGTGGTAGAGGCACGTGGATGTTCATCTGTATCGACAACCACCGGCTCGCCTTTACGCTGCGGAATCACCACAGGAATGATTTCATTTTTATAGAAACCTTTGGCCTGCGCTGCTGCGGTACGTTGCTGGCTGGTCAGGGCAAACTGATCCTGGTCTGCACGGTTGATGTTGAACTGCTCCGCCAGATTTTCAGCGGTTTGCGGCATGGTTTCCACACCGTACATTTCTTTCAGTTTCGGGTTGATGAAACGCCAGCCCATGGTGGTGTCTTCAATCTTTTGGCTACGGCCATACGCCGTTTCTGACTTGCCCATCACGAATGGGGCGCGTGACATGCTTTCTACACCACCAGCAATAATCAGATTCGCTTCACCGGCTTTAATCGCACGTGCTGCCATTGCGATGGCATCCATCGATGAACCACACAGGCGGTTCACGGTCGTCGCTGGCACCTGATAAGGTAAGCCTGCAAGCAGAGAAGACATACGACCGACGTTACGGTTGTCTTCACCGGCCTGATTGGCACAGCCATAGATCACGTCATCGACCTGTTCCCAGTTCACACTTGGATTGCGCTCCATCAACGCTTTAATTGGCAGCGCACCTAAGTCATCTGCACGGACAGGCGCGAGGCCACCGGCATAACGACCGAATGGAGTACGGATGGCATCGATAATATATGCGTTTTTCATTGTGTATTTGCTCACATATTTAAAAGAAGAAAACTCCTCCCTTTTTAAAGGGAGGTTGGGAGGGATTTAATGAAGTAGTTTTATTCCTCAAATCCTCCCTAAGTCCCTCCTTTAATAAAGGAGGGACTTCCCCTTAATTTGATTGAGTCGCATCAATCAGTTTGGCACCAGTCAATGACTGCAATTCTTCAAATGACAGACCTTCGACTTTTTCAATCACTTTCATCCCTTCAGGCGTGACATCAATCACGCATAGGTCGGTATAGATACGGTCGACACATTTCAGGCCTGTAGCCGGATAAGACAGTTCAGCCACAATTTTTGGCTCACCTTTTTTGGTCACATGATCTGTGGTAATAAAGACTTTCTTGGCACCCACAGCCAGATCCATCGCACCGCCGACTGCTGGAATTGCATCTGGAGCACCAGTATGCCAGTTGGCCAGATCACCATTTTCAGCGACCTGAAACGCGCCTAATACGGCGATGTCTAAATGACCGCCACGCATCATCGCGAATGAATCACCATGATGGAAGAAACAACCGCCTTCAAGTAAGGTCACGAATTCTTTGCCAGCATTGATCAGTTCAGGATCACGGTCTTCTTCAGCGGGAGGAGGACCGAACGCCAACAGACCATTTTCGGAATGCAGGAAGACGTCTTTATCGCTTGGCAGGTAGCTGGAAATCTTGGTCGGTAAACCGATACCCAGGTTCACATAAGCACCATCAGGAATGTCTTGTGCCACACGTTCAGTGATCTGGTCACGGGTCAGTTTGCTATAGCTCATTATTTATCTCCGATGCCAATTATTGTGCAGGTTTAACTTGAACAACGTGTTGAACAAAAATTCCCGGGGTGATGATGTGCTCTGGATCGAGTACGCCCAGCTCAACCACTTCTGATACCTGAGCAATGGTCACATCTGCTGCCATCGCCATAATCGGGCCGAAGTTACGCGCAGATTTTCGATAGACCAGATTGCCCCAACGATCGCCTTTAGAAGCTTTAATCAAGGCAAAGTCAGCTTTAATCGGATTTTCTAAAACGTAGTCTTTACCTTCGTAGTTCATGGTCGGTTTGCCTTCAGCCAGCAAGGTACCAAAACCGGTAGGCGTGTAGATTGGACCTAAACCCATACCAGCCGCCTGAATACGGCAAGCCAGATTACCTTGTGGTACCAGTTCCAGTTCAATTTTTCCAGCACGATACAACTCGTCAAATACCCAGGAATCAGACTGACGCGGGAAAGAGCAAATGATTTTACGAACAGCACCCGCTTTAAGCAGTTTCGCCAGACCATAGTCGCCATTACCGGCATTGTTGTTAACAATAATCAGGTCTTTAATACCCAATTCGATCAGACCATCAATCAGTTCAGCAGGCTGACCCGCTGTACCGAAACCACCGATCATAATGGTAGAACCGTCCTTGATCTGGGAGAGTGCTTCTTTCAATGATAATGAACTTTTATCTATCATAATCTGGTCCTTACATATCCTAAACTGATGGATGTCTTTAAACTCGTTTTGAATCTGATGCTGTAACCGGAACTGCGTTACGGTTTTTCTGTGACAGCAGAAAATGTGCGACTAAGCCAATGCAAATTCCCCAAAAGACTGAACTCAGTCCCAAGAAATGCATGCCGGAAGCAGTCGCTAAAAAGGTAATCAGTGCTGCATCACGTTGTGATTCTTTGCCCATGGCCACGGAAATGTTGGTAGCAATCGCACCCAGTAATGCCAGTCCTGCCAAAGCCGCAATCAACTCTTTGGGCATCAGGCTAAACAGCATGACAATGCTGCCGGCAAATAAGCCGCCTAAAATATAAAAAAGCCCATTGGCCACGCCGGCGATATAACGCTTTTCTTTCAGCTCGTGTGCGTCTTTGCCTAAACACAATGCAGCTGTGATCGAGGCCAATACGATGGTAATACCACCTACACAGGCCACTGCAAGCGAGGCAATACTGGTTGCGCTTATGATTGGCTTAGCGGGCATGTCATAACCACTGAGTTTGATAATCGCCATTCCCGGTAAAAACTGGCCAGACAGGCTGACCAGAATGAGCGGGAGGGCCAGATTCAGGGTTGAACTCCAGGTCCATTCCGGTGCAATAAATTGCGGAATCGCCAGACTGAAATCTGCCGTGACCGGGTTAATCTTGCCCAGCAGCATGCTTAAAACCACACCGGCAATCAGCACCCAGACCATGGCATAGCGTGGACTGAAACGCTTGGCCAGCAAAAATACCGCCAGCATGCCAAAGACGATATAGGGCATGGTATCGGTCGCGGTGAACAGCCCTAAACCAAACTGCAGTAAAATCCCTGCCATCATCCCGGCAGCCACTTCCTGAGGAATCCAGGACAGTAACTTGTCGAAATAACCGGTGATCCCAATGAAAAAAATCACCACAGCAGAGGTGATATAGGCAGCAACCGCTTCATTGAGTGAAATATCGGGAAACAGCGTGACTAATAAAGCCGTTCCGGGCGCAGACCAGGCGGTGACGACAGGTATTTTGTATTTAATTGATAAAAAGATACCTGCGAGCGCAGCACCAATAGAAATTCCCCAAATCCATGAAATCATCATGTCCGGGGAAACTTGGGCTTGCTGAGCCGCCTGGAAAAAAATGATCAGTGGCCCCGAATAGGAGATCAGGACTGCTAAAAATCCTGCAACAGTGGCTGAAATGGACCAATCATTTTTTAATGTCTGAAACAGGGTGTTCATTGGTGATGTGCCTCCTTGCGTCGAACCATGAGCCTGTTAAAAATCGTGATGATCAGGATTAGCCCTGATCACCACCACCGACCGGTACTACTGTACCTGTCATATAAGATGATTCATCCGAAGCCAAGAATACAATTGCATTCACTTGCTCCTGAATCGTACCGTAGCGTCCCATGAAAGTACGGTCAATGGTCTGATCAACCACTTGCTGCATCCATTGTTTTTCAGATTCAGTCAGTGGATTGGCATTGCGCGGTACTTTACGTGGTGGTGCTTCAGTACCACCTGTCGCGATTGCATTGACACGGATTCCGTCTTTAGCATGTTCAAAGGCAAGGGAAGCGGTCAGGCCGTTCACACCACCTTTCGATGCCGAATATGGCACACGGTTAATGCCGCGTGTCGCAATAGAAGATACGTTTACAATGGTACCTTTCTGATTTTTAATCATTTCCGGAAGTACTGCACGGCAGCACCACAGCGTCGGGAACAATGAACGGTTCACTTCCTTGATAATTTCCTCTTCAGAAAATTCTTCGAAAGGTTTCATCCAGATCGCGCCACCCACGTTGTTGATTAACGCATCGACACGGCCATAGGTTTCTAGGGCTTTTTCAACGACTGACTGGGCACCAGCAAACGTTTCCAGATTGGCTTTCACGGTAATCGCATCACCGCCAGTCGCTTCAATTTCAGCCAGAACTTCTTCCACATAAGGGGAAAGGTCAGCCATGACGACTTGAGCACCTTCGCTCGCCACTTGCAGCGCGACACCACGACCGATGCCTTGCGCGGCACCGGTCACGATTACGACTTTATTTTCAAATCTTTGACGATTAGACATTGAACAAATTCCCTCTATTAGTTGGCAGAGAATTTTTCAAACAGGAAGCTTGCAGGTTTTACGCCTTCAGCATCCAGCCAGCCGCGAACCGCTTCAACCATTGGTACAGGGCCACACAGGTAGACATCTACATCACCGCCATTTAGCCATTCGTTTTCGATATGACCGGTTACATAGCCTTTACGCTCATGTGCAGATTCCGGGTTAGCAACCACTGTGCGGTATTCGAACCATGGGAATTTGTCTTGCAGTTCGTTCAGTTTTTCAATCGCTACCAAGTCGAAATCATTGGTCACACCAAATACTAAACGCACTGGATGTTCTGAACCTTTTTCTTCCAGTACTTGTAGCATTGACATGAATGGTGCAATACCTGTACCACCCGCCAGCATCAAGACAGGACGGGTCACAGGGCGCAGGTAGAAGCTACCAAATGGACCAGTAAAGGTCATTTTGTCGCCAGCTTGGGCATTTTTGCTCAAGAATTCACTCATTTTCCCATTCGGTACATTACGTACTACGAAACCAGTCAGACGATTACCCGGTTTTGAGCTGAATGAATAAGAACGGGTCTCTGTGGTGCCTGGAATTCCGACATTGACATATTGACCTGCTAGGAAGTGAATGTCTGGTTGACCTTCATCTAACTGGATATCAAAAGTAATGGTTGAATCAGACAGGTTTTCGACACGAGCCAGCGTACCCTTGAATTCATGAATTTCAGTTTTGCAAACTTCTGAAGAGGCCTGAATCTGGAACACTGCATCTGAAGTCGGTTTACATTGACAAGCCAGAATATAGCCTTCAGCGGCTTCTTCAGGTGTTAGTGCATCTTCAATATAGGTTTCTTCAGGCATGTCAAATGAACCTGATTCACAAAACGCACGACACGTTCCACAAGCACCATCACGGCAGTCCAAAGGAATATTGATCTTTTGACGGTAAGCTGCGTCTGACAGGGTTTCTCCGTCAGAAACAGAAATAAAACGTGTAACGCCATCTTCAAATTGAAGTGCAACATTGTGGTTTGACATGGCTGAATATCCTATATAAATCTTTGTAACTGAGCCTTTCAGCCAATTTTCCATCTGACCGAAAGGCATAACCTGGCTGTATAAACAGTCTTAGAGGTGATAAATGTCGATAACCTGGTTGATGTAATCGTTTTTCAGTACCACATATTTGCTTAAAATCTGCGGTTTATCGCCTGAGAAATCAATTTCATAACGAGACATACCGAAGTAGCTGTAACTTGTTTTGTAACGGAAGCTCAAAGTATTCCAGTTAAAACGTACAGTCACTTTGTCGCCATCACGTTCAACAATTTCAATATTGCTAAGGTTATGGCAGGTACGTGTATCCGGCATGGTTGCAGATGAACGTTCAGTCTTGATCCGGAACACGCGATCTTCTAAACCTTGACGGTCTGGATAGTAAATCAACGAGATTTCAGACTGCGGATCTGTGGTCAGCTTGTCATCATCATCCCAAGCTGGCATCCAGAAAGATGCAGTAGGAGCATAACAAGTTAACCAGTCATCCCATTGTTCATCATCTAAAAAGCGGGCTTCTTGATACAGGAACTGAGCAATATTTTCTAAAGTGATGTCGCTCATGCGTTTTCTCCTTCAGTTGATGCTGCAATTTCTTTCTCAGTCGCAATACCTTTTTTGATCAATTCTAACCAGTACTGGTGCTGAGACAGGTATAGACCTTCATCTTCAGTTTTAATACCAGACAGTTTTGGTTTTAAACCGATTTCGTTGGCTGCATCGTCCGGGCCTTGGATCCAGTGTTTAGAACCGCGACACATATCGTTCCACTCAAGCGCGATACCGGCATAACCCGCCTGACAAGCACGGAATTCTTCCAGGTCATCCGGAGTTGCCATACCTGAAGCGTTAAAGAAGTCTTCGTACTGACGGATACGACGGGTACGCGCTTCTGGCTCTTCGCCTACAGGTGCGATACAGTAGATCGTCACTTCAGTCTTATCGACAGAAATCGGGCGTAGGACACGGATTTGTGAACCGAACTGATCCATGAAGTAAACGTTTGGATAGATACACAGGTTACGTGAACGTTCGATCATCCACTTCGCCATGGCTTCGCCATATTGCGCAGTGTATTCATCTTTCTTGGCAAAGTTAGGACGGTCTTCCGGGTTAGCCCATTGAGTCCAAAGCAGCATATGACCGTGTTCAAAGCCGTAAGAACCACCGCCTTGTTTGCCCCATGCGCCTGCGCTCATGGCACGGATGTTGTCACCCGCCTGTTTTTCTTTACGTTGCTGAGTGGTTGCAGCATAGTTCCAATGTACAGCAGACACGTGATAACCATCAGCACCGTTTTCAGCAGTCAACTTCCAGTTACCTTCATAGGTATAAGTCGAAGAACCACGTAAAACTTCCAGACCTTGTTCAGACTGATCCACGATCATGTCAATGATTTTGGTCGCTTCACCCAGGTATTCTTCCAGAGCAGGGACATCCGGATTCAAGCTGCCGAACAGGAAACCTTTATAGCTTTCAAAACGCGCAACCTTTTTCAGGTCATGTGAACCGTCTTTGTTAAAGCAGTCTGAATAACCCGCTTCAGCCGGATCTTTAACTTTTAATAACTTGCCGGAGTTATTGAACGTCCAGCCATGGAATGGGCAAGTATAAGTTGCTTTATTGCCTTTCTTGTTACGGCATAATTGTGCACCGCGATGCGAACAGGCATTGATCATTGCATTCAGTTCACCTTGACGGTTACGCGCAATGATGATCGGCTGACGACCCATATAGGTAGTATAGAAGTCGTTATTGTTTGGAATCTGGCTTTCATGTGCTAGATAAACCCAGTTGCCTTCAAAGATGTATTTCATCTCAAGGTCAAACAGGGCCTGGTCTGTAAATACTGAACGGTGTAGTTTAAATTCACCAGATTCATAATCATCAACCAGTAATTCGTCAATGCGGTCTAAATGGCTGGTGTTAATTACGGGAATACGAGGCATGTCCTTTCTCCGACTTTCCAAGGGGGAAGTCAGCGGGATATATCTCAAGGCATATCCCGCTTCTTAATGTATTAAGCGCTAGCGCGGCGACGATCAACTTCAGTAGAAGGTGCGTCTTGTTTCTCTTTCACGAGTTCAATATCAAATTGAATGTGTTTGAAAGGACCGTTTAGACTACGTTTTGCAATTTCAGCTTCATCAGTCACGTCAACCGCAGTTGCAACCAAGCCTTCACGAGTAGCGAATGCAAAGTCATCCCACAGGTATTGGTCGCCTTCAATATTGAATTGAGTAGTCAGCTTGCGGTAACCCGGTGCAGATACGAAGTAATGTACGTGCGATGGACGGTTACCGTGACGGCCTAGTTTGTCCAGTACAAACTGAGTTGTACCTTCTGGAGGGCAGCCATAACCCACTGGCATTGTAGTCAATGCAGTATATTGACCATCGGCAGCGGTAATGATGCTGCGACGCAAGTTAAAGTCAGACTGTGACTTGTCAAAGAATGAGTAGTTGCCCAGGCTGTTTGCATGCCAGATTTCAACTTTGGCACCTTCAACACGGTTGCCGTCAGTATCCGTCACTGTACCTTCAATGATTAAAGTCGGGATTTTGCCTTCTTCAGAACCATCATCCATACGCGCAAAGCTTACAGTTTCAGGTGCGCCAGCGACATAAAGTGGACCTTCAATCGTACGTGGCGTACCGCCAGTAATGCCTGCTTTAGCATCCGCTTCATCAGCACGTAAGTCTAGGTAATGCTCCAGACCCAAACCTGCAGCCAATAAACCTAATTCGTTCGCTTGACCGGCATCAGTAAAGTATTCCAGACCTTTCCACAGTTCTGACTGAGAAATATCAAGATCTTCGATAGCCTGGAAAAGGTCGCCCAATAAACGCACAACAACTTGTTGTACACGTTCATCTACAGGACCTGTCGCTGTATCAACGTTCATTTGCTTAACTAATGCATCAATTTCTTGGCGATTCATACTATTGCTCCTAAAGTATGTCTTTCATCTTTTAGTGGCGCACTTTTTTAGCTTTCATTGGCTGGCTAAATCTGGCTGGCCACAATCCTTGTTGAGGTACCCTCTGTTTTCGATTCGGAAGGGGAATCCGGTGACTCCCAATCCGCTCATTTAATCAACTGTCGTCATCTCGAACTGAAGATGGGTGACGGTTTAATGCCATTACTTCAATATTCATATAAGGATAGAGAGGCAAGCCTTGTAGCAGGTTGTGCAACTCTTCATTGCTTTCAACATCAAAAATACTGATATTTGAGTACTGGCCCGTGATGCGCCAGATATGACGCCATTTGCCTTGACGCTGCAATTCCTGTGAATAAGCCTTTTCAACAGCCTTAATTTCGTTTGCCTGTTCAACTGGCAGATCACGTGGAATGTTTACATCCATACGTACGTGGAAAAGCATGGGTTTCTCCTAATTACTGACGACGCAAGTTGTCAATCTTGTTTTCATCCAACTCAATCCCCAGACCTGGTCCTTTCGGAATCTCAAGTTCAAAGTTTTGATAGTTGAGTGGGGTTTTCAAAATATCTTCAGTCAGCAGTAGAGGACCAAACAGCTCGGTACCGAACGCCAGACTTTCAAAAGTAGAGAACACATGTGCCGAAGCAATTGTGCCCACCGGGCCTTCCAGCATGGTGCCGCCATACAGGTCAATACCTGCAAGTTTGGCAATCTTGCCTACTTCACAGCCTTCAATCAGGCCACCTGACTGGGCAACTTTGACCGCAAACACAGAAGAACCGTTTTGTTTGGCAATCTCATACGCTGAGTGCGGGCCCATTAACGATTCGTCTGCCATGATGGCAACATCAAAACGTCGGGTCAGACGGCGCATGGCATCCAGGTTATCAATTGCACATGGCTGTTCAATCAGATCAACACCGCCATCTTGCAATAACTGAATGCCTTTAATCGCTTCCAGTTCTGACCAGGCACGGTTCACATCCACACGGATCGAAACGTCTTTGCCTAAGGCTTTCTTAATTGCCAGAACATGTTCGACATCTTCTTCTACCGGACGCGAACCGATTTTGAGTTTGAAAATGTTGTGACGTTTTGCCGCAACCATTTTCTCTGCTTCTGCAATATCTTTTTCGGTATTGCCAGAAGCCAATACCCAAAGAACTGGAATACTGTCACGTAAGCGGCCACCGAGGACTTCGCTTAATGGCAAACCTAAACGTTGTGCCTGAATGTCTAAAAGTGCAGTCTGAATCGCACATTTAGCAAAACGGTTACCATTAATATTCTTTTTGATTGCTTGTAATGTCTGTGCAACATTTAAACCGGATAATGTTTTTAAAAGAGGCGCAAAATAAGTTTCAATATTAACTTTTACGCTTTCCGGGCTTTCATCACCATAACCTAAGCCACCGATAGTTGTTGCTTCACCCCAACCGATGTAACCATCTTCATTGGTGATTTTGACCAATACCAGGGTCTGGGTTTGCATCGTCGCCACTGCCATCTTGTGAGGGCGAATGGTTGGGATTTCTACCAGCAAGGTTTCAACTGACTTATACATAATACGGGTTCACATTCTTGCTTTAATGCTTTGACTTGATATACCTTAAAAGAATAATGTTGATTGGTCTAAGATCGATTTAGCATTTTTTTATACTTTAAAGGTATTCAGAGACATGGAACTCAGACATTTGCGTTACTTCGTTGCCGTCGTCGAAGAACAAAGTTTTACCAAAGCGGCAGAAAAACTGTTTATTGCTCAACCACCTTTGAGCCGACAGATCCAAAATCTAGAGCAAGAGCTCGATATTCAGCTATTTGAGCGTGGTAGCCGCCCGCTAAAAACCACTGAAGCCGGTCAATTTTTCTATCAGCATGCTGTTAAACTTTTGTCTAATGCTGAAGAAATAAAATCGATGACCAAGCGGATTGGCATCGCGGATCGCACTATTAGCATTGGTTTTGTCGGATCTTTATTATTCGGTTTACTATCGCGTATTGTGTTTCTATTTAAGCAGCAGCATCCTTATCTCAAAATCGAGATGATGGAAATGAATACCTATGAACAGATTCAGGCGCTGAAAGAAGGAAGAATTGATGTCGGTTTCGGCCGTTTAAGAATTTCGGATCCTGCGATAAAACGCGTGTTATTGCGTGAAGAACGCCTAGTGGTGGCAGCTCATTCAAGTCATGTACTGGGTCATCGTGAAAATATACATTTATCTGAACTGGTCGATCAGCATCTGTTCTTATATCCGAATACTGGAAAGGCAAATTTCTCTACCCAGGTTCGTGGCATATTTTCTGAGTATGGTCTTGAACCGAAAAATATCCGGATTGTCCGTGAGTTACAGCTGGCACTGGGCTTTGTCGCTGCCGGAGAAGGCGTCTGCATCGTACCGGAAAGCGCACAAAACATTAAATTAGCCCATCTCAACTTTGTACCTCTAGCAGATGCTTTTGCAGTGAGTCCTGTCTTTATGGCGATGCGCAATATGGATGAAAGCGAATACATTCGTTACCTGTTTGATGCTGTGTATCAAGTCTATGATCTTGAAGCGCTAAAATACGATCGATCGGTATTTTAATCGCTAAAAATCGTGTGAATGATATAGCACCAAAAACCGATGAGGACGTGATAAAAACAACCTGTTTTAGAAAACATAATGATTGAGTAATATATTTATTAATTAATTGAATATTTTAATTTGACCCAGACCTTATAGGTATAAAGCCATGCCTATTCAGTTTTAGACATTTTTTCCTATTTTCTGCATTGTGAGCAGCATAAGTTGAACTTCACAATCTGGAGGTGGAGATGTCTACAAATAAAGTGAATATAAATACGCTGATTGACGAGGCAAAGTTTACGCCCTTTCATTGGGGAGTATTGATCTGGTGTTTGCTGATCATTATTTTTGACGGTTATGACCTGGTGATCTATGGGGTGGCGTTGCCGCTGCTGATGCAAGAATGGTCGCTAAGTGCGGTGCAAGCGGGAATGCTGGCCAGTACTGCCTTATTCGGGATGATGTTTGGTGCCATGAGTTTCGGCACTTTGTCCGATAAACTCGGCCGTAAAAAGACCATCATGATCTGTGTGGCTATTTTTAGTGGGTTTACCTTTATCGGTGCCTTTGCCACATCACCAGTCGAATTCGGGATTTTACGTTTCCTGGCTGGTCTTGGAATTGGCGGTGTCATGCCTAACGTCGTGGCATTGATGACCGAATATGCCCCTAAACGCATCCGCAGCACGCTGGTTGCCCTGATGTTTAGTGGTTATGCCATTGGCGGGATGACTTCTGCGCTACTCGGTGCATGGTTGGTACCTCAATTTGGCTGGAAAATCATGTTCCTGCTTGCCGGTATTCCATTGCTCATCTTGCCGATTCTATGGAAATATTTACCAGAATCCCTGATGTACCTGACCAACAAGCAACAGACGGCTCAAGCACATACTATTATTCAGAAAATTTCTCCGACACAGGTCATTACCAGTGACACCCAGTTTGTACTGAATGAAGTGCAAAAAGGGGATGAAGCACCATTAAAAGCACTGTTTCAACAAGGCCGTAGCTTCAGTACCTTTATGTTCTGGCTGGCATTCTTTATGTGCCTGTTAATGGTCTATGCACTGGGTAGCTGGTTGCCAAAACTCATGATTCAGGCAGGTTACTCGCTGGGTGCAAGTATGATCTTCCTGTTCGCGCTGAATATTGGTGGAATGGTGGGTGCCATTGGTGGTGGGTATCTCGCAGATAAATTCCATATCAAAAAAGTGCTGACTATCATGTTCTTATGCGGTGCCATTGCATTGATTCTGCTTGGCTTTAACAGTCCGCAATTCGTGCTGTATACCTTGATTGCTGTGGCAGGTGCTGCAACGATTGGCTCACAAATTCTGCTCTATACCTTCGTGGCGCAGTATTATCCATCGACGGTACGTTCTACCGGTATGGGTTGGGCATCAGGTATTGGACGTATTGGTGCGATTGTTGGGCCGGTACTCACTGGTGCTTTATTAACCATGAATTTACCGCATCAAATGAACTTCTTTGCAATTGCGATTCCTGGCGTAATCGCTGCGCTGGCAATTTTCCTGGTGAACTTAAAAACTTCCGTAGATGGCCAAGCCCTTGCAACACCTGATGTGAAGCCGAATCCATTGGCAAAAGAAGCGACACATTAAGTTAGATTTCAATCAATAAAGATAATATTCCCAATGATATAGATCGCCATCGTAACGGGTGGTGATCTGTTGCTAGAATCGAAACGCATAATAAAAAGCGAGTTTAGGATGAACACGACACAATTATTTAATCAACCAACAATCACATTCAAACGCACAGTTCTGATGAGCATGATGGCAATGAGTTTAGGGGGCATCAGCTTATCGACTCAAGCACAAACCTCCACTCAGTCGAATCAGCAGGAAATTGAACAACTGCGCCAGGAAGTTCAGGCCTTACGCGCACTGGTTGAACAACAGCAAAGACAGACGGCTGTGGTCACTGCACATGTTGCAGCAACACCCGCTCCAGCAAGCAAACCTGTCATGAAAATTGCCAGTGGTGCCGAATTTAATCTTTACGGAAATGTCCGAGCCGATGCCTCTTATCAGGTAGAGGGAACCAGTCGAGATTTGCCATACAACCATATTAATGCTGTGGCATTAGAAGGAAATAATGAAAATAGTGATCGTTTAAGATCAACACTTTCTGCTACCCGCTTAGGAATGGACTTCAAAGCACCTGTCGGCGCTGGGGACAAAGCCCTGAGTGGTAAAGTTGAAGTAGACTTTCTGGGCGGTGCAAGCTTTGATAATTTACGTATCCGCCATGCTTATATCAGCTATGCCAACTGGTTAATTGGTCAAACCTGGTCAAACTTTGCGGTACCAGATTATATTCCAGAAACTGTAGATGCACTGGTTTATGCTGGCGGTTCAATTAAACGGACTCCACAAGTTCGTCATACCAGCACCTTCAGCCCGGCTACCAATCTGGTACTGGCGGTAGAAGATCCAAAAGATGGTTCTATTAAGCAGCGTCTACCTGCTTTAACAGCACGGTTAAATCATAAATTTGCTGATAATCTTACCGTTAGTGCGCGTGCCATGGGCCAGGAAAAACGTATCAATGAAGATGAAGAAATGGCGTGGGGTGTGGGTCTGGGAACAAAATATGAAGTTGTACCGGGTACCACTTTAAAAGCGGATTATTATCATGTTAAAGGCGATAGCAGCTTTGTTTCTTTTGCCAATACAGGTGTTGTTGCAGCAGGTGGAAATCTTTACCAAAGTGAATTTGACTCGATTACAGTAGGTATTACCCAGCAGTTTAATGACAAATTGCGCGGTACATTAGGTTATGGTTATATGAATTTTGACCAAGATAATGGCTATCTTACTGCCGTGAATACAAGTACAGTTAACAAAGATCTGTGGCAGGCTTGGGCAAACGTTTTCTATAGCCCAACCAAACCTTTAAGTTTCGGTCTGGAATATATTTATGGTGAACGCGAAGCATATGGGCCTGCATTAAATATTGATGGTGACGTAATTAGTGGTCGTACAGGTGAAGACAACCGAATCAATGCGGTTGCGATTTACAACTTCTAAGACTTCTTTCAATGAGAGAGTCTGATCTGTAACAGAAGCGTGGATGAATTAATCCGCGCTTTTGCTATTTTGAAGAATGGTTTCTGTCAGCAGATTGACTGCATTTTCAATATTGGCTGTCCATTCAAACGAACAATTCAGCCGAATATAATGTTGGCTGGTAGGCTCAGGCTTAAACAGCAGTGCAGGGGCAACTGAAATATGTTGTTGAAGCAATTGTTCATAGAGCTGCTGGGCATCAACTTCTTTAGGAAACTCAATCCAAAGAAAATAACCGCTGGAATAATAGTAAATTTCACAGATGCTTCCCAAACTTGCTTTGAGTTCCTGATAAAATTTCTTTTTATATTTTTCCAGATGCTGCCTTAAATGCCGCAAATGTTTTTCATAATGATGATGTGAAATAAATTCGACCAGCGCATTTTGAAGTAAGGGACTGACTGTTAAAGTGCTCATGAGCTGTAAGTGCTGAATGGCATCGGAAAATGGGCCGGCATACACCCAACCGACGCGTGCACCCATCCCCAGCGTTTTCGAAAATGAGGCGCAGTGCAAAACCATCTGATGCCGATCAAAATATTTAACGGGTAGCGGTTTGGATGAACCATAATTTAATTCCTGATAAACATCATCTTCGATTAAATACACCTGATATTCATACAAGAGTTCCGCAATTCTTTGTTTGATTTCAGAACTGACGGTAAAGCCAATCGGATTATGGGCATTCAGCATCAGCCAGCACACCTTGATCGGATACTGTTTTAAAGCCTGTTCAAATGATTCCAGATCAAAGCCAAACTGTGGATGTTCCGGAATCGTAATCACCTGTAATCCCAGACGCTCGGCTGCCTGCCAGGCACCATAAAATATGGTTTGCTGTAGCAGAATAAAATCACCGGGTTGGGTTAAGGCCTGTAAAGACAGATTCAATGCTTCTAGTGCGCCAGATGTAATGACAATGTCATCCAGATTGCATTTAATCCCTTGTAATTGATAACGATTGGCAATCAGTTGCCTCAAGTCCTGATTCCCGGGCGGCATGTGATTCTGATTGTTATAACTGCTTTTTCTTTTGGCCTGCTGCGCCAGAATCTGCATAAATTTGGCGTTATATAACAGCTCTGCATTGGGAAAGGCAGAACCAAAAGGCACAATTTCGGCTGACTGAGTCGATTTTAAATAATTAAATACCACCGAGTTGATTTGAATTTTAGGATTTAAACCAATCTGTACGAACTGTTTGCTATTGAGCAGTGCTTGAGTGTGTTCTGCAACGTAATAGCCCGATTTGTCTTTGGCATAGACTAGACCTTGTGCTTCAAGTTCCTGATAAGCATTGAGTACCGTCATCAGGCTATAACCAGATAATTGGGTCTGTTCGCGAAGTGAAGGCAATTTTTCATGTGCCTTCCATACGCCATTTTCAATCATCTGACGGATATTCTGTGCCAGTTTTTCAGACTTATACATACACTTTCTTGAACTATAACTGTTCTAATTATTTTGATTTATAGCATATTTTAAGATGCTTAATATAACAAAAGGGAGGACTAGGCTTATTGTCATTCTATTTTTAAGCTTGAGTCTCGATACACGACAATTAAAGTGAAAATCCGGTTTCAGATTTTCTGTGGAAATTTTATCTCTACATAAATTGTATTCCCATTTTTATACGCCTCAGTCACTTGGCTTAATTTGTCACAATTCGATACTTACAAAGTTAGATTTCCTTGCTAAATTCGGTCCACATGATGATAAAAAGTAAGTGACGGTCTAAGACCGAGCCATCATGCAACTATAACAACGATACGAAAATACGGACCAATAACAAGCGCAAAGGAGTGGAGAATGCTCGGAAATATGATGTTTCAGCCTTTACTGATCAGCAGCATGATTGAACATGCAGGACGCTATCATGCCGATACCGAGGTAATTTCCAAAAATACCGATACCAGTATTACAGTGACCAATTGGGGAGAAATTCATCAAAACTCGAAACGTTTTGCCAATGCATTACAACAACTCGGCTTGGCGCAGGGAGATCGGGTCGCGACTATTGCCTGGAATAATCATCGCCATTTAGAGTCCTGGTATGCCATTTCTGGCAGCGGCTTGGTCTGTCATACCATTAATCCTCGCTTATTTCCGGAACAGCTGATTTTTATTATTAATGATGCTGCGGATCGCGTGGTGCTGTTCGATAAAACATTTGTCCCTTTAATTAAAGCCGTGAAAGCGCTGTTGACCTCAGTCGAGCATTTTATCTGTCTGGATGCGGTTGATCCGGCAGTTAGAGAAGCGATTCCAGAAGTACAATTTTATGATGATCTGATTGCCGGGCAAAATACAGAATTTGAGTGGCCAACACTTGATGAAAACTCGGCAAGCTCTTTATGTTATACCTCGGGAACTACGGGCAATCCCAAAGGTGTACTGTTTAGCCATCGTTCTACGGTATTACATAGCTATGCCATCATTTTACCTGACTCCTTAAATGTCTCAGCTGCCGATATTATGTTGCCTGTGGTGCCTATGTTCCATGTAAATGCGTGGGGCACGCCGTATGCCGCTGCGATGGTGGGATGCACTCTGGTCCTTCCTGGACCGGGTCTGGATGGCGCCAGTCTGGTCAACCTGATTGATACTTATCAGGTTTCGGTAGCACTTGGCGTACCGACCATCTGGCAAGGTTTGATTGCCGCCGCAAACCAGTCAGGCTCCAAACTGGAAAGCCTAAAACGAAATGTAGTGGGTGGATCGGCATGCCCACCGGCCATGTTAAGAGCTTTCAAAGAACAGTTTAATTGTGAAACGATCCATGCCTGGGGCATGACAGAAATCAGTCCACTGGGTACGGCAAATCAGCTCAAGACCAAACATTTACATCTGTCTGATGAAGAAAAATTACAGATTCGGCTGTCCCAAGGTCGTCCACCATTCGGGGTTGACCTACGTTTGACTGATGCAGAAAAAGGGACGCATGAAATTGAGCGTGATGGACAGACCACAGGAAATTTACAGGTGAAAGGGCATTGGGTCATCAGCCATTATTTCGGCAAGGAAGAATCAGCTTTGACTGCAGATGGCTGGTTTGATACCGGCGATATTGCCACGTTGGATCAGGATGGCTTTATGAAACTCAGTGACCGTTCTAAAGATCTAATCAAGTCTGGCGGAGAATGGATTTCATCGGTGGAGCTAGAAAATATTGCCATGGGGCATCCGGAAATTGCGATGGCAGCCGTAATTGCCGCCCAGCATCCTAAATGGGATGAGCGCCCGGTATTGATTGCCATTAAAAAACCGGATAGCCAGCTAAGTGAAACTGATTTGCTAGATTATTATGCGGACAAGGTAGCCAAATGGCAGATTCCAGATCGAGTCGTATTTGTTGATGCGATCCCTCTCAGTGGTACCGGTAAAATGCTGAAAAAGGATCTGCGTGAATTATATGGTACTATTCTTTTGGAACAGGTGGCAGGTTAACGCATCATTTAAGCTGAAAATCCTAACATGAAGTCAAAAAACTGATCTCTATGAGAGGTCAGTTTTTTTATGTATAGGCTAAGCAGCGTTGTCGGTTTAAAAATGCTTTTTCTCAATCCATATGGCCTTGATCGCTACTTTTAGACGATATTGTCCGACAAAAAGTCATATTATATGGCTTAGGAACATAATTTGACCTGTATTGACATGGTCTGAATGTGAGAATTCTTTATCCTGAGCAATATAATAATTAGACAGTTGTACATTAATGGAACTGTCTGCGGATAAGGGGATAAAAATGACAAGCATGCCAACCTATCAGCCGCATTGGATCCGGGAAGATTTCATTGATTTTATTGGTGAAAAAATTCATCCAACCTGGGCAATCAAAAAAGTTAAGGCTGCCGTTATGGGTATTCAAGCCATCAGCCCTGACTTTTTCAAGATTCACTTACGTCCAAATCATAATTTTAAAGCCAAGTCATTTCAGGCCGGCCAGAATATTGCAGTGACTGTTAGACTCGATGGCGTACGTCATCAGCGACATTATTCTGTGGTCACTGTATTGAAAAATGGTGATCTGATCATTGCGGTTAAACAGCAGGGCAAAGTGTCACATGCCTTAAGCCTGATGCAAATTGGTGCCGTGATCGAAATATCACAGCCGCAAGGCGAGTTCACATTGCAAAAATCCACCCAGCCGATTTTATTTCTGGCTTCAGGCAGTGGTATTACCGCAATTTATTCCTTGCTGCAAAAAGCAGTCATTCAGTCTCTGGAACAGATCGACCTGATTTATTTCACTCGAGATGATGCCTTTCATGCTGAACTGAAAACCTTGGCTCTCATGCATCCAAACTTGAAATATCACCATTTCAATACCGTGGAACACCAGCAGCATCTGACGCAGAGCTTATTGCAAAAGCTGGTGCCAGACTTTGCAGAACGAAAAATTTACGCCTGTGGCTCTGCCGGGATGATGAAAGCTGCACTGAAAATCGTTGATAAACTGGATTTGAAATCCAATTTTCATTCGGAATATTTCCAGGTTGTAATCGATGAAAAAATTAAAGCACAGCCGGTACAGTTTTTAAGATCGCAGCAAGAGTTTCAGGCACAGTCCAATTTACTGGAAAGTGCCGAAAAATCCGGCTTGCGACCAGCACATGGTTGCCGGATGGGTATCTGCAATACCTGTTCCTGTATCAAGGTCAGTGGTTCGGTACGAAATGTCCTGACTGGTGAAATTGATCATGGTAATAATACCCAGATCAAACTGTGCATTTCTCAGGCAGTGAGTCCTGTGGTGATTAATCTATAAACTATTGATAAGCCATTAATTAAACTATAAGAAGGTGCTCCCATGAATATGCAAATCGATTTTAAACGACATAGCAAAAGCCAATTTCTCAATCCGGAACAGATTGAGGAATTCGGTGCCAAAGTCGATGCGATCCGCCGCGAGGTCATGGATGATCTGGGGGAAAAAGACGCCGAATATATTTATAAAATCCGCAACTTTGTCCGCTATAGTGAAATTGCCTCACGCGGCATGCTGATGTTTGCCGGCTGGTTGCCACCGGTATGGCTGGCGGGGACAGGTCTGCTCGGTCTTTCCAAAATCGTGGAAAATATGGAACTCGGCCACAATGTCATGCATGGCCAGTTCGACTGGATGAATGATCCGAGTCTGAACGGTGCGACCTATGACTGGGATACGATTTCAACCGGCGATGACTGGAAATACACCCATAACTATATTCACCATGCCTATACCAATATCGTCGGAATGGATCATGATGTCGGTTATGGTCTGATTCGGGTCAGTGAATCGCAGAAGTGGGAACCACGCTTTCTGTTCAATATTCCACTGGGCATTCAGTTAATGGTATTTTTCGAATGGTATGTTGGCCTGCAACGCCTGCATCTGGAAGATGTGATTGCCTATAAAACCAAGACCTGGAAAGAAGTCTGGGAAGAGGCAGCACCTTTACGCCAGAAAATGCGCCGTCAGGTGTTAAAAGATTATGTATTTTTCCCGCTCATTGCCGGCCCAAACGCCATTCCGGTATTTACCGGAAATGCGGTGGCCAATGTGATTCGCAGTCTATGGGCTTCTGCTGTCATTTTTAACGGTCATTTCACTGAAGATGCTGAAACCTTTGAAATGGACAATACTGACAATGAAACCCGTGCCGAGTGGTATTTACGCCAGATTCGTGGTTCGAGCAATTTTAGTGGAACAACCTGGCTACATATCTTGAGTGGCAATTTGAGCCATCAGATTGAGCATCATCTATTCCCGGACATGCCCGCCAATCGCTATGCGCAGGTTGCGCCAAAAATCAAAGCGCTCTGTGCAGAATATGGTATTCACTATAACGAAGCCAGCTTCATGAAACAGTTTTCTACAGTGTGGGTAGGTCTGGCTAAATGTTCTCTACCGAATCACTGGACCGAGCAAGTGGTTGAAAAAACCCATGCTGCCAAGTCTGTATTCAACTACTTTAAAGCGAAACTATTGTCATAATTTTTAAGCGTTACTTATTCACCATTTTGGTACTCCTCAATAGATTTGGATGGTCTATTGAGGAATTTTTTTTAAGTTTTATCAGATTTAATATCATTAGAATAATCCTGTTTATGAATAAAATATGGATACAGATTTCAAAAAATGACGAAAGCAAAACAGATCCAGTACTGCTGAAACGCTTTGCCTACAACAACCTGCTTCAGCTCTAAAGGCTTCTCTCTATAATGGCCGCGTCGTTACACTCAAGGTCTCAGTTTTGAAACATCTTAAATATTTTTCAGCAATTCCATTATTAGTACTTTTAACTGCTTGTAACACCACTGAAGCACCCGCACCAGATTATCAGGGCAACTGGAAAAACACCGTGGAAAATCCAAAACTTGAAAATATTCTGGTTATTTCAAAAAATGGTGAAAATTATCTGATTACCAATACGATCAAAGATAAGGAAACCGGTAAAACCGAGAAAAAGAATCCAATGCCCGCTGCAGTGAACGAAAATGGCATGCTTCAGTTGAACGCAGGTGCAGGTATGGTCGATTTTGCAATCGATGAGAAAACCGGAAATCTGGTTGGTTCAGGCTCAATCTATAAAAAAGCCAAATAGTCAGCAAGATTTTTAAGCCACAAATAGTATTCAAGATGTCATGAACAAGGATGCTTCATGGCATCTTTTTTAGTGGATGTTGTTATTGAATGAACTTAATAATTCAGCAAAATTTTCGACATAATAATTTGCTTTGGCTTTGATCAAATCTATTTCATGAGCGGAGTGCTGGTCATAAATTCCCACTACCTCGATGCCCGCATGATTTGCTGCTTCTACACCGACTAGAGAGTCTTCAATAATTAGACATTCCTCAGGTCGAAGGTTAAAGGCTTGCAAAACATTCAGATAAACTTCGGGATGAGGTTTAATGTTCTGGACATTTTCACGGGTGAGAATCAAGGAAAAGTCCTCATCAAAGCTGATTTTAGAGTTAATATTTCGATTGTTATCCTGATAGCGCTGTACATTGAATAAACTGGTGGTGGTGGTCAAAGCCAGTGATATCTGTTGCTGTTTTAAAGCCTGAATCAGGAGGTCTGCCTGAGGTTTTAACTCGACGATATCATCCAGAAAATGTCGGGAAATACTATAACGACGATTTTTTACTTCTTCTTTAGCTGGTTCAAAACCGTATTGTTCTTTTAAAAATCCACAATATTCCAGATAAGGATCTGACCTATGTCTCAAGGCGGTAAGTTGAAGATCGCGCTGTTGCTGAATCTGAATCTCATGTAAATCGACTTTTCTGTTGGAGAGCTCATCAATCAGGGCTGCATCTACCTGATTCCAGATGCCTACAGAATCAATCAACGTACCATCTAGATCAAAACAGACCAGCTTTTTATCCTGAAACATATAAGATTTCTCTGTATTTTTACCATTTATTCGGTGGGGCTGAGTATATCGCATACGATTTAAATGTTTAACTGACCTGAGCAAACCGGGCTGGAAATTTTACGCTAAGGGACTTTTTAATGGATTTATTCACCTGTTAAAAGTATTTATTTACGGAAAATTACAGCGAGTTTAATCCTGAAAATAGTTGCGAAGTGTTATATTTTAATCTGACCCTCAATAGACTTATGCGGATGAAAGACCTGTCCGAATGATGAGAAAGTTAAAGGAAATGTATTTCTGTGTTTGAACTTGACTGTAAATTGCTCAGTATTTTTTATTATGTCTATAAATTTAAAAACGTATCTCAGGCAGCCGATCATTTAGATATGAGCCAGCCAGCGGTGAGCAATCTGCTGAATAAAATTCGCCAGCATTATGGTGATCCTTTATTTTTACGTATTGGCAATGAAATGCTGCCGACAGACCTGTCCAAACAGCTCTTTCCCTTGGTCAGCGAAGCATTGAGCAAAGTTGAAGCCATTAATAACTTTACTATCAATTTTGATCAGGTCACTTCACAGCAGCGCTTTACACTGGCAATGACTGATGTATCGCATCTGGTACTGTTGCCAAAAATTTCACAGTATCTGAAGCAGCATGCGTCCCATATCCGTCTGAATGTGCGTCCGATTACGTCAGAAACCAGCTATCAAATGGCCAATGGCGAGATTGATCTGGCTTTGGGCTTCTTGCCAAATCTGGAGAATGGCTTTTATCAGCAGAAACTGTTTGAGCAATATTATGTAGTGATCGCGGCGAAAGATCATCCGCGGCTCACGGGTGACAGCATCACGACCGAAGAGTATTTACGTGAAACGCATATCGATATTGATGCCGGGATGGGGCATTACCATATTGAAAATGAATTGCTGAATCTGGAACTTAAGCGTGACATTCTAATGCGTCTGCCAAGTTATCTGGGAGTCGGACTGGTAGTGCAGGAAACCGATGCGATTGCGACCGTGCCTTATTATTTGAGTGAAGTCCTGTTATCACGTGGCAATCTCAAGATCTTTAATGCGCCAATTGCGTTCCCGACCTATTCCGTAAAGCAGTATTGGCATATGTCCTGTCATCATAAAACCAGCCATCAATGGTTACGTAATATGCTGCATGAGATTTTAAGTAAATAACTCTACCGCTTAAATAGTTTGATTGAGTTCTCATCTCTAGATTTTACAATTCCCGGTACAAGCCGGGATTTTTTTATTTTGGTACATCTTGATGCCTTTTTCAGAGCCTTGCACCTGAAGTGATCAGTTCCATCTCAAAAAAAAGTATTACGAATATAAAAAATAGTATTACTAGTTTGGCACGTCCTTTGCATCTATCTACATCATCATAAAGTGATCTAGGGTTCCGATACATGAACATTCATGTAGGTCTGCGACCGAGAGTTCACGGCTAGGTTTGTTCAAACCCAAGCTACACGGAGGGATAAAAGCCCGGGAGGTAAACCGTAAAAAGATTGGGATGGATGCAAATGAGCACAATAACTTATCACGAAGATCAAGTCCTCTGGACTGAACGTTTACCGGGTGGACACCACTGGTCAGCACGCATTCAGCGTGGCGCAGTTTTACAACTCAAATCTTTAGGCGCGAATGCCAATGTTTCACTGTTTTGTGTAAATAGCGAAGACAAGCTTGAAGCCTATAACATGCCAGACAGCTTAAAAGCACAACACACGGCATTTTTAAGTACAGGGCATATTTTAGCGTCTGACCTTGGACGCGCGATGGTATCCATTGTGAAAGATGATCACGGTTGGAACGATGCCTTTTGTGCGCCAAGCACAGCACAGCAAATCGAACAACAGTTTGGTACGCAAACGTTTCAAGATGCGCGTAACGACATGTACCGCAATGGCAAAGACAGTTTGCTTTTAGAGATGACCAAATTTGGATTATCTGCGACCGATCTTAGCAATACTTTAAATCTATTCTCTAAAGTGCAACCAGATGACAACGGTAACTTGTCTTATGTCGTATCTGACAATACTGATCAGGTGATTGAACTACGTTTTGAAATGGATTGTTTGGTGTTTTTATCCAGTGCACCACATGCCTTAGACAATTCTACTGAATATGCACCTGCCGATATTCAGCTCTCACTCTTTAAAGCACTGCCTTTAGGCGACACCGATGTCTGCCGTGATTCATGCCCGCAAAATCAGCGTGCATTCCAAAATAATAACCGCTACTACGCTTTAACTGCTTAAGGGGAATGATCATGACTGCACTCGTAAACCCAACACAAAATCATGAAAAATCAGTACTTAGCGAAGTTTGTCCTGCCGGTGAAGCATGGATGTGTGAAGTCAAAAAAGGCCAGTATTTCTGTATTGTTGATCTTGAAGGTAATCAAGCGGTGGATACTTTGTTTATTTCCGCACATAACCCTGAAGAGCGTTATAGCGCAACCGATACTTTGGCGATGAACCGTCAAATTTATCTAGAAAAAGGTACGACTTTATATACCAACTTTGGCAATAAAATTGCGAGTATTCATGATGACAACTGCGGTCGCCACGATACTTTAGGCGGTGCATGTTCATGTGAAAGTAACACGGTTCGTTATGCGCATGATAAATATCCAATGCACAGTTGCCGTAACAATTTCATGATTGCATTGTCACAACATCCGATTGCGAAAAAGCATGGTCTGAATGTGCGCCATATCGGTCCAAATATTAATTTTTTTATGAATGTACCTGTAACTTCAGATGGTCACCTGAAATTTGATGATGGGATTTCTGCACCGGGCAAATATGTGGAAATTAAAGCTGAGATGGATTTGATTGTGTTGATCTCAAACTGCCCACAACTGAATAACCCATGTAATGCCTATAACCCAACAAAAATTCAACTGATTGTCCGTGAAGGCGAGGTATAAGACTATGACTTTAAAATATGGGTTTAATAAAGTTCTCATCGCCAACCGTGGTGCAATTGCTTGTCGTGTCATCCGTACCCTTAAAAAATTAGGCATCCAATCGGTTGCGGTGTATTCGGAAGCAGATCGTGATTCCTTGCATGTGACTTTAGCGGATGAAGCGGTCTTTATTGGTGATGCACCTGCAAGCCAAAGCTATCTGAATGTCGATAAAATCTTAGAAGTGGCCAAACATACCGGTGCGCAAGCGATTCATCCGGGCTATGGATTCCTGTCTGAAAATGCCGAATTCTGTAATCTCTGTGAAGCACAAGGCATTGTGTTCTTGGGCCCAAATGCCGAGCAAATGAAAGCATTTGGTCTGAAACACACTGCACGTGAATTGGCGATTCAAGCCAATGTACCGTTATTGCCAGGTAGCCAATTATTGGCTGATGAAGCTGAAGCCCTGCTTGAGGCTGAGCGTATTGGCTATCCTGTGATGCTGAAAAGTACCGCAGGTGGTGGTGGTATTGGCATGCGTTTGGTGTGGAATGCGGAGGAGCTGAAAGAAGCTTATGCAACCGTGTCTTATTTAGCGCAAGCCAACTTTAAAGATGCAGGCCTTTACTTAGAAAAATTCGTACAAAATGCTCGTCATATCGAAGTGCAAATCTTTGGTGATGGCAACGGTTTAGTTCTAGCACTGGGCGAGCGTGATTGTTCGGTGCAACGTCGTAACCAAAAAGTCATTGAGGAAACGCCTGCACCACACTTAAACGATACGCAACGTGCCTATATTCAAAATGTCGCGATTCAATTGATGCAATCGGTGAATTACCGCTCGGCAGGTACAGTTGAATTTGTGATGGATACCGACACCCAAGAATTCTATTTCTTGGAAGTGAATACCCGTCTACAAGTAGAGCATGGTGTAACCGAGCAAGTCTTTGGTGTCGATCTAGTGGAATGGATGGTGACTTTAGGCAGTGGCGATTGGGTTGCACCAACATCAAAACTTGAGTCACAAGGACATTCAATTCAAGTGCGTCTTTATGCCGAAGATCCAATCAAAAACTTCCAACCAAGTGCAGGACTTTTGACGCATGTTGAGTTCGATGCCAATGCGCGTAATGAAACTTGGGTAGAAACAGGTTCAAATGTCTCATCATTCTATGACCCGATGATTGCCAAAATCATTGTCACAGCAGATGATCGTGAATCAGCAATTCAAGCCATGACCGAAACATTGGCTAAAACCCAAGTTGCCGGCATTGAAACCAATCTTGAATATCTACAAAACATTATCGACTGCGATGTATTTAAAGCAGGCACGCAAACTACACGCTTTTTGAATACATTCGAGTGGAAAACCCAAAAAATTGAAGTGTTACAAGCGGGTATTCAAACCGCTGTGCAAGATGTCACAGGTCGTTTGGGCTATTGGGATGTCGGTGTGCCACCATCCGGTGCGATTGATCCACTGTCTTTAAATGTGGCGAACCAATTGCTCGGCAATGCACCCAATACCGCAGGTTTAGAATGTACACTCCAAGGACCAAGTTTAAAATTCCATTGCGATAGCCAAATTGTCTTGGCAGGTGGCGATATGCCATCGACGTTGGATGGTGTTGCTGTCCCAATGTGGCAAACTGTGAATGTGCGTAAAGGTCAGATGCTGAAATGTGGCAAGATCGCCACAGGTTGCCGTACTTATATCGGGATTAAAGGTGGTCTGAATGTGCCTGAATATTTAGGCTCACAAGCGACTTTTACCTTGGGTCAGTTTGGCGGTCATGCGGGGCGTAATTTATTGATTGGCGATATGCTTCCAATCACAGCATTTACATCCAATGAAGTGAACGCATTAAGCGAAGATCAAATCCCGATATTCTCAAATACATGGGAAATTGCGGTGATGTATGGTCCACATGGCGCACCTGATTTCTTTACCAAAAACGATATTGATACTTTCTTTGCCAACGAGTTTGAAATTCACTTTAACTCAAGCCGTACCGGTATCCGTTTGATTGGTCCAAAACCTGAATGGGCACGTCAAGACGGTGGCGAAGCAGGTCTGCATCCATCGAATATTCATGACAATGCCTATGCCATTGGGGCAATTGATTTTACAGGTGATATGCCAATTATCTTGGGGCCAGATGGTCCAAGCCTAGGCGGTTTCGTGTGTCCCGCGGTGGTGATCAATTCTGAGCTTTGGAAATTGGGTCAGCTTAAAGCAGGTGATAAAGTCAAATTTGTGCCTGTCAGCTATCATCAAGCGAAATTGCTGAATGAAAAATATCATGCGCAATTAACTGCTGAAGATACGCAAGCTGTGGCATTTGATGAGTCGTTCTATCCTGAAATCAGCACCTTAAAATCTGCCATTTTAGATACTTTAAAAGGTCAAAATGGTACGCCTGATGTGGTGTATCGTCCTGCCGGTAATAATTATATGTTGGTGGAATATGGCGAACTGGTTTTAGATTTAAACTTGCGTTTCCGTATTCATGCACTGATGCAATGGGTCAAAGAGCAAAATATTCCAGGCATTATTGACCTCACACCGGGTATTCGTTCACTGCAAATCCATTTTGATTCGACCCAGCTCGATCAAATTGATTTATTGCGTATGCTTCAAGTGGCTGAAGAGCAATTGCCTGATGTGACGGAATTGCAAGTGCCATCACGTACTGTGTATTTACCGCTTGCGTGGGAAGATTCACAAACTCAACTTGCCACTGAGCGTTATATGCAAACGGTACGACCTGATGCGCCGTGGTGTCCGGACAATATCGAATTTATCCGTCGTATTAATGGCTTAAAAGACAAACAAGCCGTGAAAGATGTGGTCTATAACGCCAGTTATTTGGTCATGGGCTTGGGCGATGTGTATTTGGGTGCACCTGTGGCAACGCCACTTGATCCGCGTCAGCGTTTAGTCACCACCAAATATAACCCTGCACGCACTTGGACACCCGAAAATGCTGTTGGTATTGGCGGTGCGTATATGTGTGTGTACGGCATGGAAGGTCCGGGTGGTTATCAGTTTGTCGGTCGTACCTCACAAATGTGGTCACGCTACCGTAAAAACCCTGATTTTGAGCAAGGTATGCCGTGGTTACTTCGCTTCTTTGACCAGATTAAGTTCTATGAAGTGTCTGAGTCCGAGTTGATGCACATGCGTGAAGACTTTAAAGCAGGTCGTTTAAAACTGCGGATTGAAGAAGGTGTATTGAATCTGAAAGAATACAATGACTTCTTAACTGAAAACCAAGAATCTATTTGTGCCTTTAAAGCGGTGCAACAAGCTAACTTTGATGCAGAGCGCCGTCGTTGGCATGAAGCAGGACTTGCAGAATATGTCTCTGAAAGCCTAGATACGGTGGATGATGGTGAAGGCGTTGAAGTGCCTGAAGGTGGTTGTGCAGTGGAATCGCACATGCCGGGTTCAATTTGGAAAATTGAATGTCAGTCGGGGGATATTGTGGAAGAAGGTGCAACGCTTGCAGTGATTGAAGCGATGAAGATTGAGATTCCGATTATTGCGCCTGAGCGTATGAAGGTTGAAGCGATTACCATTGAAAAAGGGCAAACGGTGAAAACGGGGCAGGTGTTGTTTACGTTGGCGCCAGTGGCTTAAAGAATCCTCCCTAACCCTCCTTTTTCAAAGGAGGGAATTTCCCCTCTTTATTAAAGAGGGGTTAGGGGAGATTTAAGAATTACATTTTTCGATATGCTTAAATATTCGTTCACATAACGCTTTGGCTTTTGGTGTAAGTTCCCAATCAGGTTTTTCATCGAAATCTTTGATGATTTCTCGGCAGAAATCTAGTTTATATTTTATTGTACCTACACCTTTACCATCAGCAAATGCAGTTTTATCAGTTGATGTTTTGGTATTTCGTATTTGATCGTCTAATAGTTTTCCTATTCCATAATCTTTATGATCAAAGTAATCAGATGCAGTGATTGAATCTAACTTTTCTATAGTAAACCCCTGTTTAGTTCTAGTTTGCATCTTGCTAAACTTTTTTTGAGCTACTCTAATGATTGCCTCTTTCGGCAGAGTATTTTCTGTTTCCTTGCACTCTAAAATTAAATAATTATCTTTTTTCAACTCACGCTTTAAAACTTCTACACGATCAGCTTTACCTTGAATATCACCATCAGCAATGAGTAACATTTCACTTGCGACAGCTTTAGCACTTAAACCTTTATCTTCCAACTGATCAGCATATGTATCACTAAAGCACCAATGCACTAAATTACTTCCTGCATACTCTACAAATGTATAGTGATAATTCGGCATAAAGCGACGGTACTTTTTATAAAGTTCTTTATTCGATTTCTCTAATTCAGCTAAATATTTTTCCATATATTTAGTGATATATAAGCGATCTGTAATGCCTTCAACCCAAATGGTGCAATTGGCTAAATATACAGAAGAAGGTCTTACACCTAATGAGGCAAGTAAGTCACGATCACGGTCACAACGATAAATTTTAAAGTCAAATTTGCTTTGATCATCATCTTTCGGCTGTTTTACAAATTTTTGAATCATGACTTGATCAGATTCATCAGCCATATCTAGTAAATGATTTGAATGTGTAGTAAAGAAATAATAATGAGGTGTTTCGTTTAAGTAGAAATTCATCAATTGACGAACCATACCAGCATGCATGTGAAGTTCAGGTTCTTCAATAAAGAATGCATGTGTTTCAGTATTTCCATTTTTATCTTTGCTTTTTATATAAGCTTCATAGGTTAGGATAATTGCTTGTTGCAGACCATCACCTAATTCGAATAAAGGTCTTTGAGCATCTTTACCAATTTTTATATTCACAACGTCCTGGTCATGCTTGGGAATAAGTGAAACAGGTTCGTTATCAAAAAAATATTGGCTTAATTTGTCTTCGTAATTTTTTATCAATTCACGTTGTTCAGGCTCACCTAGAAGATGAATTTTAAGTTCGTGGTATAAACATTCACCTGTAATAATATTTTGGGAGTTGAACTTTTCTTTATCAGGGAAATAATCTTTTTGGGCACGTTCAATGTAAGGTTGTTTATTTACCTCTTCTGTCACAGGGCGCATGCCGCGAAGAATAGGGATATATAATTTTGAATAAGATTGCAAATATTTATCTATAGTATCGGAGATTCTAACAGTAGCATCATTTTTGGTGAATCGAAATTTAGAAATTTCCTCTTTTAAATTATATAATGATTTAGGATCAAATTGTTTTGGTAGACTATCTAGTTGTTTTAATTTATTTAATAATTCAGCTTTATTAGAACCACCGAAATGACTGTTGTTACCTATTAGAGTGCCATTGGTAGAATTAACTATAGGATAAATTTCAGCATAGAAGTCATTCTTATTATTTCCATCATTATAGTCATTTATCTTATATTTTGATAAAAAAAGCTCTCTCAGAAACCTACTTTTTCCTGCATTATTTTTACCAATAAAAAAATTAAGTCTTTTGATTTCTATAACTTCTTTATTCTCTGTGTCTGTATCATTATCTGAAGTATAGTCTTCTAAATTTTCTGCCCAATAATATAATTTTTCTGTCATAAAAATGCCCCCAGATATAGGTGCTAATTTAGCAGTAATTCATCACTTTTCAAATGAGTTATAAAATAGTGATTGATCATCTGGTTGGTCTTTATTTTAGAAGTATAACACCTAAATAGATAACGGCCTGAATCACTTAGCCACACTTTGATGCACACTCGAACCCCAATGGTGCAAAATGGGCTATTTTTTAGCCGCACTTAATAAAATTAAATCATCCTTATTCTGGCTTATATATGTATGTGATCAATTTTAAAAGCATTCTGCTTAAATCTATTCTACTTTATATTGTGGCATGCTTTATGCTTTTATTTATATACAACATAAATAGAGGAGAGCAATACACTTGATCACTCATAATCAAAAACATCGGTTAACCATTCATGTATAAAAAGAATAGCAAGAACATGAGCAATCAAAATGGAATAAACCGGTGAAATACAAAACTTACTTTTGCTTTAGAACAAGCCCCATTTCAATGTTATGGGGCTTTTTTTCGCCTTTTTACCCAATTTTATTTATCACCTCCCAATAAGCACAAACTGGCACGCTTTCTGCATTTTCCTAAGTAATACGAAATTCTGGTTTTGTAATATTTACAGGAGATGCACATGAACAATCCGACATCAAATAAAAAAATGCATCCATGGCTTCACTTTCTGGTTGAGCTACTCAGCGTACGCGCAGGCTTTCACATTAAACAGTCTTCCCAATATCAACCCAAGGATCAACATCGTGCCTAAACAAAAATTGGCACGGATCAGTATCACCGTGCCAGAAACAACGCTTCAGGCAATGGATCAAAAAATTGTCGAGCAACACTATGAAAGCCGTTCACAGGCCATTGTCGACATGATTAACCGCCACCTGATTGATGATCTGGTGATTCGCGATGAAGTCATGGTTGGCACACTCACCTTGCTCTACGACGTCAGTCTGAAACCGCTGCGCAGTCAGCTGGTCGATCTGCAGCAGCAGTATCTAGCGCAAGTGATCAATTCACTTCATATCCAGCTGGATGATGAAAAAATTCTGCAAGTCATGCTGATGCAGGGCGCGAGCAGTGATCTGAAAGAAATTAGCGAACAATTTATTGCATTGAAAGGCGTGATTAAAGGGCATCTCGAACTGATGGATGCCGTCATGCCGCCTATTCCACAAAATACCGAACACACTTAAGGAGAACAGCTGTGCACAACTTATGGACTGTACAGGACTGGCAACACGCCTACCAGAATAACAATATCCAGCTTAGTGACCTGATTGAGTATGTAGCCGAGTTGAATCATGACGATCATGCCTGGATATCAATTGCGGCAGCAGCACAATTACAGGCACAAATTGATGCATTGACTGGTGCAGATATTGAAAGCTTGCCACTTTATGGGGTGCCATTTGCGGTCAAGGATAATATTGATGTTGCAGGGTTCTATACCACAGCAGCATGTAAAGAGGCAGCCTATCTGGCGACTTCCGATGCAACAGCAGTAGCCAAATTAAAAGCTGCCGGTGCGATTGTCGTGGGTAAAACCAATCTGGATCAGTTTGCGACGGGTCTGGTTGGTGTGCGCTCCCCATACGGCGCGGTAAAGAACAGCTTTAATCCTGAATATATCAGTGGCGGCTCGAGTTCGGGTTCCAGTGTAGTCGTCGCAAACGGATTAGTGCCATTTTCACTGGGTACAGATACTGCAGGTTCAGGACGTGTACCGGCAGGGCATAATAACATTGTCGGACTCAAACCAACCAAAGGCTGGTTCTCGACTACGGGCCTAATTCCAGCTTGTCGTACCATCGATGTGATTTCGATTTTTGCCTTAACGGTGGATGATGCCTGGCAGGTGGCGCAAGTTATGCAAGGCTATGATGCCAGCGATGATTATTCCAGAATGCATCCTCAAAATGTACCGAGCCAATTTTCAAAAGGCAAAATTGCCATTCCGGATACACTGGAATTTTATGGCGATGCTGAAACTGAAAAAGCATTCCAGCTGGCGATCGCACGTGCACAAAGTTTGGGTTATACGGTTGAGCCGATTGATTTTGCTCCATTTCAACAACTGGCAGCGGCCTTGTATAACCGCTCTTGGGTAGCTGAACGTACCAGTGCCGTGGAAAAAATGGTGCAACGCGAGCATACCCATGCCGTGATTGGTCAAATCATTGCACAGGCAGACCAGTTCAGTGCTGTAGATGCCATGCAAGATGAATATGAACGTGCCCGACTCAGTCGTATTATTCAAAATACCTTGGCGGATTATGATGCCTTGATGGTGCCCACCGCACCTACCATTTATCGCATTGCAGAGGTAGAAGCAGATCCATTGGTCAAAAACAGTCACATGGGCGCTTATACCAATTTTGTCAATTTTGCTGATCTGTCAGCTTTGGCATTGCCGAATAGCATCCGTGCCGATGGTTTGCCAACCGGTGTGACCTTTATTGCGCCGGCCTGGATGGATGAAGCACTGGCCAAATTCGGGCAAAAATGGCAGCAGGCGAGCCAGTTAAAGCTGGGAACCTCTGCACGTAGCTATGAAAAAACCACGGAAATTTCATCGAGCCATAGCGTCAAACTGGCTGTGGTGGGCGCACATCTAACCGGTATGCCGTTGAACTTTCAACTGACCACGCGTGGTGGCACGCTGATCAAGCAGACCCGTACCGCGTCGCATTACAAGCTTTACGCTTTAAAAAATACCACTCCGCCAAAACCTGGCCTGCAATACCACGAGAAAGGTTCTTCAATTGAAGTCGAAGTCTGGGACATTCCGCGTGCACTGTTCGGGGACATTGTTGCAGAAGTGCCAGCACCATTGGGTATTGGCAATGCCCAACTGATTGATGGTACATGGGTTAAAGGCTTTATCTGTGAAGGCTATGCACTTGAAGATGCTACAGATATCAGTCATTTCGGTGGCTGGCGCGAATTTATGAAATCTAAACAACTTTCAAATACCAAATTTAAATGTGAATGCATAGGGGAAGTCGCAAAATGATCAAAAAAGCACTGATGTCCGTTTCCGTACTGTCTGCAATCCTTTTTAGTGGCTGTGACAATACCGCTAAAGTACCTGAACCAAATGCCAAGGCAGCAGGGAGTGTGAATACTCAGCCCATCCGGATTGGTTATAGTGACTGGCCGGGATTTGTGGCCTGGCAAGTGGCGATTGAAAAAGGCTGGCTGGAAGATGCCGGAGTTAATGCCGATTTTAAATGGTTTGACTATTCTGCTTCACTCTCTGCATTCGCAGCGAATCAGCTGGATGCTGTACTGGTGACTAATGGTGATAATCTGGTCACTGGCTCTGGCGGGACCAAGGGCGTAATGATCATGGCAACTGATTATTCGGCCGGAAATGATGTAATTATTGCCAAGAATGGCATTAACTCAATTGAGGATCTGCGCGGTAAAACGGTTGCAACTGAAAAAGGCCTCGTCGATCACTTATTGCTGTCCACTGCACTAGATGATGCCAAGGTTAAACTGACTGAAGTTAAACTGGTCAATACCATGACCAATGAATTGCCACAGGTGTTTGCTACTCCCGATATTGATGCGATTGCAGTATGGCAGCCAGTGGCAAATCAGGCATTATCTGCAGTGGCCGGTTCCAAGATTATTTTCACCTCTAAAGACAAGCCGGGATTAATCTACGATACCTTGACCGTGAATCCAGCCCATCTGGAAGCCAATAAAGAGCAATGGAAAAAGGTGATTCAGGTTTGGGATAAAACCGTCAAATACATCAATGATCCGGCGACTCGTGAAGATGCTGCACAGATTATGTCCAAACGGGTTGGTGTCGATGCGAAAACCTATATGCAGTTCATTGATGGCACCCATTTACTGGATCTGGCCGCCAACAAGAAAGTCTTTACCAAAGGTAATGGTTTCGACTCGATCTATGGTTCTAGCTATCATGTGAACAAGTTCAATGTGGCTAACGGCATTTATACGACTGAAATGAACGTGGATGGCGTGATTGTTCCAACGCTGGTACAAGAGCTGCAATAAAGCCTGATCTCTTGCATAAAAAATCCCCGGTCTGGGGATTTTTTACTATCAGATGAATATTAAAAAATTAAAGCTGCGTACTTTTGGAAAAGACATTGATAAAAATAATGCCAATAATCATAAATGCCAGACCGATCAGTGCGGGAAGATCCAGTTGCTGTTTAAACACCAAGAGGCCAACCGTTGAAATCAGGATAATGCCGGCACCAGACCAGATTGCATAGGCAATGCCCATCGGAATGGTTTTCATGGTCAGTGACAGGAAAAACAGGGCAACGGCATAACCGGCAATTGTGGCAAGTGAAGGCCAGAGCACGCTAAAACCATTGGAAGCTTTCAATGCAGAAGTGGCAATGACTTCTGCAATAATGGCAATCGAAAGATATAAAAAAGACATATTTCTCCCTATAACACCCGTTCTGCATGCTGCATCAGGTGATCCTGTTCTGACTTCAGCCAGCTTTCAGCTTGTGTAGTCGTGGGGGTCGCATATTGAAATTGGTAATCCGGCTGGTACATGTCCAGCTCAAAAATCAGGTCAATATCGCGACCATCTAAAATGACGTGCTGAACCAGACTGCTCTCATTGAGAACTTCAAAATTTTCCAGGTTAAAGGTTTTGTTTGTTTCACTGCTGCGGGTGCTGTAAGTTTTGCTTTGACCATCAGTCCCGATAGAGACCTCAAAACTTTCTAACAAGGCAAATACGGTCGGATCGACAGCTTTCAAGTCCATTTGAGCGACTGCACTTTGCACTTCAGGCAAACGCGTCAGGGCATAGGCAATATGATCAGCACAAATAATCAGGCCACCATCCATTTCCAGTGTCTGACCAGATTGAACATCAAGTGCAGACTGAAGACGCAGGCCTAAAAATAAACCGTGCTGTACCTGCTGGCGCCAGTCTTCGACATAAACATTACTTGGAGAAAATTCCAGAATGCAGTTGCCAATCGCATGTAACCTGGCTGGTTCCGGCCATTGCACATGATTCTGGTAATTGGCGTAGTCTTTCACTTCCCAGGACAAGAGTTGGCTGGCACTATCCCAAAGTGTATTGCCAATCCAGCCTTGGCGTTCCTGAACAGCAGTTCCCGTCTGGCTTTTTAGACGAAGATCAATAGTAAAACTGCGCGACTGAAACCAGTACACAATGGTATTTTCATCAGTCAGGCCATTATAAAAACTGATACTTTTACGCCGGAAAGCACCGTATAAAAAGTCCGGAATAATCTCTGGCTGAGGGGTGGTGGGCTTTAAAGTCTTAATCACTTCAAACAGATTCATGATGCTGTCTCCGCCTGTTCTTCAAGTCCAAAAGAGGAAAGTGGTACAGCATTTTTTAAGATCAGTTCACCGCTAGCAATGCGCTGTTTTAAATATTGAAAGGTCTGGGCGGTCTGATTAAACAGATGCTCACCCCCGATCAGGGCAGAATATTTGGAATTTTCAGTGTGAATAACCGGTTCAATAACGGTGTCATAATTGCAGGCGCAAAACAGCGGGAATGAATAACGTTCTTCCGAGATCTTTTTCACGCGGTGCTTGGTGGCGAGATATTTACCATTCGACAGAATTTCCATCATGTCACCGATATTCATCACCAGGGTATTTTCAATCAGAGGAATGTCGATCCATTCGCCGGCTTTATTCAAAACCTGTAAGCCGGGTGCGGTGGGTAACAGCAAGGTAAAGCATTCGTAATCGGTATGTGCGCCAATGCCTTCGGCATCTTGCACTTCCGGATTATAGGGATAATGAATCAAGCGTAGCTGACTTGGTGCATCAGTAATTTTGCTTTCAAAAAAGTCCTCACGAACGCCCAACGCCAGTGCAAAGGCAGAAAAAATCTGCCGGCTGATCTCACGCAGATGACTATAGTATTGGCTGACAATAGACTTGAAATCCGGATGGTCTGGCCATAAGGTGGGCCCAAGTAAAGGACAGTCTTTTCTTACCCCCTGATAATCATAATTGACATCATAGGCTTCTTTTAAATCATAACTGTTGCCGGCAAACTGTTCTTCGCCAATCGGCACATAGCCACTATGGTTTTTTGATTTGCCAATATAGTGCTGCATTTTGGTGTCCAGATCCTGAGAAAAATAGGACTGGGCCATTTCAATCAGGGCTTTGGCGTAATCAGAATTAAACTGGCTACCTTGCAGATAAAGAAATCCGACTTCTTTACAGGCATGATCCAGAGCATGAGCAACTTCAATACGATCGGCTAAATCCGGACTTTGTAATTTTGAAATATCAACCAGTGGGAGTACATATTGCGCTTGCATGATAATCACCTCTAATGTTGGTCGTCCAACACAGCGATTAAAACCTTCGGGTCGTCCCAAAGGCATTTTGGATAAGATTATTTATTGCTGCTGACCTTGGTCATACGCGGAATGACCGGCAGTTCTGCTAGTGCCGGATCCAGTTCATCTTCTTCAGCATGCACCAGATAATCGACACGTTGTCTTAACTGTTTAAATTCAGGACTAAGCATGACGTCTGGATGGCGTGGACGAGGTAGATCAACTTCGATAATTTCCTTGATTTCACCCGGATTGGCTTTCAGCGCCACAATACGGTCGGCCAGTAAAATGGCTTCATCCATATCGTGAGTCACAAAAATGATGGTGATGTCGATATTTTGCCAAAGATCCATCAGATGACGCTGCATTTTTTGCCGGGTATGCGGATCGAGTGCTCCAAAGGGTTCATCCATCAACAGGATCTTCGGTTCATTGACCAAAGCCCGGGCAATCGCGACACGCTGTTTCATCCCGCCAGACAGCTCATGCGGATACTGGTTTTCATACTTTTCCAGACCAATGATATTGATCCATTCACGTGCCTGCGCTTCGGCAGCTGCACTACTTTGGCCTTTCATGCGCGGGCCAAACATGACATTTTCCTTGACGGTTTTCCATGGAAACAGGGTATAGCCCTGGAACACCATGCCACGCTCTGGACTTGGGCCGGTAATCGGCTGGCCATCCACCAGAATCTCACCACTGCTATAAGGATCCAGACCGGCGACTACACGGCTAAAGGTTGACTTGCCGCAACCGGAAGGCCCAATCACACAGATGAACTCCCGCTTATGAATTTTCAAATTTAGTGCATTTAAAACCGTACGCTCGGTTTTGCCATGACTGAATTTTTGCGTCAATTGCTTCGCTTCCAGAATCACCGGACGGCTATAAATCTTGTCAAAGTATTCGCGGGTATTAAATTCAGTGTTTTGCATCAGTTGGCTCCCGGTTTCCATTTAAATAAGCGTTGTCCCAGTTTCATTAAAATCACATCACACAGCAGACCAATCACACCGATAATCAGGATCGCGGCAAAGACATTATCAAAGTTTTGATAGCGGGCTTGCTGGGTAATAAACCATGTGATTCCTGAGGTACTGCCGATCAGTTCTGCTACGATCAGGTAAGTCCATGCCCAGCCGAGCAACACACGCAGATTACGGTAAATTTCAGGCAGGGCGGCAGGAATCACCACATGTAACAGACTTTTGAGTTTATTGGTGCCCAGAGTAAAACCGGCTTCGATCAGGCTGCGATCCACCAGACGTGTGGTATTGGCAATAATCAGGATTTGCTGGAACAAGGTTCCAATCACAATAATGGCAATTTTTGGTGCATCATTAATTCCGAGAATTGCCACTGCCAGTGCACCAAAGGCCGGAGCAGGCAAATAGCGGAAGAATTCGACAAAGGGTTCGATCAGCTGGGAAATTTTATTTGAAAACCCGCATAAAATACCGAGTGGAATACCGACCAAGGAAGAAATAAAGAACGCAGTAAAGACCAGCTTGATACTGTGCCACAGACTTTCATGAAACCAGGGTGCATTGGCCTGAGCAGGCTCCGTGGTAAAGGCCGTGACCAGTGCAATCGCAACTTCATGTGGTGCAGGCAGATAAATCGGGTTGACCAGAATACCCTGCGGCGGAGCCAGACCCTGATCTACCGCAGACTGCGCAGCAGAAAAAAACTGGTCTTTATCAATACGACTTTCGACCTGTAAATAGGCAACACTACCTGAATCAGTAATCTGGACTTGTGGATGCCAGATAAATGGCAAGTAGCTGACTGCACACCAAATTAAAATTGGTATTAAAAAAGACCCCAAGCCAAACAGCAATTTATTTCTTTGACTGAGTTCACGTGCAACGTAACTCATAGTGTTGCCCCTCAATATTACAAATTTTATAAAACGTAATACTAAATAAGCAAAATGGATGCCATTTCATCCCAAATCCTGAAATGACTCTTAAAATGGCTTATTTTTATAGAAAAAATTAGCAGACAACTCTTAGGGTCTGTTGACATTTACTGTTCATAATTAACCCTATAAAGGTAGCCATAAAAATATACAGGCTAAAGCAACAGAACTTTGATAATTTCTTTTGAGCTTGTCATATCGAGTAGCTATTCCTCTAAATTGCTTTAATCTACAAAACATATTTTCAACTAAATGCCTGATTTTATATAAACACCAGTCCATATGGTCATTGTTTGATTGGCTATTTGTTTTCT
This sequence comes from Acinetobacter lwoffii, assembly GCF_015602705.1. Classification (NCBI taxonomy): domain Bacteria; kingdom Pseudomonadati; phylum Pseudomonadota; class Gammaproteobacteria; order Moraxellales; family Moraxellaceae; genus Acinetobacter; species Acinetobacter lwoffii. Next base: position 1,500,411 of record NZ_CP059081.1, read on the forward strand.
TTGGTATATTCGCTTTAGTCCCTGTTTTTCTGATCTGCTCACGCAGTGGTTCTGAATCATAGCCTTTATCTGCGCATACCACTTCTGTCTCTTTTAAATCTAATGTTGCTATTAAATCAGGTGCAACTTTGATGTCATGTGTAGTGCCATCGGTAATCATGAAATCAATAGGATTGCCATGTGCATCAACAATCAAATGTATTTTTGAGGAGTTTCCCCCTACACTTTTAGAAATAGATTGATTCGCTATGCCGGCAGAATGTTGATGAGCACGTACATGAGAGCCATCAATAAAAATCCACTCCATATCGGGACATGAGGCTAGTAATTTGAATAATCTAAGTAACTTACCGCTGCTTGACCAATGATTAAAACGTTTGAAAATAGAGTTGGAATGACCAAAACAACAAGGAATATCTCGCCACGGACAGCCTGTTCTAATTCTATAGAGAATAGCTTCAATAAAATTGCGTAAATTTGAGTTGTGGTGAATGGATAAATTACGCAGAATAACTTTCAACTTTTGCCAGTGTTGATCTGTCAGCATGGTACGAGGCATAGCGAATAGTAAAATTGGGTTTGGCGATTTGATTTTACTACTTCGCTATTTTTTTAAGCTAAAAGTGTCAACACACCCTAATCATATTCAAGAAGTTAGATCAGAATGCAAAGATTTTTAATCATTTTCTGGAAAATAGACTCAATAAAAAAGACCCGAAAAATCAGGCCTCTTTTTTCAGTAACATCATTTAGCCAATAATGTCTGCATGCTGGTTTTGCAAGCTATAGATGCACTGCTGTGCAATCTGTTTTTTCTCGGCTGCGGTCATTTCAATATCTTCCCATTTCTGCATCTGCTGCAGAAGCCAGATAAAATCATCGACTTTCGGTTTGGCACTTTCTCCAACAAAATTCCGGATAATATTCTTGATTTTGTAAAAGTCATAGACATGCCGCTGGGCGGAACATTCAAACTGAATAATCTGATAATCCACCAGCATGTTCCATACGTCTGATAAATCGCTGCGCTGCTTTAAATCATCCTGCGCTTTTTGTACAGCCTTGACCACTGCCTCTACGGTAAATGGATGCTGTTCTGCCCATTCTTGGGTCATGGCCAAGACTTTATCGGCAACTTTTGGAATGACATTCTGGCTGGCAGCGACAATAAAGCTATAGCCTTCAAGTTTGGCCTGAATATTCCAGGGTTCTCCCACGCAAAACCCATCAAATACCTGTTCTGCGATTCCTTTTACCATAGAAGGCGGTGGAGAGGTCATCAGCTGGATATTCTTGGCCAGTTGTGGATCAGTCAGTGCCAGCCATTCTTTTAAACAGTAATGGTGAATCGAATATTTATAAACATAGGCCAGATTGATGGAATGATTCTGTTGTAAAGCCAGTACAAGTTTCTTTGAGGTAATCTGTTCATCATCCTCAGGCTGGATGCCGAGTTCATAACACAGATCTTGGCGCAGACTAATAAAAGCCTGATTCACACTCAGTACTAGAGGGGTTTGTAAAGCCACCTGTAACTGGTCTGTGCCCAGGGCAGCAGCGGGCAACATGGCAGACAGGCAATGTGCAGCATCCAGAAAGCCATAGGCCAGACGGTCACGCAAACTTGACCATGAGGCTTCGCGGATTAAATTGATGGTTAATCCTTGCTCGGCAAAATACCCCTGTTTTTCAGCCCAGAGAATGGCAACACAATCAAGTAAAGGAATATAGCCAATATTGAGTTCAGTTTTTTCTAATGTGGACATATGCTTTTCCTTATTGGCCCAGTAACAGCTTCTGTGCATCCAGTAAGCGTCTGGCCATTTCACCAATGGTAATCCGGTGACTCATGGCATTTTTACGCAATAAAGCAAAGGCTTGTTCTTCCGTTAAGGCATGCAGCTGGATGAGCAGGGCTTTGGCTTTATCGATATCTTTACGGTCAACCAGCTTGTCCTGGGTTTCTTTTAAATCGTTCAGCAGCTTTTTATGTTTGCGAAACTGTTCAATTGAAATTTCCAGAATGCTTTCTAGTTTCGTGGGATCAATACCATCGACAATATAGGCCGTGATTCCGGCATCAATCGCACTCTTGATGGTGTCTTTATTGGAGTTCTGGGTAAACAGCACGGTCGGAAGTTCATATTGGCTGACACAGCTTTCAATAATATCCCGATGCGGATGATCCATATTCAGCAGGATCACATCTGCATGAATACCCTTAACATGTACCATATTCAGGTCATTCAGGATTAAACAGGCCACCACCTGAAAATCATGTGAAAGTAAGGATTCCTGGATGAATTGGGCGCGCTCCAGATCATCATCAATAAGAGCAATTCGTAATTTGGACATGGAATATTTTCAAGTAAGGCCTAAGGAATATTCAAGCAGGAGTAAAGCAAAAAACATGCCATTAAATTGGTGCATAAAATTCTATTTTTCTGTTCAATTTAGTGCATAGCTTTAGGGATTTCAGCTGATGGCTGATCAAAATGAAGCGTTTAGGTAGATCATCTGCCTGAAATAAGGCGTTTTCTTATTGGAAAAGTTGGCACGATTTCTGCATTTATTAAATCGTCAAAGATGACTTTCAATACTAACAACGGCCAACGATGTCCGTTCTGATCGTAATTGCACTTTCAAGGAGTGTGATTGGTATTTCGTTCAGCACAGGATAAATGACATGGTCAGTTGTTCAGCAATACAAAACGCACAAGCGTTTCAACCCTTCCTCCAGCATTACAAAGCGCTGGGTTGCGGTATTTACAACATATTCAATCAGCAGACATATCAATGCCTAGACGTGATATGCGGCTTTTTATCATCTTTAAAAAAACAATAGTTGGAGTGCAGATATGAAAATTCTCATGATTGGGCATGGCATGGTGGGGCATAAATTCATCGAATCTGTACTGGAACAGGCCGGTGATGACATTGAGCTGACCATTTTGGCAGAAGAGCCACATTTAGCTTATGACCGGGTACATTTGACCGAATATTTCAGCGGCAAGTCGGTCAAGGATCTGAGTCTGTGTCGTAGTGATTTTGCCGATGCTTATGGCATTGATTTGCGACTTAATACTAAAGCGGTTGAAATTGATCAGCTCCATAAAACCGTCACCACCAGCCAGGGTGATGTGCTGAGTTTTGACAAGTTGATTCTCGCTACCGGTTCTTATGCCTTTGTGCCACCAATCCCGGGCAATGACCGTCAGAATTGCTTTGTTTATCGTACCATTGAAGATCTGGATGCCATTCGTGCAGCCAGTCTGAATGCCAAAACTGGCGTAGTGATTGGCGGCGGCTTGCTAGGGCTGGAAGCAGCGAAAGCCCTGCGAGATCTGAATCTGGAAACTCATGTCGTAGAATTTGCTCCGCGTCTGATGGCGGTGCAGATTGATGATCTGGGCGGCCGGGTACTGCGCTCTAAAATTGAAGACCTTGGTGTCAAGGTACATACTCAAAAGGCCACGTCAAGTATTGAAGATGGTGACAGCACTCAGCATGTAATGAAGTTCGGAGATGGTTCGGTGCTTGAAACCGATATCATCCTGTTCTCGGCCGGCATTCGTCCGCGTGATGAACTGGCGCGCCAAAGTGGTTTACTGATTGGTGAGCGTGGCGGCATCATCATTAATGATTATTGCCAGACCTCACATCCGGACATTTATGCCATTGGTGAATGTGCACTTTGGGACAATAAAATTTATGGTCTGGTTGCACCAGGCTATGACATGGCGCGGATCGCGGCAAAACATGTCCTAGGCCAAGAAAGTCATGCATTCGCTGGTGCAGACATGAGCACCAAACTCAAACTGATGGGCGTGGATGTTGCTTCTATTGGTGATGCACATGCCATGTCCCCAGGTGCTTTGAGCTATTTTTATGCTGATGAAGCCGCGCAGGTTTATAAAAAAATCGTGGTGTCAGCAGATAAGACCAAACTGCTGGGCGCGGTGCTGGTGGGATGTGCCAAAGAATATAGTGATCTTCTACAAATGATGCTGAATGGTCTGGCTGTACCGGAGCAACCGGAAAGCCTGATCATGCCGGGCTTTGATCAGTCAACCTCCAAATCAGGTGGCAGTGGCATCGATTTATTGCCTGACAGTGCGACCATCTGTTCCTGTAATAACGTTTCCAAAGCTGATATCTGTTCAGCCATTGATGGCGGTGCAACTTCATTGGGTGCACTGAAAAAATGCACCCAGGCTGCAACGGCGTGCGGTGGCTGTGCGCCACTGGTAACGCAGGTTCTCAAATCTGAATTACAACGTCAGGGTGTCACGGTGAACAATCACCTGTGCGAACATTTTGCCTATTCGCGTCAGGAACTGTATCACCTGGTACGCGTGCATGAAATCAAGACTTTCTCTGACCTGATTCAGCAACATGGGCACGGCATGGGCTGTGATATCTGCAAACCGACTGTAGCCAATATTCTGGCATCCTGCTGGAATGATTTTGTTCTGAAACCAAGTCATGCCGGTTTGCAGGATAGTAACGACTACTACCTCGGCAATATCCAGAAAGATGGTTCCTATTCGATTGTGCCACGTGTGGCAGGCGGCGAGATTACTCCGGATGGCCTGATTACCATCGGTCAGATCGCCAAAGATTATGGTTTATATACCAAAATCACGGGCGGACAACGAATTGACATGTTTGGTGCACAGGTACATCAACTGCCTGAAATCTGGGAGAAACTGATCAATGCCGGTTTCGAGTCCGGACATGCCTACGGCAAATCCTTACGTACGGTGAAATCTTGCGTGGGTAGTACCTGGTGCCGTTTTGGAGTCGATGATTCTGTCGGCTTGGCGATTTTCCTGGAGAATCGTTATAAAGGCCTGCGTTCACCACATAAAACCAAAATGGCAGTATCCGGCTGTACCCGTGAATGTGCAGAAGCACAGAGCAAGGATGTCGGTGTCATTGCCACGGAAAAAGGCTGGAATCTATATGTATGCGGAAATGGCGGCATGAAACCGCGCCATGCTGAACTGCTCGCCTCGGATCTGGATACTCCCACACTCATCAAATATATCGACCGCTTCTTTATGTTCTATATCCAGACAGCAGACCGTCTGCAGCGCACCAGTGTGTGGCGTGACAATATGGAAGGTGGGCTGGACTATCTGAAAGATGTCATTGTGCATGATTCGCTCGGCATTGCCGCTGAACTGGAAAGCCGTATGCAGCATGTGATTGGCACTTATCAGGATGAATGGCGCACTGCGATTGAAGATCCTGAAGTGCGCAAACGCTTTAAGACTTTTATTAATGCCAAAGTAGCCGAGCAGAATGACCCGCATATTCAGTTTGCGCCTGTACGTGGCCAGATTCGTCCAAAGACAGAAGCTGAACGTGATTTAAACCGTATTCCAGTGGTTGAAGCCTAAATACCACAGTCAGGGAGAATGAAAATGACAATTTTAAAAGACATGAACGAACTGAACTGGTACGAAGTCTGCAATCTGGATGAGATCACTCCGAATACCGGTGTGGCAGCCCTGATTGAAGATCAGCAGATTGCAATTTTTCGCGTGGGTCAGGAACAGCGGGTTTATGCACTCAGCAATCAGGATCCGTTTAGTCTGGCCAATGTCATGGCACGTGGCATTCTGGGTGATCTGCAAGGTGAGCGTGTAGTCGCATCCCCAATTTACAAGCAGCATTTCAGTCTGGTGACCGGTCGTTGTCTGGAAGAACAAGAGCAGAAATTACTGGTATTTCCAACCCGAATTGAAAATGGCAAAGTTCTGGTGAGTCCGACTCCACAAAAAACTTATATTTCCAGTAATGGTCAAAACACAGAGCGCTTAAAACTGGTACTGATCGGGAATGGACTGGCGGGTATGCGTTGTCTGGAAGACTTGCTGGATATGGCGCCAGATCGTTATGACATTACCGTGATTGGGAAGGAGCCATGGGGCAATTACAACCGGATCATGTTGTCACCGGTATTGTCTGGTGAGAAAAGCTTTGCCGAAATTATGCTGCATTCAGCCGACTGGTATGCTGAAAAAGGCATTCGATTCATTGCTGGGGATGCTGCCATCGCTATCTACCGTTCGCGTAAACAGGTCCACACCCAAAAAGGCGAAGTCGTTGCTTATGACCGTCTGATCCTCGCGACCGGTTCCAAACCCTTTATGCCGCCAATTCCAGGTGCTGAACTTGAAGGCGTGATTAGCTTCCGGGATATTCAGGATGTTAGTCGCATGCTGGATTACTGCAAAACCAGGCAAAATGCCGTCGTGATTGGGGGCGGCCTGCTGGGGCTGGAAGCAGCTTATGGACTGAAGCAGCAGGGAATGAATGTGACTGTGCTGCATCTGATGGACCGTATTATGGATCGTCAACTGGATATGAAAGCCAGTCAAATGCTGAAAAAATCAATTGAAGATAAAGGTATCCGGATCATTACCGAAGCCAACACCGAAGAACTTCTCGGTATTGATGGTCACGTGACTCAACTGCGTTTAAAAGACGGGACAGTGCTGGATGCCGATTTGGTGGTCTTTGCCGTCGGGATTCGACCAAATAAAACTTTGGCTGAGCAGGCTGGCTTGCGCTGCAATCGTGGAGTACTGGTGAATGACACCATGCAGACCTATGACCCGAGTATTTATGCGGTGGGTGAATGTATTGAGCATCGTGGCCAAACCTTTGGACTGGTTGAGCCATTATGGGGACAGGCCTTTATCTGTGCGACACATCTGGCTGAACATGGCCGACTGACCTTTAAGGCACCGAATGTTCCGACCCAACTCAAGGTTAGCGGATGTGATGTCTTTTCAGCCGGAAATTTTGAACCTCAGGATGATTTTGAAGATATCGTGCTGAATGATGAAAAACGTCAGATTTATAAACGGATCATCATACAGCAGGACAAGGTCATTGGTGCGGTGCTATTTGGCGATACCGAAGATGGGGCTTGGTATGCAGAACTGATTGCAGACCAGACACCAATTAGTAATATCCGCAGCAAACTTCTTTTTGGTCGGGATTTTGCATTAAAAAAGGCAGGGTAATCAGATCAATCTCCCCCCAACCTCTCTTTAAAAAAGAGGGGGTATCTCCCTCCTTTGCTAAAGGAGGATTGGGGAGGATTAAAGCTGTTGAGACATAGAAAAAATTTAAATCAAACCTGTAAAAGCTAGATATCAGAGATTTGGTGAAACACGTGAATTTGGATGATTAAGGAGCACAGCAGCAATGAATAGTATTCCGGTTATGGAACTACATAGCTCTACTGAATCCCAAATAAAAACTACTCAGACGACCTGTCCTTATTGTGGAGTAGGCTGTGGCGTCATCGCGCACGTAAGCCAAACCCCGATGGGTGAAAAGGTTGAGATTGAAGGCAATGTTCAGCATCCTGCGAACTTGGGCAAGTTGTGTATTAAAGGCAGTCATCTTGCCGATACACTTGGCTTAAAAACCCGGCTTCTGCATCCGATGACAGGTCGAAAAGAGCAGCGGCAAATAAGCACTTGGGATCATGCCATTTCTAGTATTGCCAATAAATTTCAGCAATGTATTGATCAATATGGACGCGACAGCATCGCCTTTTATGTCTCCGGCCAGCTTTTGACTGAAGACTATTATGTGGTGAACAAGTTTGTAAAAGGCTATCTCGGTACTGCCAATATTGATACCAATTCAAGACTGTGCATGTCATCTGCTGTGGCGGCACATAAACGGGCTTTTGGCGAAGACCTGGTACCAGCCAGCTATACAGATTTTGAGCAGACAGAAATGGTGGTTCTGGTAGGTTCCAATACTGCCTGGTGCCATCCGGTGCTTTATCAGCGCATCATGAAAGCCAAGGAAGAGCGGGATTTATTCGTGGTGGTGATTGATCCGCGCTTTACTGCAACCTGTGAAGCGGCAGATTTACACTTGCCGATTTTACCAGGTCAGGATGTCGCGCTGTTTAATGGCTTGTTGCAGTATCTTCAGCAAAATGGTCATGCCGATCTGGATTTTGTTACCCAACATACTCAAGGTCTGGAGCAGGCGCTTGCCAGCAGCTCGACAGAGTCATCGATTGAAAGCGTGGCAAAATGTACCGGTATTGCTATTGAAAAATTAACCTTATTTTTTCAGAAATTTGCACAGACCGAAAAAATCATGAGCCTGTTTTCCATGGGCGTAAACCAATCCTCTCAAGGAGTAGACAAGGCCAATAGCATTATCAACTGTCATTTATTGACAGGGAAAATAGGCAAACCCGGTTCGGCACCTTTTTCCATGACTGGACAACCGAATGCGATGGGCGGACGGGAAGTCGGTGGGCTGGCCAATATGCTGGCCAGTCATCTGGATTTAGACAATCTGCAGCATCAGCAACTGGTGCAAGATTTCTGGCAAAGCCCGGTCATCGCGCGGCAGCCCGGATTAAAAGCAGTAGATTTATTTCAAGCGGTGGAAAGCGGGAAAATCAAGGCCATCTGGATTATGGCCACCAATCCGATCGTGAGTTTGCCCGATGCAGATCAGGTTAAACGCGCTCTGGAAAAGTGTGAATTTGTGGTCGTTTCCGATATTTGTCTCGACACCGATACCACGCAATATGCCGATGTACTGTTACCGGCATTGGGTTGGGGCGAAAAAGATGGCACAGTCACCAATTCGGAGCGCCGTATTTCCCGGCAAAAGGCTTTTTTGCCGGCTCCGGGTGAAGCCAAAGCAGACTGGTGGGCCATTTCCCGAGTGGCCAAGGTCTTGGATTTTAGCGGTTTTGACTTTAATAATAGCCATGACATTTTTCTGGAACATGCCCGTTTATCTGCTTATCAGAATAGTTCGCTTTCGCAACGTGAAGATACCCCTAATTTCCGCTATTTCAATCTGCAAGGTTTAACTCATCTCAGTTTTGCTGAATATCAGAATCTAACACCGATCCAGTGGCCGGTCTGGGATAAGCAAGAAGTTCATCAGGTTGGTCAACTATTTAGCCAAGGCCAGTTTAGCCATGCAGATGGCAAAGCCAGATTGGTGCCGACAGTTGCAGCCGATCCGGTACATGCTATTTCTGCTGAATATCCTCTGATCCTGAATACCGGACGGATTCGCGATCAATGGCACACCATGAGCCGTACCGGATTATCTGCCAGTTTATCCCAGCATCGTGCCGAGCCTTATTGTGAGCTGCATCCGCACGATGCGCTGAAATATGGCCTGAAAGATGCCGAGCTGGTCGAGGTGAAATCCGCTTGGGGAAGTTGTGTGCTCCGTGTGCAATTTTCACAAAATATGCGACGTGGCCAGATTTTTGCACCGATTCACTGGAACGACCAGTTTGCCTCAGATGCGCGGATTGGCAAAGTGGTGAATCCTGTAGTTGACCCGATTTCTGGTGAGCCAGAATTTAAACATACTCCGGTGATGATCCAGCCATTTTATACCCAGTGGCAGGGCGTGCTGTATGTACGGGAAGGCTTTGAGCAGCAGATCCAGACCATGATTGAAAATACAGTGTGGTGGAGCAAAATTCAAACCACGCAGGCCATCCGTTATGAGCTAGCAGACCGGCGCCGTTTTTCTGACATCACCGGGCAGATCAAGAGCCTGTTAGACTTTAATGATGAAAGCTTTGAATGGCTGAATCTCGAAGATCAAACTGCACATATCAGTCATAGTGTGGTGCTTCAGGATGGCCAGTTAATTGCCAGTTTTTATATCGCACCGGCGGCGCTATTGCCAGATCGTGACTGGGTGGCTGGCCTGTTTAGACGTGAACGTCTGAGTGCATTGCATCGTAAAGCATTGCTGGCAGGTCAGGCCATGTCGATGGGAAATAGTGAAGGGGCATTGGTCTGTAGTTGTTTTAAAGTTGGTAAGAACCGAATTATTCAAACCATTAAAGATAAAAATATCACGCATGAAAAACAGGTGACTGCATGTCTAAAAGCCGGAGGAAATTGTGGTTCATGCTTGCCAGAAATTAGAGGCCTGATTAAAGTCTGCCAGACGGAGTGCATAGAATGAAAAGAAAAGCAGTTAAAACGGTATCTTATCCGGAAACTGACGTGGTGATCCTGGCCGGCGGTTTAGCGCGGCGCATGAATGGCATCAATAAATTGCTGCACAAATTTGATGATGAAATCCAGCTCATTAAAATCCATCAGCAGTTGAAGTCCCGGGCAAGCAAAGTCTGGGTCAATAGCCATCGGGATCATTCCATTTATAAACGGATGATTCCTTCGATCGACTTTTATCAGGACGATGAATCCGGCTTTCAGGGACCATTGATGGGCATGAAGAGCGCATGGTCACATGTGCAATCTGATTATGTGTTGTTTGTGCCTTGTGACGTGACCTATATTCCCAAAAAGGTCATTTCACGTTTACATCAAGCCCTGCAACGACATCCTTTATCTGAAGTGGCGGTGGTTGAAATAAATGAAAAAGCATTGTTTCCATTCTGTCTGATGAAACGCAGCAGCTTACCCATTCTTATACAACATCTTGAAAATGATCAGCACAGTTTAAAAATCTGTTTTGCTGACATGCACATGCAGCGGGCAAGTTTTAAAAATCGTGCCCTGTTTTTCCACAGCATTAATTCATTTGATGAGCTACAGCAGCATCAACAGCTTAACTTTCTCTAGCGTTTAAAATGCTAAAAGCCGAATTATCATATTCTGGCTCACCAAAATATTGCTTTTTTTTATTTTTCGAGCAAACTTTCGGACTAAAAAAGAACAAATATTATCCATTAACATTCATTAAAAATAAATTTGTGCAAAGTTGGAACACTTATTGCTCATTCATTGTGAAGAAATAGCGCAGTAAATCAAGACTGTTAAATAACCGTGCAGATCTCATCATGGACCGCAGCAATGAATAGCATGACAGCTTTAGCACCTCGCAGTATCTTTCAGGATCAGTTTGGACGCCAGAAACGTAAGTTGCGGATCTCGGTGACTGACCGCTGTAATTTCAAATGCAGCTATTGCATGCCTGAACATCCGGAATGGATGAATAAAAAAGATTTGCTCAGTTTTGAAGCCCTGTATGCTTTTTGCGAGTTTATGGTGCGACACGGGATTGAGCAGATCCGCGTGACGGGGGGCGAACCGTTGATGCGTCAGGGTCTTGTTCATTTTATTGCCTGCTTACAGACATTGAAAGCAATTGGCCTGAAACGTATTTCCATGACCAGTAATGGCCATTATTTAAAAGATTATGCTCAAGCGCTTAAACAGGCAGGACTGGACGATCTGAATATCAGTCTAGACAGTCTTGATCCAAAGCAGTTTCAGCAACTGACCCAAAAACAGTTACAGCCTGTACTTCAAGGTATTTCTGCCGCACAGCAGGCAGGTTTGACCGTCAAGATCAATAGTGTGCTCATCAAAGGCATCAATGACAATCAGATTATTCCTTTGGTGAAATGGGCACAGCATCAGGCTATAGAACTGCGTTTTATTGAGTTTATGCCCCTCGATGGCGATCAGAAATGGAATCCGTCTGATGTCATCAGTGAGCAGGATATCCTGGATCAACTGAAAACTGAATTTGATGTCCAGGTATCTCAAGGACAAGGCGCCAATCCAGCCCGTGGCTATTTGGTCAATGGGCAGCCTTTGGGGATTATTTCCACCATTACCCATTCATTTTGCAGTGATTGTGACCGTCTGCGCCTCAATGCCCAAGGTGAATTTTATAACTGTTTATTTGCCAGACAAGGCCTGAACCTTAAGGCAGATATCGAACAACTGGCGCTGGATCATTTCGCCACACAGACATTTCAGCACAAGCTCCACGCTTATATCTGGCATAAAGAGGCCGGCTTCCATGCGATCCAGCAATCGCCAATACAAAAGCCGATCCGAAAAATCAGCATGCACAGCATTGGAGGGTAAATATGTCACTCACTCAGCAAAAATTAATTCATATCAAAATAGAAGCCTTCGGTGCGATTGAACGACAAATTCCCGCAGATTTAAATTTGCAATGCGAGTCTGAAATTCATGTTTCTGAAGTCCTGAACCAGTTGCTATCCCTCTATCCCGATATACAGCCCATGCTGGAACGTTGTGCCTGTGCAATCGGTGAAGACATTATTTCCAGACAGAATGTTTTAAATCGTGACAGTACGCTGGTGCTGTTATCGCCGGTAGCAGGAGGCTGAGATGCAACTCAAGTCACTAAAACAATTTGCCCGAATCCAGCAGACTGCTTTTAGTCTGGAGGATTTTGATGGTATCCAGCATTTTCCAGAATGTGGTGGAATCGGCATCTTTGTCGGAACAGTACGTAACCATCATCAGGGGAAAGCTGTGCGTGCCCTGAAATATACCGCCTATGCGCCTGTGGCTGAAAAAATGATTCGTGAAATTGAACAGCAGATCCAGATCAAATACCAGGTGTCTTATGTACGGGTAGTGCACCGTATTGGTGAGCTGGAGGTTGGGGAAACAGCCATTATTGCTATGGCTTATGCGGCCCATCGTCGTGAGGCCTTCGCTGCCTGTGAGGAAGCTGTGGAACGGGTGAAGCATGAGGTTCCGGTCTGGAAAGAAGAGTTTTATCTGGATGGTAGCAGCCAGTATGTGGAAGGCTGTTGTATCCGAAAAGATCATGGACCTGAAACTAATCACTCTCATCATGCAGAAGAAGCGCATTGTCACCATCACCATGTAGCAGAACACGCTTGCCAATCACCATCTAATTAAATGCGTCCAATGAGGATGCATAAGATGAATCACTTTAAAACAGATTTTAAAAATTAGCCTGGGATGAATCATGAAAAATGTAGGGATGAAAGCAGAAAGTTACCGTACAGCAATTGCCACTGGAATCCTGCATGCACCGCCACATTGCATTGAGCTGCTACGTAATGGCAATACTGAAAAAGGTGATGCCCTGAAAACAGCACGCATTGCCGGCATTCTAGGTGCCAAACGGACCGATGAGCTGATTCCATTGTGCCATCCATTACCGATTTATCGTGCCGATGTGGAATATGAACTGTTTGATGCGCATGTCGAAATTATTGCTACTGTTGAAACCATTGGACCAACCGGTGTGGAAATGGAAGCTTTGACAGCGGTCAGTCTGGCAGGTCTGACCCTGTATGACATGCTGAAGCCGCATTGTGAACCGGAAGATTTGTCGCTGGATCAATGCAGGTTACAGCAGAAAAAAGGTGGAAAATCACATTTTACCCGTGTACTTAAAGAGAGTCTGTCCGCTTCGGTTATTGTGCTGTCCGATACGGTTGCAGCAGGCAAAAAGCCGGACACTGCCGGACAAAACGTAATGGAAATTTTAAAAGAAGCCAATTTTGATTCTATTAGTTATCAGGTTATTCCCGATAGCCCAGAACAGCTCTTGACCCTGATTGAACAGCAGAAAAATCAGTATCCGCTGATTCTAACTGTGGGCGGTACTGGCTTAGGTCCTAAAGACCTGACCGTCGAAACCCTACAACCTTTGCTGCAACGGGAAATTCCCGGTTTAATGGAAGCTTCACGTAGTTTTGGGCAAAAACGTACCCCTTATGCAGCATTAAGTCGTGGCGTGGCTGGCTATATTGAGAACAGTCTGGTGATGACCCTACCGGGAAGTCGTCAGGGTGCGAAAGAATCTCTGATCGCGGTACTTCCGGCTTTGGTGCACTTGTTTGATGTGCAAAAAAATATCCCACATGCGGGGGGCTATCAATGAATCAGGCACTATCACATTCAGCCTGCGGTGCTGAACCGGGACTGATTTCTGTTGATCAGGCACTGCAGATGTTACTTGAGCAGACGCATATCTTGGTAGCTGAAAGCCTGCCGCTTGCTCGGGCTCTGAATCGCTATCTGGCAGAGGCGATTGATTCGGCCATACCATTGCCGCTGTTTTCACAAAGTGCTGTAGATGGCTATGCGCTTTGCAGTCCAGAAAATGTTAGTGCTCACAGCACTTTTGAACTCATTGGAGAGATTCGGGCAGGGCAAAGTACTGAAATTGAACTGCGGCCAGGTCAGGCGGTCCGGATTTTTACCGGTGCCAGGATTCCAGCAGGAACTACAACGGTCGCCCGTCAGGAAATTGTCAAATGCCATGCCAATCAAATCATTATTACAACAGACCTAAAGCCTCATACGGATATACGTGATGCAGGCGAGGAAATCGCACAAGGGCAGCGTCTGGCAGATGCAGGTCAAAAACTGCATGTAGGTGCAATTGCAGCTTTGAGCATGGCAGGCGTAAAGCAGGTTTCAGTCTATCGTTATCCTAAAATTGCTGTTGTGATTACTGGAGATGAAGTCGCTTCCAGCATTGAAGACCTGAATTCCGGAAAAATCTTTGACGCCAATGCTCCACTGATTCAGGCCTGGTTTCAATCACAGGGTCAAAACGTAGATATTCTGCATGTTTCAGATAATGAGTATGAGCTGCAAACGTTAATACATCGTCTTAAAAACCAATACGACTTCATATTGACCACAGGCGGGGTTTCGGTGGGTTATTATGATTTCATTCGTCCTGTTGCCCTGGAGCAGGGTTTTGAGCAGATTTTCTGGAAAGTGAAGCAGAAGCCCGGAAAACCGATGTTATTTGCCAAGTATCGTCGAGATGATCAAGGTTACTGTTATCTCTTGGGTTTGCCGGGAAATCCGGCTGCCGTGTATGTCGGGATGCAAATCTATACGACAACTTTACTGAATGCCTTACAAGGGCAAAAGCAGTCACCTGCATGGCTTAGTGCGGTAATGACACATGATTTGAAAGCGGATGCACGTGAACGTTTTTTAAGAATGGCTGCAGAATTTGATCAGGGTACCTTAAAGCTCAAAAGCCTGGCAAAACAGCAGTCACATATGTTGAGTAATCTGATGCAGGCCAACTGTCTGGTGCGCATTCCGGCAGGAACAGAAATCCAGGCTGGGCATGTGGTACAGGGTTTGCTGATTTGAAATGCCTGTATCAATTGTTAATATTCGAACCACATAGAATAAGAAAGATGGATTTAATCAAAGTTCTACTCACTGGCATGCTGTTGACTAGCCCCATGCTGCATGCCGAGACAGTTAAAATCTATGCTGCAGCTAGCCTCACCAATGCGATTACTGATATTTCCAAGCTGTATGAGCAACAGCATCGGGATATCCAGATCGTTCCGGTTTTTGCTGCGTCTTCGGTATTGGCGAAACAAATTGCGGCGGGAGCGAGCAGTGATCTATTTTTCTCTGCAGACCTGGACTGGATGAATGAGCTGATCAAGAAACAAAAAATTCAGATCGGTCAGATTCGACCTTTGCTTTTGAATGAACTCGTATTGATTAGTCCTATTCAGCAAAAAAATCATTTTAAAATGTCAGCCGACTTTAATTTTGCTAAAGCCTTTCAAGGCTATCTATGTACCGGACAAATGGAATCGGTGCCTGCTGGAAAATATGCCCAGCAAAGCTTAACCCGGCTGGGCTGGTTGAATCCGCTTCGGGGCAGAATAGTCGGTACGGATAGCGTTCGTTCAACTCTCGCATTTGTAGAACGTGGCGAATGTCAGGTCGGTATTGTGTATAGAACTGATGCCTTGATGAGTAAAAAAGTTAAAATTTCGGGGGTGTTTCCAGCCAGAACACATCGTCCGATTGTGTATCCGATTGCTTTAACCCGGCAGGGCCAGAAAAATCAGGCAGCAGTCCAATTTTCTGAATTTATCCAGACAAGCGCACAGGCCAAACAGATTTTCCAGAAATATGGCTTTAAGCTTAAGGTCGGCTAACTGCTCATGCTTACACCAGAAGAACTGAGTGCCTTAGCGCTTTCAGCCAAAGTGGCGGGCTTTGCCACAGCGGTGTGTCTGCCATTTGCTATCGCCGTAGCATGGCTACTGGCACGTTATGAATTCAGGGCCAAATTTCTCGTTGAAGCGATATTGCAGATGCCCATGGTGCTACCGCCGGTAGTGCTGGGCTATCTTCTGCTCCTGCTATTTGGCCATCAGGGGATACTGGGGCAATATCTACATAAATGGGGAATTCAGCTGATATTTAATTGGAAAGGTGCGGTACTCGCTGCCATGATGGTGGCATTTCCTTTAATGGTTCAACCAATTCGCTTGTCTTTTCAAATGATCAACTGGCAATTAGAGCAGGTGGCAGGATCTTTAGGCGCAGCACCATGGCGGGTATTCTGTAGCATTAGTTTGCCATTGGCTTTGCCGGGAATTTTAATCGGCAGCATTTTATGTTTCAGCCGCAGTCTGGGAGAATTTGGTGCCACCATTACCTTTGTTGGCAATATTCCAGAAGAAACCCGTACCATTCCCATCGCCATTTATAGCCTGTTACAACAGCCTGATGGAGAAAGTATGGCTATGCGTTTGGTCATTTTATCTCTGATTCTGGCTTTTTCAGCCTTGATTGCAAATTACTGGATCATGCAGAAGTATCAACGTAAATTGGAGGGCTAAGATGCTGAAGTGTGATTTTCAGTTTAATTACGCAAATTTCCAGCTACAGGCCAGTCTGGATATGCAGACACAATTGATTGGTATTGTGGGAGCCTCAGGAAGTGGGAAAAGCACCTTTTTAAAAAATATTGCAGGGCTATTAAAACCATCACAAGGCTTTATTCATTTTCAGCAAAAAATATTATTTGATCATCAGCAGAAACTGAATATTCCTGTTCATCAAAGAAAAATTGCCCTGATTTTTCAGCAAGCCCTACTGTTTCCGCATCTGAATGTCATGCAGAATTTGAAATATGCAGAACAGCTAAATATAAAAAATAAAGGTCAGCAGAAATTTACGTTTGAAGACATTGTGGAGTTACTCGAATTAAAGCCACTACTTCGGCATCGGGCGCATCAGCTTTCTGGTGGACAGGCACAGCGCGTTTCTATCGGTCGTGCACTTTTATCTTCTCCCGACCTATTACTTTTGGATGAGCCTTTAAATGGACTGGATCAAAAGCTGAAAAACCAGATTTTACCTTTTCTGAAAATTGTGATTCATCAAACAGATTTACCCATGATTTATGTGACTCATCATGTAGATGAAGTGGCGTATTTACAGGCAGAACTGCTGCATTTTGAAAAGGGAAAAATTATTTGATCCAGCCCTGCACCGATTTAAACCAGCAATGACTCCGGGCAGGTCATCCTATCGCTGTTTTGCTCATAATTTCTCAGAAGATATCTATTTTTCTCTCTATTTTTAAGAAATAAAAGTCTAAATTTGAAAGTGAAATAAAAATTATTTTATATAAAAGAATAGTTTATTTTATGTTAAAAATAATCTGGCATGACCTATGCATATATCTAATTAAAGTCAAAGAAGACTCTACATTTGTATGACGGCCAATGACGTCCGTTCTGATCGTTACTGATATGCCTTGTGCATCACAGTGACTTAAATACGTTCAGTTCTGGTAAGGAAATGGCTATGTCTTCAAATACAAGTCTCAATAAAGCAACAAAAATAAGTCTATTTAACTTCAGTAGTTCAGCGATGCGGGCCTTCCATATGAGTTGGCTCGCTTTTTTTGTCTGTTTCTTTGCGTGGTTTGCCTGTGCACCGTTAATGCCAGTGATTGCCGGTGAATTCAGCCTGACCAAAGAGCAGATCGCCAATATCAATATTGCCGCAGTCGCTATTACAATTCTGGTGCGTCTGATCGTGGGGCCGTTGTGTGATAAATACGGTCCGCGTAAAACCTATACCGCCTTACTGATTATTGGCAGTATTCCGGTGTTTGGTGTGGCGTCGGCCAACAGTTATGAATCTTTCTTGTTTTTCCGTTTATTGATTGGCGCCATCGGTGCCAGCTTCGTGATTACTCAATATCATACCAGTATCATGTTTGCGCCAAATGTGGTGGGAACGGCAAATGCAACTACAGCAGGTTGGGGGAATGCCGGTGGCGGTGCGACTCAAGCCCTGATGCCTTTAATGCTGGCTGCTTTGGTGATGTTCGGTGTAGAACAGGCAATGGGATGGAGAATTGCACTTCTGGTTCCGGGTATTCTGATGATCATTGTCGGTGTACTGTACTGGAAATTCACCCAAGACTGTCCACAAGGCAATTTTAAAGAACTCCGTGCTGAAGGTATTTCTGTTGGTAGCGATAAAAAAGGCGGCCTTGCAATCTTGATGCATGCCGCACGTAACTACCGTGTGTGGATTTTGTTTGGAGCTTATGCAGCCTGTTTTGGTATTGAAATTTTCATCCATAACATTATTGCCTTGTACTTTGTCGACAACTTCCAGTTTGGCCTAAAAGAAGCAGGCATGGCTGCCGGGATTTTTGGTTTACTGGCATTGTTTGCCCGTG
Source organism: Acinetobacter lwoffii (assembly GCF_015602705.1). Lineage (NCBI taxonomy): Bacteria > Pseudomonadati > Pseudomonadota > Gammaproteobacteria > Moraxellales > Moraxellaceae > Acinetobacter > Acinetobacter lwoffii. The sequence goes on from NZ_CP059081.1 coordinate 1,518,702, forward strand.
CCTTGGGTGGCATTGTTTCAGACAAAGTTGCGATTCAAAAAGGTCTGGATGGTCGAACCAAAGTCCTGTTTGCCTTGATCATGCTGGAAGGTCTGTTTCTTATTCTGTTTTCGCAAATGAACAGCGCGACCTTGGCGATCATGGCGATGACTATATTTGCCTTGTTTACTCATATGGCATGTGGTGCAACCTATGCACTGGTACCCTTTATCGACCGTGATGCCTTGGGTGGTGTGGCCGGTATTATTGGAGCAGGTGGCAATGTCGGCGCGGTAGCTGCAGGTTTCCTGTTAAAAGGCATGCTGGATATTCAAACCACTTTGATGGTACTGGGTGGCTTGGTAGTGATTGCTGCAAGTTGTGTGTTGATGATCCGCTTCTCTGTCGAACATAAAGAAAAAGAACAGCTGTTATATGAACAGGCAGTAAATGAACGTCATCTGGCAGAAGCACAGCAATAACACTACATTCCTGATTTAAAATGAATGAACAAAAAGGATAGCAATATCCTTTTTGTTGTTTTTACTAACTCACTAATAAAATGATGAACTCAATATTCAGGATGGGAAAGTATTATTTAAAAAGTACAGGGTGATTGAATTCATCGAATAAAAATAAAAGTATTTATAGTTTATAAATTTAATTTTAGATGAAAAAATTATATATATTTTAATAACGATTTTAAAAAATAAATGAATTTAATGAGTGCAGATAAAATAAAAGCCATTTTCAAAATGGCTTTTATTTTTAGAATGATAAATTAATAGGTTTTGTAAGGTAAAAACTTTCCGGATAATACGACGTTCACCCGATCTCCGTTTGGATTATTCTCACGTTGAATATCCATATTGAAATCAATTGCACTCATAATTCCATCACCAAATTCTTCATGGATCAGTTCTTTAATAGTCATACCATAGACGCTGACAACCTCATACCAGCGATAAATCAGCGGATCTGTCGGCACGCTAGTTGGCAGAGAACCTTTATAGGGTACGATTTGCAGCCAGGCGATGGCTTCATCAGTCAATCCAAATATTTCACCAATTTTTTCTGCCTGTTCTTTATTAAAAGCCATCTGACCCAAACATGCGGCTGTCACCCATTCTTTAGAAAGGCCTATTGTTTCAGCGACATCTGCCCATTTAATAGACTTTAAAACTTTCGCTGAAATAATCATGTCTGTCACTTGTTGACGATGGCTAATCATTAATCTTCTCCAATAGCTATATTTAAAAAATGACCGTTATAGATAATGCAGAGATTGTGCCAATATAATTATTAGGATTAAATTTTAAAATAATTCATCTGATTTTTATTAGCTATTTAAAATAAATGGCATGCTATTTGCTTTAATCTATATTAAATATGGCAACGGCGCCATGACACAATTGATCTGTTTGAATAATACAAGGCAAAGACGCCTAGGGTTGAAATAGACCTTAGGCGTCTTTTATTTGCAAACAGGCAAGTAATTTATATAAAGGGGATAAAAATATGGCTTATCTTGCTCCTGCAGAGTTTGCAAAAAAAGTGGTCGATGCCGGTGAGGCAAAACTTCATATGGCAACGCGCGATGTTTTAATCCGTGCGTTTATGGCAGGCGCAATTCTGGCGCTGGCAGCTGTATTTGCTGTCACGATTGCGGTGCAAACAGGGATGCCACTGATCGGTGCGCTGCTATTTCCAGTCGGTTTCTGCATGTTGTATCTCTTGGGCTATGACCTGCTCACTGGGGTATTTGTATTGACTCCATTAGCCTGGCTAGATAAACGTCCTGGGGTAACGTGGTCACGTATTTTAAAAAACTGGGGACTGGTTTTTTTAGGTAACTTTGCCGGATGTTTAACCGTGGCAGTGTTGATGGCCGCAGTCTATACCATGGGTTTCGCCGCTGAACCGAATGCGGTCGGGGTGAAAATTGCCCATATTGGTGAAGACCGGACTTTAGGCTATGCCGAATATGGTTTTGCTGGCTGGATGACGATTTTTATCCGCGGCATGCTGTGTAACTGGATGGTGTCACTCGGGGTAATTGGTGCCATGATGTCAACCACGGTCAGCGGCAAATTCATTGCGATGTGGATGCCAATCATGCTGTTTTTCGCCATGGGCTTTGAACATTCAGTGGTGAATATGTTCCTGTTCCCATTTGCCATGATGATGGGCGGTGATTTCTCGATTACAGACTACTTCTTGTGGAATGAATTACCGGTGGCACTGGGGAATCTGGTGGGTGGTCTGGCTCTGACAGGTCTGGCGCTCTATACCACACATGTACGTACTGGCGATAAAAAAGAATTCTAATCTGAGCATGATGATTTATGTCTTGAGATTAAAGGGATCAATTCGATCCCTTTTTGAGTATTTAAAATGAATAAAAAATTAAAGATCAGTGTCGGGCAATATTCTTCCGCTGGAATCAAAGCACAGAATCAGGATTTCCATGGCATTTATATTCCTGAAGGCCATGCGCTGAGCAGCAAAGGTATTGCCTGTGCCATTGCAGACGGGATTAGCAGCAGCAATGTCAGCCATATTGCGGCAGAAACGGCGGTCAGTAGTTTTTTATCCGATTATTATTCGACTTCGGATGCATGGAGTACTCAAACTTCAGCGGCACGGGTTATTCGTGCGACTAATTCCTGGCTCTATGCACAAACCCAGCAAAGCCGCGGGCGTTTTGATAAAGACCAGGGTTATGTCTGCACCTTTAGTGCACTGATTTTGAAAAAAAACAGGGCACATATCTTTCATGCTGGCGACAGCCGGATTTATCGCATTCAGGCACAAGCCATTGAACAGTTGACGGCTGATCACCGTGTTTGCCTGTCATCAACAGAACATTATTTAAGTCGTGCACTGGGTGCCGACCATCGTATCGATGTCGATTATCAGCAGCTTGAATTATGTGAAGATGATTTCTTTATCTTGATGACAGATGGTGTCTATGAATTCATAGATATTCAACTCATCTCGAATATGGTCGAGCAGCAACAACATCTGGATATCATTGCCAAGTCTATAGTCGAACTGGCCTTAAAGCGGGGTAGTGATGATAATCTCACCATTCAAATCATTAAAGTGGAACAGTTGCCTGATGAGGAATCCTTTCATATCAAGAGCCATGTTTTATTTCCGCAACAGCTGAGTCATGGCGACCTGTTTGAAGGTTATCGAATTGATAAAATCTTGCACCAAAATCATCGCAGCAGCCTCTATTTGGCGCATGATGAAGCAACACAAAATCAGCTGGTCATTAAAACCTTGTCTGTCGATGTGCAGGATGACCTGCAAGCGATGGAACAATTTCAGCTGGAAGACTGGGTATCGAAACGCTTAAAACATGAAAATCTGCTGCAATGCTATCCGCATAAGGGCAGCAAGAAGTTTTTATTTCAAAGTTATGAATATTTACAAGGGGAAAGCCTAAACCGATGGCTGCACCGTCATAAAACTGCTTTAACTTTACAGCAGTTGCTTCCGATCATTGAGCAGGTGGCCAAAGCATTGAATGCCATGCACCGTCTTGAAATGCTGCACCAGGATGTACGACCAGAAAATGTCATGCTGCTTGAACCTGCTGATGCTTTAAAAGTAAAACTGATTGATTATGGATCGACAGCGGTCAGAGGTCTGGTTGAACTGAATCCCAAACACGCAGATGTTCCTTTGGGAACCTTGGCCTTTATGGCACCTGAATATTTTATTGGACGCTCGCCCTCAGTAAAATCAGATCAGTTCTCGCTGGCGGTGATGAGTTATTATTTATTGACCAGACAATTGCCTTATGGAACAGACCTCGCGCGCTGCAAGACCGAAAAAAAATTAAAAAAGGTACGCTATCATTCACTGTCTGAATATCGACCGGATCTGCCGCATGGCTTGGACGCCATCTTTAAAAAAGCGCTTTCCATTCGCCCGGAGCAGCGCTATGAAGCACTTTCAGCCTTTATATATGATCTGAAACACCCAGATCTCAAATTAAAAAAATCAGTTTCACGTCCTATGCTTGAAAAGCATCCAGTCACTTTCTGGAAATCCTGCACAGCGATTCTGTTTTTGTTATTGCTCTGGGTATTTGCACTATATTTTAGCCAATGAAAATAATCCAAATAAGCTGTTGAAAGATTTTTTTGATTTAAATAAAAAATCAATAGTGATTTAAGCTGAGATGTAGTCAAAATATCTATTTATTCTTATTGCAGATTTTTATATTTTTACGATGATTGACTCTGTGTTTTCGAAGATTATCCCTATAAAATAGAAAGTGCAGTTAAAATCTAAGTAAGCATAAAAACATTGGAATAATAATTGCTTATTTTTAATACCATTAGAATAAAAAGGCAGATGAGACATGAAAATTCAATTTTTTAAGCTGATTTTAATCTTGAGCAGCAGCATGGTGATGAGCCAAACCAGTCTCGCCGGAGATGGTGGCTTGCGTTTTGCTGAGAAAAATCAGGAAATAGCGGCACAAATTCAGGCCAAGAAAAAAACGGCAGAAATACAAGCGCAGTCCCTACAAGCAAAAGCCTCTACAGAAACGAAATAGTAAAATAGCACTCATCCAAGAAGGTGAGCTGTTCAGATTAGATCAGATGTATAAGATGTGGTGATGCGAAAAACTAGTCCCTAACTTTTTAATACTGAAAAAAAACTCCCCATCTATTTTAAGAATGGGGAGTTTTTTATTTTGCATCTCAGGGAAAATTACTGAATTTGTTCCTCATCCTGTCTTTCCTGACGCAGCTGATCACGTTGTCGCTGTGGATCATGAAGACCTAATTGACCGCGCTGGATCTCACGATCCTGTTTTTCTTGCGGATCAAGTTGCTCTTCAGTGAGTTCATCATCATTTCGGTCGGTTGGATTGGACATAGTCTTTCATCCTCTAAAATACTTTCTAATTTTTATTGTATGAATGCAGCAAAATTATTCTGTGACTTTTATACCGGAGTTAGTTTTCTATCTTGTTGCTGCTGTAAATTTAAGCGCTATTTTATAGACCAATTTAATAAAATTAATTTAATCAATAAAATAAAATTAATAAAAATTAAGGGAATAGCAATTCGAACCTATAAACCCAATAGGTGAATATATCTCATTATTCTGGTTTAAAAATGAGAAAAACTAAACAAAATAAGAGAAATGGGTTATGCTTAAGACAGATCAAGTGTCATCCATCTTTTGAAATTTCCGGTATTTTCCATGATAGAACTCCGCCATTTAAGAACTTTAACTGCTCTGCGGGAGCATGGTTCTCTGGTTGCAGCAGCAAGTGATTTATGTTTAACCCCATCAGCCTTATCACATCAGCTACGTGAACTCGACCAATGGTTCGGGGTTGAAGTAGTGAATCGGCGTAGTCGTCCCGTAAGTTTTTCAAATGTTGGGGAGCGGTTGTTAAAACTGGCAGATGAAATATTACCGCAAGTTCAAATTGCACAGAGCGATATCAGCCGTATTGTGCATGGCCAGACCGGGCGAATAGTTTTCTCCTCTGAATGTCATAGCTGTTTTGACTGGTTGATGCCACTACTCAATCAATACCGGATGCAATATCCGGATGTAGACCTGGATTTTGCCTCAGGTTTTGAATCGAATCCGCATGAATTATTGCAAACTGGAGAGTTTGATCTGCTGATTACGGCTGATCCGATTGCGCTTAAAGGCATTGAATATTTTTCGATTTTTGAATACGAATCACGCTTGGTTTTATCCAACACTCATCCACTGGTACGTGCGAAAGAGATTACTGTTCAGGAACTTGCTGAAGAAACGCTGGTGACTTATCCGGTGGATAAACATCGTTTGGACATTATGTCGCGCTTGTTTATTCCCGCTAATATTTTACCCAAAGCCATTCGTACCACCGACTTGACCCAAATGCTGATTCAGTTGGTGGCAAGTGGTCGCGGGATTGGTGCATTACCTGATTGGGTGGTAAATGAATATGAGCAAAAAGGCTGGGTGACATCACGCCGTTTGGACTGCGTGGCGCCTGAAGGCTTACGTCGAACTTTATATGCCGGCTATCGTACGGAAGAAAAACAGAAAGATTATTTTGAAGGCTTCTTGAAACAGCTGGATCGGTTTTCCAAAAAAAGACAGGTCTACTATAACTGATCAATCAATAGTTGAATGTCTATAAGCCCGTGATTCTTAAAAATCCTGCATCGTCAGGATTTTTAAAAATTGATTGTTTTTCTCTCAAGAATTCCAATTTTTCTATAAGATGATGAGGTTAATCTTGTCTACTTCGAGTCAGAAAATATACAACTTCGGCCAACTTTAGAAATTAAAGAACTGGTTTAGTCGATTATAAATTTTCTACTTATCACATTTTGCCAAGTGGAAATGCATTTGTGCAGAATTAAATATCATATTATTCAATATCAATTACTTAAAAATTAAGTTCTTGGAACTTGTGAGGATGTGGTTCTGATCTTGCAAGTTGATTTTTAATAAAAAGATTAAATAAAATAAAAAACATACGCTGATCAGTCAATTTTTTGGCAGAAAATAACTCCTGAAAATAACAACGTTGATCTATGCTACAGCATAATTTTTAAACTGATTTCCTCTCATAAAACGGAATCACTTATACAGGACTGTATAAACTCGCCATGCACATGACAAAAATTCCTCTCAAGAAAAGCCCGCTGAGCCTCATGATTCTGTCGATTGTCTCAGGTCATCTTTATGCTGAAACTGCTGTAGAACCGGGCAACGTTCAACAGCTGAATACCATTGTGATCAGCGCTGAGCAAAATGCCAATCCGCAGCAGCAATATCAGAAAGAGCTGGCTCAGGTTTCAGGAGGAACGAATTTTATTGGCGAGCAGCAGTTAGAACAGCAGCGACTTGCGACCACAGCCGATGTGTTCCGTTTACAGCCAGGAATTTATGCCCAGTCTGCAGGAAATGAAGGTGCAAAAGTCTCAATCCGTGGTTCAGGAATCAACCGGACTTCAGGTGCACACGCATCCGGTACGCACGTCCTGATTGACGATATTCCATTTACCGGACCGGGCGGCACAGCGTATGAACTGCTAGAACCCTGGTGGATTGATCATGTCGGGGTTTATCGCGGAGCCAATGGCTTTAAACAGGGTGGACTGGCATTAGGTGGAACAATCAATTACAAATCCAAGACTGGCGCTGATCAGGATGGCTCTGAACTAAAATATGAAATGGGCAGCCATGGTTATCAGAAATATCAGTTTAGTACCGGCCGAAAGCTGGATCAGATGGATTATTATTTGGCGCTGACGGGTACCCAGTTCGATGGGATTCAGGATCATGCTGAAGGCGATGGCAAAGGTCTGGCTTTTAATTTGGGCTATCAAATTAGTCCGGATATCGAAACCCGTTTTTATGCCCGTTACCGTGAGAGCAAACATTTAACTCCAGGGCGGATTAAACAAAAAGATCTTAAAAATAACCCTGAAACGGCTGACAGTAATTTTGTAGCTATTGACGCCAAACGGATCCAGCCGGGCAGTACCTGGCTGGCCAATACTACGACATGGAATCTGCAGGATGATGCAAAACTGACAGGAAGTCTGGCTTATCATCATTATCCGCTGGATCTACGTGAAAGTCGTTATCGTACTAATGTCGATTATGAAGATATTACTGCGCGCTTCCAGTATGAAAAGCCTTATCAGTTTCTAGGTCTGGAGCATCAGGGGCGTATTGCCTTGCGTAGCACCACTCATCGCCCGGACAGTGGGGTTACTGAAACTTTAAGATTTAATACAGAAATTGGTAATCAAACGTATCCGGTAGACACAGTTACCCGCCGCTATACCTATCGTGGTTCAGACAACGTGCTGCAATTTGATCAGGAAACTACATTAAATGATCAGTTCAAATTAGATCTGGGATTGGCAGCTGTGTATACCCATCGGGAAAGTGAAGTTACTTATGCAAATATTCTTCCCGACCCAGATTCAGGTCCTGAGGTAGATCCTAAAGTCAGTCGTTATGAATGGAATTTTGCACCACGACTTGGGTTGACCTATCAGCCGAATGACTCTGTGCAATGGTTTGCCAATTTAAGCCGCAGTATTGAGCCGGCACATCCCTGGGCGATGGCTTGGTCTTCACCTTATTACTATTCTAAAGACAGTGGAGCTGCATCAAATCGAGTACGTGCGCCAATCTATTTGGATACGCAAACCACCAATAGTTTTGAACTGGGGGGGCGTGGACAATCAGGTTTTGGAGACTGGGCACTGAGCTACTATTATTCCAAGATTAAAAAGGAGCTATTGTCTTCTGAAATGATTAAAAATTACGGGAATGATTCTGATTCTACTACTTCAGAGGAAAGAATTAGTGTAGAAGCAAATGCGACACCAACGATTCATCAAGGGGTGGAGCTAAGTCTGGATACGCCATTGCATGAATCCGAATATGGCGAACTGCGTCTGCAACAAGCTTATACGCTTAGCGATTTTCAGTATAAAAATGATCCATTGTTTGGTAAGAACCAGTTACCGGGGATTCCAAAACATCTTTATCAGGCTCAACTGAGTTATGCTTTGAATAATGGCCTCTATATTGGTCTGAATACTGAATATGCATCCAAAATGGCACATGATTATGCCAATAGCCGATTCAGTGACGACTATCAGATCTGGGGCATTGACTTGGGTTATGCACCAGAACATCAATCATGGAAAACTTGGATCAACTTTAAAAATATCACCGATGAAAAATATGCTGCGGTCGTGATTCCTGGTTTAAATGATCAAGGCGCTGATGTAGCGCGATCTTCGCCAGGTGAAGGTTTTTCTACTTATGCCGGTGTGTCATTTAAATTTTAATTATTTAAAATCAAAAAAAGAGCGGTAAAAACCGCTCTTTTTATTTATTGATAGAAAGGATTTATCAGGTTTCCAAAATTCCGGTAACGCCTGTCACAATCATATCAATGGCAATCGTACCAATCAGAAGCGCTGCAACACGACCGACAATATCGACATACAGGTCAATGTAGTTGGAATATTTATGCTGTAAATGATCATGCAGGTATTTCATCAGAATTAGCAAGCTACAGGTCAGAAACAGGGTAAAGAAAATCACCAGAATGGTTTGCATTAAACTGAGCTGAATCCCGGTAATCACGGAAGCCGAAATGGTGCCGGGACCGATCATAAACGGCATGGCAATCGTACCCGCCAGATGACTGGGCGCTCCACGCATCACACCAATCGTATCAGCACCTTCAAAGACATAACGATAGCCGATCACCAAAAAGATAATACCGCCAAAAATCTGGAAGGACTCAAACCGTACATGCAAGACTTCATTAAAGAAGGCTTCACCGGTTTTTGCAAAAATGATGAACACAATAAAGCTGATCAGACTGCCTTGAATCAATGCCATGTTGAATACTTTTGCATCGGAATTACGGATAATTCCGAGCATGTAAATACTCATCAAAAATGGATTGAGCAGGGAGAAAAACAGGGCAAAGGCATTCAAACTTTCTGACATCATTGAGTCCTTCCGTAGTTGAGAGATCCTAGATTTCACGATCCGGGAACAGCGGACGTTTACCTGGGCTAATACGGTTAATATGTAGATACATCATATGGCGTTCATATTTATCCAGGATGTCATTGATCACCTGTTCCTTACTGTAACCGACCAGATCGTTTCCCTGAGAGCCTTCAAACAGATAACTTTCCAGACGATAGTAATAACGTTTGGTTCGTTTACCACGTGAACTGAAATTTGGCGTGTCATAGCGTACCGGCCATATTTCATAGACAAAGTTTTCTTCTTCATCGAGCTGAATGGTCAGATCCAGATGATACAGTTCAGGTTCTTCCTCCAGCGATTTTTCCTGAATATTGACTTGAATACCTTTGTCAATTAACTCGGTTGCAACGGCCTCAATGGCTGGTTTGCAAACATTGTCCAGCATGGTCCGCGTCTGGGACAGGCTTGGATGCAGCATGACCCGGCTCAGACGCTTCTTCCAGTTCAAAATATCCACATTACCGACCACAGGTGCCGCATTCAGACTGGTGCTTGCCTGACGAAAATCCTCCAGACGCAAGGACTTATAGAGTCCCGCCATCACAAAGAAAATGACGAAACTAAAAGGCAGACCCATAATAATTGTGGTGTTCTGTAATGCTGTCACGCCATTCGCCATGAGCATTGCCAAAGTCAGCAAACCGATGGCAATGGCCCAGAACACACTGAGCCAGCGCGGTGAATCATGCTCAATATTAGTGAATTTGGTCGTGAAATTTCCCAATACCAATGCCCCTGAATCCGCTGAGGTCACATAGAACAGCAAGCCGGTAATGGTGGCGACACCTGCAGTAAAGGTAAAGCCTGGATACTGCGCCAGCAGATCATAAAAACCATGTGCCGGATTTTCTAAAACTGTCGTAGCAAGTTGAGTATTACCATCAAAAATCACGCTGTATAAAGCACTGTTACCGAAAATAGACAACCAGGTCAGGGTAAATAACAGAGGAATAACCAAAGTCCCGGTGACAAATTCACGAATGGTACGACCACGGGAAATACGGGCCAGGAACAGACCGACAAAAGGTGACCAGGCGATCCACCATGCCCAGAAGAACAGGGTCCAGCTATTCATCCACTCTTTCGGTTGTTCAAAAGGAAAACTGGTTAAAGAAAGCTTCGGGAACTGGCTGATATAGTCACCAAAATTCTGAATCAAGGCGGCTAATAAAAACTCGGTATTGCCTACAAACAGAATGAATAGCAGTAGCCCAATTGATACATAGATATTAATTTCAGACAGGATCCGGATGCCTTTATTGACACCGGCAGTGACTGAAATAATAGTAATAATCACGGCAACGGCGATGAGTGCAGTTTGAATCCAGATATTTTCTGGTAAATCAAACAATACATGCAGGCCGTAATTTAATTGCACAACGCCAATCCCGCAGGTGGTGGCAATCCCGAAAATCGTGCCGAGTACTGCAGCCGTATCCACAGTATGGCCAATTGGACCATTAATTTTTTTTCCAAAAATAGGATAGAGTGCTGATCGGATGGTGAGCGGTAAATTATAGCGATAGCTGAAATAACCTAGCGCGACCCCAATCAGTGCATACATACTCCAGCCGGTTAAACCGTAGTGAAACAGGGTCCATACCATGGACTGGCGCGCAGCTTCGAAGGTTTCACCTTCGCCTACAGGCGGATTTATATAATGCGAAAGCGGTTCCGCCACTGAGAAAAACATCAGGTCAATCCCGATTCCGGCAGAAAATAGCATCGCCGACCAACTCAACAGGCTAAATTCTGGCTTGGAATGTTTGGGGCCTAATTTAATCTCGCCATAACGGGAACAGGCGATAAAGACGATAAAAACCAGATACAGCGTTGCCGCTAGCAGGTAATACCAGCTAAAGGTACGACTGACCCAGTTTAAAATATTGATAATGACTTGATTGGCTTGTTCATTAAATAAAATGGTAATGATAGAAAACAGCAGAATAAGTGTCGCCGAAAAATAAAAAACTACTTTATTCAGACCATCTTGCATCTCTTCATTTTTCTTTTGCATAAATCCATGACCATCGTGTTGTTGCCGGATGATCTACAGTGCAGTGTGATTTAAAAGCAAAAGCCTGCGGTAAAGCTTCCTTGTTTTCGTGAATTACAAACTTTTGCAAATCCAAAACAAACTGCGCTGTACATCAAGGGTGAGCTGGCACTATAATTTTTATTAATTGAACGTTCAATTAAAAAAGCGTTTATGAATTGTTACATCATTCAGCTATTTGCTTTAGCAGAGTGACTTTCTATTGTTATATCCGTTATTCAGGTTAGTCTTATGCCAAAAGTTGGTATGCAACCGATCCGTCGCCAGCAACTGATCGATGCCACCTTAGCTGCAGTGAATGAGCTAGGTTTTGCAGAAGCTTCAATTAGTCAGATTGCTCAGAGGGCAGGTGTCTCAACCGGCATCATAAGTCATTATTTTCAAGGTAAAAATGGCTTGATTGAAGCCACAATGCGTTACTTATTGCAGCAATTGGGTAAATCTGTTGCACAGATAAAGATACAGGTTGATGACTTACCGGAGCAGCGCTTGTTAGCGATCGTACGTGGTAATTTTGCTGCTCCACAAACGGACAAGGCGGCCATGAAAGTCTGGTTGGCGTTCTGGGCTAGCAGTTTGCACCAACCTGAATTACACCGTTTACAGCAGATCAATCATTACCGTTTACATTCCAATCTTAAATACGAATTCATGAAAAAGTTAAATAAAGACCAGGCAGAGAAAGCCGCTCAAGGTCTGGCAGCATTGATTGACGGATTCTGGTTAAGAGGTGCTTTGGTAAATGGCGAAATTGACCCAGAACTGCCGATTGAACTGTGTAGTGAATATATCCGGCAACAACTCAAATAACCCACCTGCGAGGAAATTCCATTGACAACATTCAAACTGCAACGTCCTTATATTCATGGACAATATGTCGATGCAACGTCCAATAGCACGTTTCAAACGATTAATCCTGCAACAGGCGAAATTCTGGCAGACGTGCAGGTATGTACGCGAAAAGATATCGATCGTGCTGTTGAATCGGCACAACAAGGACAAAAAGTCTGGGCAGAAATGACGGCGATTCAACGTTCCCGTATTTTGAACAAGGCTGTTGCCATCCTCCGTGAACGTAATGACGAGCTGGCGCGTTTAGAAAGTCTCGACAGTGGTAAAGCTTTCAGTGAAACATCCACCGTCGATATTGCGACAGGTGCAGATGTACTCGAATACTATGCAGGTATTTTGCCAGCATTAGAAGGCCAGCAAATCCCGCTCAGAAGCAGTTCGTTTGTTTATACTCGCCGTGAACCTTTGGGTGTGGTTGCCGGGATTGGTGCATGGAATTATCCGGTTCAAATTGCCTTATGGAAATCTGCACCTGCACTGGCAGCAGGCAATGCCATGATCTTTAAAGCCAGTGAAGTGACGCCTTTAACTGCATTAAAACTGGCAGAAATTTATACTGAAGCAGGTGTGCCGCATGGCGTATTCAATGTGGTGACCGGCAGTGGTGAAATTGGTGGTTATCTGACTTCGCATCCTGATATTGCCAAAGTGTCGTTTACCGGTGGCGTTTCTACCGGCAAAAAGGTCATGGCGCAAGCTGCAAATTCTAGCCTGAAAGAAGTCACGATGGAGCTGGGCGGTAAGTCTCCGCTGATTATCTGTGAAGATGCCGATCTGAATCTGGCGGCAGATATTGCCATGATGGCCAACTTCTACAGTTCCGGTCAGGTCTGTACCAATGGTACACGGGTATTTGTACCTTTAGCCTTGAAAGCAGAATTTGAAGAAAAGATTTTGCAACGTGTTGAACATATCCGTATGGGTGATCCACTTGATCCTGAAACCAATTTCGGTCCGGTTTCCAGCTTTGAGCATATGGAAAAAGTGCTGGGTTATATCGAAAAAGGCAAGATAGAAGGGGCACGCCTATTATGTGGCGGCGGCCGTGCTAAGGATGAACAGTTTGTCCAAGGAGCTTATGTCCTGCCAACCGTATTTACCGACTGCCGTGATGACATGACCATTGTACGTGAAGAAATCTTCGGTCCAGTCATGAGCATCCTGAGTTATGACACCGAGCAAGAAGCCATTCGTCGTGCCAATGATACCGATTATGGTCTGGCTGCAGGTGTCGTCACACCAGACTTAGCCCGTGCACACCGAATTATTCATCAGGTAGAAGCGGGTATCTGCTGGATCAATACCTGGGGTGAATCGCCTGCAGAAATGCCTGTCGGTGGTTATAAACATTCCGGTGTTGGACGTGAAAATGGGCTTGTGACCTTGCAGCATTACACCCAGACCAAATCGGTTCAGGTCGAACTCAGTCCTTTCCAATCTGTATTTAGCGAATAAGGGAGGATTGGATGAATTACGACTATATTATTATCGGTGCGGGCTCTGCGGGTAATGTTCTGGCAGCGCGTTTAACTGAAGATCCAGATACTAAGGTGCTATTACTTGAGGCAGGTGGCCCGGACTATCGTCTGGATTTTAGAACCCAGATGCCGGCTGCTTTAGCTTATCCTTTACAAGGACGTCGTTATAACTGGGCCTATCTGACCGATCCAGAACCCCACATGAACAATCGCCGTATGGAATGCGGCCGTGGTAAAGGTCTGGGCGGATCTTCACTGATTAATGGCATGTGCTATATCCGTGGTAATGCTATGGATCTTGAACAGTGGGCCAGCCTGAAGGGGCTAGAACACTGGAGCTATGCTGAATGTCTGCCGTATTATAAAAAAGCTGAAACCCGCGATATTGGCGGCAATGACTATCATGGCGATTCAGGCCCGGTTTCAGTCGCAACGCCTAAGAATGGTAATAATGAGCTGTTTCATGCCATGGTCGAAGCTGGGGTTCAAGCCGGTTATCCACGTACCGATGATCTGAACGGTTACCAACAGGAAGGCTTCGGTCCTATGGATCGAACTGTGACGCCGCAAGGCCGTCGTTCCAGTACAGCACGTGGTTATCTGGACATGGCCAAAGGTCGCGACAACCTGACCATTATTACTCATGCCATGACCAATAGAATTCTGTTTAACCAGAAACAGGCGATAGGTGTAGAGTATTTCGAGGGGCAAAATACCTTGCAGCCGATTCAGGTGTTTGCCGATCGTGAAGTGCTACTTTGTGCTGGTGCAATTGCATCACCGCAAATCCTGCAACGTTCTGGTGTGGGTTCGGCTGAACTGTTAAAAAGTCTGGATATTCCTGTAGTTCAGGATTTACCGGGAGTGGGTGAAAACCTGCAAGACCATCTGGAAATGTACTTGCAATATCAGTGCAAAAAACCGGTGAGCTTATATCCGGCTTTGAAATGGTATAACCAGCCGATGATTGGGGCAGAATGGTTATTTTTGGGTAAGGGCATTGGCGCGAGCAATCAGTTTGAAGCAGGTGGTTTTATCCGCTCTTCAGATGAATTTGAATGGCCGAATATTCAGTATCACTTTTTACCGATTGCGATTAACTACAATGGCACCAATGCCATTCATGAGCATGGTTTTCAAGCTCATGTTGGTTCAATGCGTTCGCCGTCACGTGGCCGTGTTCGTCTGAAATCCAAAGACCCGTTTGAGCATCCAAGTATTCTGTTTAATTATATGAGTACCGAGCAGGACTGGCGTGAATTCCGTGATGCCATCCGCATTACCCGGGAAATTATGCATCAGCCAGCATTGGATCCCTATCGTGGTGAAGAAATCAGTCCGGGAAAACATCTACAAACAGATGCTGAAATTGATGAATTTGTTCGTAATCATGCAGAAACCGCGTATCATCCATCGTGTAGCTGTAAAATGGGTGAGGATGACATGGCGGTTGTCGATGGTTATGGACGCGTACATGAAATGCAGGGTCTGCGTGTGATTGATGCCTCGATAATGCCTTTGATCATTACCGGTAACCTCAATGCAACTACGATTATGATCGCTGAAAAACTGGCAGACCATATTCGTGGCAAACCTGCTCTTGCGCCTTCATCGGCACCTTTTTACAAGGCGCCTCGCGCTTAAATCATGGTTTTATTCCTGTCATCTGGCAAAGCAGGAGTAAAACGAATTTCAATTTTTTCCCAAAGCCGGAGATAAAACCTCGACTGCTGTCGTTTTATCTCCGCTTTACTTAATACATTTATATTTTATGAAAATATTCAATCAAACAGTGCTGTTTGGCTGTGCTGCTGTTTCAAGTTTTTACTGTTATGCCGATGATGCGGAAGTAAAACAAATAGAAGCAAGCGGAAACTTGAGTGTGGTCTCCAAATACGTCTCCCGCGGTTTGACCAATGCGCCTGAAAATGATGATGTTGCTGTACAGGCTGCATTGAATCTGGCTTATGGTAATTTTTATGTCGGATATTGGGGATCTACGCTTGGATACTCTTATGCAGAAGTGCAGGGGCGTCAGGGACATCGTTCAGACAAATTCGAGCATAACTTTCTGCTGGGTTATACCCATAGCAGCGAAAATTATGATTGGGATCTATGGAACGCAACCTATTATTATCCGGGCGGCAAGCATACTACCGGAAATGAGCTGGGTTTAAATATAAGTCGTGCATTGAATGATCAGACCAGTATTGGCGCCAGTGTATCGACCTATCTGTATGATGTGGCTTATGCCAATCAGGGCGATACTTTTTATACGCTTAACCTGAATCATCAGTTGAATGATCGCCTGAATGCCAGCGTTACGGCAGCGGGAAGCTATTTTAACGATGAAGGCAAATATGAGGGCGGTGAACTGGGCGATACTGAAAAGCAGTTTGCCTTTCGTTATGCTTCTGCCGGACTCAGTTATGCGCTTCTGCCCCAAGTAAGTTTATCGGGTGAGTATATCTTTGGAGGTTACGACCGCTATGATGACAAGCAGCGTAATCTTGCAGTAGTTGCACTGAGTTATGATTTTTAAAATTATGAAATCATTCAGACTAGGCGGGTGAAAATCTGCCTTATCTGCAACTTTGATTAATAGCATAAGCCATGACTGGAAGTGGATTCATGCTCCGGCAGCTCAGGAAAGACTGAGGATCTGGTTTAATCTGCCAGAATTTCAGACAAATATTATCAATTTCATAAAATAATTCTATAATAGCGCCCATTCTCGGCAGCGTTATCCAGACACTTAGTCAAATGGCATAACCTGACCATTTTCTATTTTTCATTCAAGTTCTCCTCCGTGAACCGGCTTGTATATTCAGATTCAGCATCTTATCTGTCCGTGACGGCACATAAGAATATTTAGGTATCCACATGGAAATTAAGGTCAATTATCTCGATAATCTTCGTCAGGAAGCCAAGTTCGATGACTTCACGGTAATCGCCGATCAGCCGATCCGCTATAAAGGCGATGGTTCGGCACCCGGCCCATTCGATTATTTTCTGGCGTCATCAGCACTTTGTGCGGCTTATTTTGTCAAAGTCTATTGCGCAGCACGTGACATTCCGACTGATAATATCCGCCTTTCGCAAAACAATATTGTTGATCCTGAAAACCGCTATAAACAGATTTTTAAAATTCAGGTGGAACTACCGGCTGATATTTCTGAAAAAGACCGCCAGGGAATTTTACGTTCGATCGACCGTTGTACCGTCAAAAAAGTAATTCAAACCGGTCCTGAATTCGTCATTGAAGAAGTAGAAAGTATCGATGCGGATGCTCAAGCCTTGTTAATGCCAAGTCTGGCTTCTGATCATACGACTTTCATTCCGGGCAAAGACCTTCCACTGGAAGAAACCATTGCCAATATGTCTGCCATTCTGGCAGGCCTCGGCATGAAGATTGAAATTGCATCTTGGCGTAATATCGTGCCGAATGTCTGGTCATTGCATATCCGGGATGCGCAGTCACCAATGTGCTTTACCAATGGTAAGGGCTCAACCAAAGAAAGTGCACTGGCATCTGCTTTAGGTGAATTTATTGAGCGTCTGAACTGTAACTTCTTTTATAACGACCAGTTCTGGGGTGAAGATATTGCCAATGCAGAATTTGTGCATTATCCAGATGAAAAGTGGTTCCAGCCAGGTCCGAAAGGCGAATTACCAGCAGAAGTTTTAGATGAACATACCCGTGAAATTTATGATCCTGAAGATGAGCTATTGGGTACCCATCTTTATGATACCAATTCGGGAAACAAGGCTCGTGGTATCTGTTCATTGCCATTTGTACGTCAATCTGATGGTGAAACCGTTTATTTCCCGTCCAATCTGATCGAAAACCTTTACTTAAGTAACGGGATGAGTGCCGGCAATACCTTAGCTGAAGCGCAAGTACAATGTCTGTCTGAAATTTTTGAGCGTGCTGTTAAACGTGAAATTCTGGAAGGTGAACTTGCACTACCGGATGTGCCTGAACAGGTTCTGGCAAAATATCCAAAAATTGTTGAAGGTATTAAAGGTCTGGAAGAACAGGGCTTCCCGGTTCTGGTCAAGGATGCTTCTTTAGGCGGTCAGTTCCCGGTCATGTGTGTCACCTTGATGAACCCACGTACTGGCGGTGTATTTGCCTCATTTGGTGCCCATCCAAACTTTGAAGTGGCATTAGAACGCAGTCTGACTGAGCTTTTACAAGGCCGTAGTTTTGAAGGTCTGAATGATCTGCCAAAACCAACCTTTAGCAGTAACGCCGTGACTGAACCAAATAACTTCGTCGAACATTTTATCGACTCAAGCGGTGTGGTGTCTTGGCGTTTCTTCAGCGCGAAATCAGATTATGATTTTATCGAGTGGGATTTCACGAATAACGGTCAAAATTCGAATGCGGACGAAGCTCAGGAATTATTCACGATTCTGGAAGACATGGGCCATGAAGTTTATATGGCGGTGTATCAGCATTTAGGAGCCACGGCTTGCCGTATTCTAGTACCGGGCTATTCGGAAATTTATCTGGTAGAAGATCTGGTCTGGGACAATACTAATAAGGCGCTTTTATACCGTGAAGAAATCCTGAATCTGCACTGTCTGGATGATGAACAACTGGAAGCACTGGTTGAGCGTCTGGAAGAAGCAGATGAGGATGACTATACCGAAATCAAAACCTTGATCGGTATCGAGTTCGATGAAAATACTGAATGGGGCCAACTCACTATTCTTGAACTGAAACTGCTGATTTATGTGGCTTTGCAGCAATTTGAAGAAGCCAAAGATCTGGTTGAGCAGTTCCTGCAGTTCAATACCAATACCGTTGAACGTGGCCTGTTCTACCAGTGCATGAATGTCGTTCTGGAAGTCATTCTGGATGATGAAATGGAACTGGAAGATTATGAACACAACTTCCGTCGTATGTTTGGTGATGCCCGTATGGATGCCGTTTTATGTTCAATTGAAGGAACAGTCCGTTTCTATGGTTTGACCGAAACCAACATGCAGCTTGAAGGGCTGGATCGTCATCTACGTTTAATTGACAGCTATAAGAAATTGCATGCAGCGCGTGCCAAGTTTGTGGCTCAGCAATAATCCATAGAAGAATGACTAAAATTTTTCGTCATTTGTTTTAAATCTTAAAAAATGGCTTACTCGGTTTCGAGTAGGCCATTTTTATCTCTGACCCTATATGCAATCTTTTCTATTTTTCTATTTTTCTATTTTTCTATTTTTCTATTTTTCTATTTTTCTATTTTTCTATTTTTCTATTTGAAAATTTATTAATCCCAGCTCCCGAGGGAACTGGAATTACCTAAAAAATTAAAGTGAAGTGTTAATACTAACTGCTTCAAGATTGGGTATGTGAATGTAAGAAATAGATGTATTTTTCTCATTCACAGGAACTACCTTACATATTCGGGTAATTCGGACCACCACCACCTTCCGGTGTCACCCAAGTGATGTTCTGATAAGGATCCTTGATGTCACAGGTCTTGCAGTGCACACAGTTGGCTGCATTGATCTGGAAGCGCTTGGAACCGTCATTATTTTCCATGATTTCATAGACACCTGCCGGGCAGTAACGCTGTGCAGGCTCATCCCATGTCGGCAGGTTGACTTCCACCGGAATAGAGGCATCGGTGAGTTTTAAATGCGCTGGCTGGTTTTCTTCATGGACCGTATTCGAGACAAACACTGAAGACAGACGGTCAAAGGTCAGCTTGCCATCCGGTTTTGGATAGTTTGGCTTGAAGCTTTCAGCCGCCTGGGTTTTCAACGCAGCATGATCCTGAACCAGATCGTGCAGGGTAAATGGCACTTTAAACACGTTCTGATCGATGAAGTTAAACGCGCCACCGATCCATTGACCGAACTTGTGCATTGCCGGGCCAAAGTTACGCGAGTTATATAGCTCTTCTTTCAGCCAGCTGTTGTTGAACTTGTCGGTATACGCGGTCAGTTCTTTCACGAAGAAATCTTCACCTTCAGCCACACGTGCCACCGCCAGATCACCGCCTTTTTCTACACCGGCCGCAATCGCCTCAAATACCGCTTCACCGCAGAGCATGCCGGATTTCATCGCAGTATGTGAACCCTTGATCTTGGCAAAGTTCAGGAAGCCGGCATCATCACCAATCAAAGAACCACCCGGCAAGGTGAATTTTGGTAATGAGTTAAAACCACCTTTGGTCACAGCACGCGCACCATAAGAAATACGCTTACCACCTTCCAGATACTGCTTGATCAATGGATGGGTTTTCCAGCGCTGCATTTCCATGAAGGGATACATATGCGGGTTGGTGTAAGACAGATCTACGATCATGCCCAGAGTCACCTGGTTATTCTCAGCATGGTATAACCACCAGCCACCTGAAGAACCAGTTTCATTTAGTGGCCAGCCGGCACCGTGCATCACCAGACCCGGTTTATGCTTGGCAGGATCGATTTCCCAAAGCTCTTTAATGCCGATACCGTAGTGCTGCGGATCAGCGTCCTTATCCAGGTTGAACTTCTGGATCAGACGTTTACCGAGGTGACCACGACAGCCTTCAGCAAAGATGGTGTATTTGGCATGCAGTTCATAACCCGGGGTAAAGTTATGCGTCGGCTCGCCATCTTTACCAATGCCCATGTCACCGGTTTGGATGCCTTTGACTGTGTCATCGGCATGATACAGAATTTCAGACGCGGCAAAGCCCGGAAAGATCGACACTTCCAGTTCTTCCGCTTTCTGGCCTAACCAGCGCACCACATTGCCCAGTGAAATGACATAGTTGCCATCGTTATGCATGGTTTTAGGCACCATCCAGTGCGGTGCTTCCTGTGATTTTTCATCTGAAAGCAGGAAGAAGGTTTTATCTTCAGTCACCGGGACATTCAGCGGGGCACCCTGTTCTTTCCAGTCGGGGAACAGCTCGTTCATGGCACGTGGTTCAAGCACAGCACCAGACAGAATATGTGCACCGACTTCGGAGCCTTTTTCTACGACACAAACGGACAAATCGTTTAAGTTGTTTTCAATTGCAAGTTGACGGATTTTGATCGCAGCAGAAAGACCCGCAGGGCCTGCGCCTACGATGACGACGTCAAACTCCATCGATTCTCTTGTTATATCTTCCATAATATAAAATCCAATTTCGCTATACGATATTTATAGCATTATCTAAATCGGTTATGAAGCTTATTTTTGATCTTTTTATTTGAAATAGGACTTTATCTATTTTTTAAATCTTATCTATTTCACCGTATTAAAAAGGTTTGCTGTAAATTATAGATAAAGGAAGAAGATGTGTAGATTGGGTATTCAATAAGAAGAGCGACTGAATGTCGCTCTGATGATTAATTTTTTTATATATTATTGAGATTCATAGCAATATTGTTCACCATGTGAATCAGACGCGGCCCAATTTCATTTTCCAGTTTTTCCTGATTTAACAGATAACTTGGAGCACCACAGTTAAACGTTAATATCCCGTGTTTAGGGTGAACCAATGGAACTGCCACGGAATTCACATCCTTAGCCCAGTCACCTAGAGACAGACAATAGCCATAATCCTGATAATCACGGATTGCACGTTCCAGATTACGCTTGATGGTTGGCCATTGATCTTCGTTTCTTTTCTTGATCGCGTCAAATAAATATTCGCGTTCCTTTACATCCATCGCTGCCAGACAGGCACGTCCCATGGCACTACTATGAATCGGTAAAGTCGAACCGACAGGGCGGCGCATAGTCAGTGTCGATTCTGTATGTACTACTTCCAGATAAATCATGCTGAGACGGTCACGGGTAGCCATTGCCACAGGGGCTTGGGAATAGCGTGACATTTCTTCCATAAATGGATAGGCCTGAGTACGTGCAGAAATATTACTCAAAGCTGCATAGCCTAAAGCCAATACCCCAACATCCAGTAGATATTTCGTGGTATTCGGCAGTTGTTTTAAATAACCTAAAGAAACCAGAGTGCTGGTAATACGCGCTACAGTCGGCTTAGGCAAGTTGGTTAATTGTGCAATTTCCTGATTGCCAAGTAATTGATTGGTCGCTGAAAAGCAACGCAAGATTTCCAATCCACGCGCAATAGACGCAATAAATTGAGGATTGTTTTCTCTATGAATATGTGAAATCGGATCTAAACGGATTTCATCAAAGTTGGGAATTTCACCAGTTTTATTTTTTGTCATGGTCAGGGCAATTAAAGTTAAATTAATGAATATGATAGCAACATAATTTCACGATACAAAATAAAACACTTCTACAAAAGATAAAATATAGGAAAAAGTGCCGAAATTATTTGTAGTCGAAAAGAATCCTGTTACCCAAGTTTAAAGACGATAAAAAAATCATCTAGTTTTTTAGGTTTAATACGTAGCCAACACATTTAAGAAGTTTCAATTTCTCCGAAAGAGTCAGTGATCGATAAGTATTACAGCAAGAAAAAAAGGTTTAATCATCTATTCAAAAGAACTGATAAGTGAAACAATTATTCATCAAAATATTTCGTATCGTGAAATTAAATCTTAAACATAAATCAACTGGAATACCAGAAAAATTTCATTTTTTAGTTAAAACATAAAATTTTTAATAATTTCACTTGCTCAAAATGATTTTATATGATTATTTATTTCGTAATACGAAACAAAAATAAGGGTAAAGGAATTTACCTAAATTATATCCATGGAGATTCATATGATTCGTGATCCGGAAATGCTAGACCAACTTCTGTCAACGATTCGCGATTTTGTAAAAAATGAACTGGTGCCTCTTGAGCATGAAGTAGAAGAGAACAATGCCATTCCTGAACATATTGTGGAACAGATGAAAGAGCTGGGCTTGTTTGGCCTGACGATTCCAGAAGAATATGGTGGTTTAGGCATTACCATGGAAGAAGAAATTCTGGTCGCGATGGAGTTAGGTCATACATCGGCTGCCTTCCGCTCTTTAATTGGTACTAACAACGGCATTGGCTCAAGTGGCATCATTATCGACGGTACAGAAGAACAAAAACAGAAATATTTACCGCGTTATGCAACGGGCGAAATTATTGGTTCATTCTGTTTGACCGAACCGGATTCAGGCTCAGACGCTGCTGCTTTAAAAACCAGTGCAGTCAAAGACGGCGATTATTATATTTTAAACGGAACTAAACGCTTCATCACCAATGCGCCACGCGCCACGACATTTACCGTGATGGCACGTACCAATCAAGAGATTAAAGGTGCGAGCGGTATTTCAGCATTTTTAGTTGAAGCAGGCACACCTGGTTTAAGCTTAGGTAAAATTGACAAGAAAATGGGCCAACATGGTTCCTATACCTGTGATGTAATTTTTGATAACTGTAAAGTGCATAAAGATCAACTGATTGGCGGTGTAGAAGGGATCGGCTTTAAAACAGCTATGCGTGTGCTGGATAAGGGCCGTCTGCACATTGCCGGTTATAGCGTCGGCATGGCAGAGCGTATGCTGGAAGACGCACTTAACTATGCAGTGGAGCGCAAACAGTTTGGTCAGCCCATTGCGAATTTCCAGCTGATCCAGGGTATGTTGGCAGACTCCAAAGCCGAGATTTATGCAGCCAAATGTATGGTTCTGGATGCTGCGCGTCTACGTGATGCTGGCCAAAATGTTACGACTGAAGCCTCTTGTGCCAAAATGTTTGCAACTGAAATGTGTGGTCGAGTTGCTGATCGCTGTTTGCAGATTCATGGCGGAGCGGGTTATATCAGTGAATATTCAATTGAACGTTTCTACCGTGATGTGCGTCTGTTCCGTTTATATGAAGGAACGACACAAATCCAGCAAATTATTATTGCGCGTGAAATGATTAAACAAGCAACCGCCTGATCTCATAATTTTAAAATAAGGAAATATTAAAATGACGACAAAAATTAGATTTGATTGGCAAGACCCGTTTTTAATCGAACAGCAACTGACGTCAGAAGAGCGCATGATCCGCGATGCAGCGGCAGCGTACTGTCAAGACAAACTGATGCCGCGGGTACTGGAACAGTTCCGCCATGAAAAAACCGATCCGGCTATTTTCCGTGAGATGGGTGAACTTGGTCTGCTAGGCCCAACCATTCCGGAACAGTACGGCGGTGCAGGTTTAAATTATGTCAGTTATGGTCTGATTGCTCGTGAAGTTGAACGTGTCGATTCAGGTTATCGCTCAATGGCCAGCGTACAAAGCTCTCTGGTGATGGTACCCATTAATGAATTTGGTTCTGAAGAGCAAAAGCAGAAGTATTTACCAAAATTAGCAACCGGTGAGTATATTGGTTGCTTCGGCCTGACCGAGCCGGATCATGGTTCGGATCCGGGCAGCATGATTAGCCGTGCCAAAAAAGTCGAGGGTGGTTACCGTTTAACTGGCGCAAAAATGTGGATTACCAACAGCCCGATTGCTGATGTATTTGTAGTTTGGGCTAAAGAAGTTTCTGCCGAAGGTAATGTCGGTGACATTCGTGGCTTTATTCTAGAAAAAGGCTGGGAAGGGCTTTCTGCTCCAGCGATTCACGGTAAAGTGGGTCTACGTGCCTCGATCACCGGTGAAATTGTAATGGATAACGTCTTTGTTCCAGAAGAAAATGCATTTCCGGAAGTTCGTGGTTTAAAAGGGCCTTTTACTTGCTTGAATAGTGCGCGTTACGGGATTGCCTGGGGTGCCATGGGAGCTGCAGAATTCTGCTGGCATACCGCACATCAATACACCATGGATCGTAAACAGTTTGGCCGACCACTTGCTGCGAATCAGTTAATTCAGAAAAAACTGGCAGATATGCAAACTGAAATTGCCCTTGGCTTACAGGTGGCTTTACGTTTTGGCCGCATGAAAGATGAGGGCATTGCGTCAGTTGAAGGTACGTCTTTAATTAAGCGTAATAACTGCGGCAAGGCGCTGGATATTGCCCGTTTGGCCCGTGACATGATGGGCGGTAACGGGATTAGCGATGAATTCGGTGTGGCCCGTCATCTGGTTAATCTGGAAGTGGTAAATACCTATGAAGGTACCCATGATGTACATGCCCTGATTTTAGGTCGTGCACAAACCGGAATTGCAGCCTTTTGCAACTAAACCTGACATCAACTTCTAGCCAGCATTGCTGGCTAGATTGTTTTACGGGTTTAAGAATTGTGCTTAATCACATCATTCAATGTATTGCTACGTGATTTCTGCAGAGAAAATTTATCAAGAACTTTGAAAATCATTTTATACCACCTTGCTAAAGCGTGGTAATGATCAGCGAATATTCTATATTTCACCTAAATAATTAAGTGAAATATGCGTTTTAAAAAGGCACAGGAGTGCCGAAAAGTAGAAAGAGCATTATGGATACGATCAGTTCACAACAACACCCAGTGGAAGGTGGAAACGAACCCAAGCAAAGAGTCTGGATTCTGGCCTTTATTTTCTCATTTTTAGCATTACTGGTTGATGGTGCTGATATTGCGTTATTAGCCTACAGTCTGACCAGTCTGAAACAAGAGTTTTCATTAAGTAATATGCAGGCCGGTGCCTTAGGGAGCTGGACGCTTGCAGGCATGGCTATCGGCGGTTTTTTTGGTGGCTGGGCTTGTGACCGTTTTGGCCGGGTTCGTGTGATCGTCATTGCCATTGCATTATTTTCTTCATTAACCTTCTGGTTAGGATTCGTAGAAAGTTATGATCAGTTCAAATGGCTGCGCTTTACGTCTGCGATTGGACTAGGTGCTCTATATATTGCCTGTAACACACTCATGGCAGAGTATGTACCCACCAAATATCGCTCTACAGTATTGGCAACGCTTATGACTGGCTGGACTTTAGGCTCGGTGGTCGCAACTGTTCTGGCTGGATGGCTATTGCCTGAATTTGGCTGGCGATACCTCTATTATATTGCCATTATTCCAATTGTACTGGCCTTCGCGATGTACTTCTTGGTGCCTGAACCGAAAGCTTGGTTAGAAGCACGTCAGGCCCGCCTGGATGCAAAAGCCAGTGGTATTGTTCAGGAAAAACCAAAAAATACTTTTAAAATGATTTTTGAAGATGCACTCAGCCGTCGCATGTTTATCCTCTGGTCCTTCAGTACCGCATTTTTACAGTTTGGCTATTATGGAGTCAGTAACTGGCTACCGGCCTATTTAGAGACTGATCTGGGAATCAAGTTTAAAGAAATGACCATGTATATGATCGGGACTTTCCTGATCATGATGTGTACCAAAGTTATTGCCGGTTTCATCGCTGACCGGATTGGCCGTCGTGCGGTATTTGCTTTTGGTACCATGGGTACGGCAATTTTTATCCCTGTGATTGTCTTTGGTAATACGCCGGATAACATCCTCTGGCTGATGTTATTTTTCGGTTTTCTCTATGGTATTCCATACGGTATTAATGCGACTTACATGACAGAAAGCTTCTCCACCAAAGTACGTGGAACAGCCGTGGGCGGTGCCTATAACGTGGGCCGACTGGGTGCTGTATTTGCACCTCTTACTATTGGCTATTTTGCTCAAGGAGGCTCAATTGGTACGGGCTTACTGATTATGGGCATTGCCTATTTTCTTTGCGGTCTAATTCCCGCTTTCTTTATTAAAGACCGCTTATTTGATCCGCAAAAGGCAGATTAATCTGCAATTGCAATATAGATAGAACATGCTAGGAAGCAATATGATGAATAAAATCACACAGGATATCGAGACAGTACTCAAGCAAATTCCCGATGGTGCACACATTATGACTAGTGGTTTTGGCCTGGCAGGTCAGCCGGTAGAATTAATCGAAGCATTAATTGATCTTGGTCCTAAAGACTTGACCATTATTAACAACAATGCTGCTTCCGGAGATCGTGGGTTAACCAATCTGCTGTTGTCTGGACTGGTTAAAAAAATGATCTGTTCATTTCCACGAGCCAATAACTCAACCGTCTTTGAAGATCTGTATAAAGCCGGAAAAGTTGAGCTGGAACTGGTGCCACAAGGCAATCTGGCCTGCCGTATTCAGGCAGCCGGTGCAGGCTTAGGAGCTGTTTTTACTCCAACCGGTTTTGGTACCAAAATAGCTGAGGGTAAAGAAACCCGTAATATCAATGGAAAAGATTATGTGCTGGAATATCCGATACATGCTGATTATGCCTTGGTTTATGCCAATCAGGCAGATCAGTGGGGCAACTTGACCTACCGTAAGGCAGCACGGAATTTTGGTCCGATCATGGCCAAAGCAGCAAAAACCACCATTGCACAAGTCCATCAAGTTGTGGAACTGGGAGAACTTGATCCAGAGATCATTGTAACGCCAGGAATTTTTGTACAGCATGTGGTCAAGGTTGGAGATATTAAATAATGAATATTCAAAAACGTAGTCGTGAACAGATTGTAGCTAAAGTTGCACAAGACATTCCAACCGGCTCTTTTGTAAATTTGGGTATTGGTTTACCGACACGCGTAGCAGGTTATTTAAAACCTGAACAAGGAGTAATTCTACACTCGGAAAATGGCGTTTTAGGTTTTGCTGCATTGAGTGATCCTGAACAGGCAGATGATGATCTGATTAACGCCGGCAAAGAACTCGTAAGCATGTTGCAAGGTGGCAGTTTTATGAATTCTGCCGACTCTTTCGATATCATGCGAGGCGGGCATCTGGATATCTGTATCATGGGGGCTTTTCAGGTCGCTATTAATGGTGATCTGGCGAACTGGCATACCGGTAATGCTGATGCTGTACCTGCTGTAGGCGGTGCGATGGATCTGGCAGTGGGTGCTCGCTGTGTCTATGTTTGCATGGAACATGTGACCAAAAACGGTGAGGCAAAAATTGTTGAAGAACTGACTTATCCTCTAACAGGTAAACATTGTGTCAACCGTATTTATACTGATTTGTGTGTGATTGAATTAAAAGACCTACAAGCTCAGGTTATTGAAATAGTGGATGGCTTAAGCTTTGAAGAATTACAACAGCAGACAGGCTGTAAATTAGTGGACAGTCGTCAACAAGCAGCCTAAAAATAAGTCCGCAATATTCTGATTAAGTAAAAGTATAGTTTTAGATCACAGCTTCGGCTGTGATTTTTAAATTTTAGAATTATTATAAAATACACGTAATATTGACCGTATTTCCGTATTTCCGTATTTCCGTATTTCCGTATTTTAAAGATATAAATACAAACTTTTGCTAATGATTATTTTAATAATAAGTCTAAAATGTTAAGAAGCTAAGGAAGGTGATAGTCTGAATGAATAATAATTGTGATGATCAAGAAATTTTTCATATTTTTAATCTGATTGGTCGCCATACTGAACTTAAGCCTATCCTCGATGTCATTAGCCAGTGGCTTGAATCGCGCATTCCAGATGCGCTTGTCACCATTATGCTCTATCAGGATGACACCCAAACTTTAAATGTTATAAGTGGCAAACAGCACTTTTCAAAAGAGTACTGTAATGCTATTCAAGATTTGAAAATTGGGCCAAATCAAGGATCGTGTGGCGTAGCTGCTTTCTTACGTCAGTTGGTCATTAGTCCGAATTTAATGAAAGACCCAAACTGGCAGTCTTACCGTGCTTTGGTAAATGCAGAAAAATTGTCTAGCTGCTGGTCTATGCCGATTATTAATGCTTCAGATATTTTGTACGGAACGTTTGCCACTTATTATCGAACACCGAAAATACCGACTGAACATCATATTCAGCTTTTACAGCAAGCGGCAAAATTAGTTGCTCTGGCAATTGAGCTTGATCAAGAACGTCAAAAAAGACATGAGCTTAATGAAAAATACAGCTCATTTTATACCTATCATCCAGATATTATTTTTGAACTTGACCTACAGGGACATGTGCTTAATACCAATATTGCTTGCGAAGAAATTACAGGTTTTTCTAAAGCGCAAATCCATGGTCAGCACTATTGTGCCTTCATACCGCCCGAATTCCATGAACTTGCTAACGTTTCATTTTCAGAAGCGGCGCAAGGTAAATCTCAACATTATGAACTTCCAATTTATAATGTTGCAGGCGATATCTTATGGCTGGATCTGACCAATTTACCGATTATTCAAAATCAGAAAGTCACCGGTATTATTGGCATTGCCCGAGATATTACTGTATCGCGTGAAAACAAGGAGTCTCTACGATTATTAAAACGGGGGGTAGAGGCCAGTCCGAATAGTCTTTTTATTACCGATGTCTCTGAAGAAAGGCTAATGGTGTATGTAAATCCGGCTTTTCTAAAGCTCACCGGTTATACAGCAGCAGAAGTATTAGGACAAAGCTGTTTTTTCTTACAGGGTCCAGATACTGATCCGGATCAGATTGCATTACTCAAGCAAGCGGTCAAAGAACAAAAAGAAATTCAGGTGACTATAAAAAGTTACTGTAAAGATGGTAGCTGGTTCTGGAATCGTTTAACTATAGGTCCTATTTTTGACCAGACAGGAACCTGCACCCATTTTTTGGGGATTCAGGAAGATATTACCCAGCAACGTATTCACGAAGAATATATTCAGCATCAGCATACCCATGACCATTTAACCGGTTTACCGAACCAGTATGCATTCAAACAGATTCTGGAAAATATTTTTGAAGCACAGCACGAGAGCTCACAACCTTTAGTCTTGCTGTATATAGATCTGGATGATTTTAAAAATATCAATGACAGCTTAGGTCATCTGGTGGGTGACCAGATTCTCAAAATTGTAGGCGAGCGGCTGCAAAAATTTGTTCAAGGCAATAATGTGCTATGCCGCTTCGCTGAAGATGAATTTATTTTGCTGCTCTCAGGGACAGATGAGCATACTGAAGTCGAGGCGATCGCCGGAGAAATTCTTGATCTTCTTTCCATGCTGTTTATTGTTGATCAGTACAAAATACATTTAAGTGCCAGTATTGGTATTGTGGCAGATGACAGTTCGATCCATCATTCTTCTGAATTGATCTATCAGTCTGTTTTGGCGATGCAGGAAGCCAAAAGACAAGGTCGTAATATGTGGCAGTGGTATGAAAAAACCAGAATGCAGCCTGTCGCAGAAATAGACTATACCAATCTGCGTCTGGAACTCATGGAAGCGATCAATCAAGAAAATTTTGACCTGTTCTATCAGCCGCTGGTTCATCCTGAAACTGGACTGGTAACAGGTGTAGAAGCTTTAATCCGTTGGTGCCATCCACAGCAGGGTTATATTTCCCCAGCGATTTTTATTCCACTTGCAGAAAGAACTGGGCAAATTATTAGTGTAGGTCAATGGGTATTGGAAAAGGCCTGTTTAGATATTGCCGAGTGGAACAAGACACACAATAGCCAGATCACGGTATCGGTGAATATTTCTCCTTTGCAATTCCGTAGAGCAGGCTTTTTGCAGGTGCTTGAACATGCACTTGAACTCAGTCAATTACCGCCGGAATTACTTAAAATTGAAATCACGGAAGGTGTCATCATTAATGGTGCAGATCGAACCATAGAAATTTTGAAAGCAGTGCGTGCTTTAGGTGTACAGGTCGCCATTGATGACTTTGGCACAGGTTATTCGAGTCTCAGTTATCTGCGTCGCTTGCCGATTAATCAAATCAAGTTAGACCGTAGTTTTATTGAAGAGCTGACCCTCGATGGCCAAGATGCTGCAATTGTGCAATCGATTATTCACTTGGCACATCAGCTGGATTTGGAAGTTGTCGCAGAAGGTGTCGAAACCGTAAGTCAAGCCAGTTTGCTCTATCAACAGGGCTGTGATTTGCTACAGGGCTTTTTTTATGCAAAACCTGCGCCTTTAACTGAATTGAAGCCTGTTTATCTCGCAATGGAAAATAGTAAATTGAATTAACTCTAAAAAGTTAAGATATCAATATTTTCAACCGCTCTTCAGATAGAAAGGAAACGTTAAACAGGCTTAAAGAATTTTTCTATTTTATCAGCGTATCATCTCTATAATTTATGCTCGGTACAGAAAGCGGGATAAAAAAATAAGCTTTTAACCCCAAAGGTTTTTAACAGTATCTAAGGCTCAGGCTGAATATTGGCTAAATTTCTTTCTTGGTTTAAATCATAATAGTTAATCAAAAAGATCAACACGGCAAAAATAAAACCTAAAATGACGCAGGCAGACCAGCCATAGCTTTTCCATAAATGCAGCGATAAAAATGCACCCAGACCGGCACCTGAAAAATAACAGGTCATATAGATGGCATTAATCCGCGAGCGAGCCTGCATTGAAATTCGATAGACCAGATTCTGGTTCAAGACATGCAAACAGGAAATTCCAAAATAAGCCAGAATTAAGCCCAAGATATAAATCCATAAATAATTCTGGGCAAAGAATAAAGGAATCCAGGCCAGAATCAGTCCGCACGTAGCCAGATGCGCAATCCATTTTTCCCGATGCCTGCCAATCATTTTACCGGTCCACTGAGAGGACCAGATGCCGACCACCCCCACAATGCCCATGAGGCCAATCTGGAAATCATTAAAATGATAAGGTGCTTCAGCCAGAATAAAAGTCATGGTAGTAAAGATAATACTCAGCACGCCAAAACCCAAACCTCCGATCATACTACGCCGGATCAGCATGGGTTCTGTGCGTGCAAAGGTAAATAGTGAGCGATAAATTTGCAATATATTCATCTGCAACTGGCTCTTAGCGCTTGGTAACTGGAACCACATGGCCAGACTCAGCAGAAGAATTGCACAACCACTAAACAAGTACACCGCATGCCAGGACCATAAAGTAGAAATCAGTCCGGCCACGGTACGGGCAAACAGAATACCCACCAGAACACCACTCATGAGTAGGCCAACGACTTCGGCACTTTTATCACGCTGCGACAGGCTGGCGGCAAAAGGAATCAGAATCTGGGTGGTGATCGAACAAAAAGAGGCGAGCAGGGTAAAGCCATACAACATATGCAGATTGGTACTGGCTGAAAGCCCAATAAGCGCCAATCCGGTACAGAACATCAAACTGCAGATATACAACCGTTTTTCGAACAAGTCACCCAAAGGGACAAACAAAAATAATCCGGTGGCATAGCCAATCTGGGTCAGTACTACAGTCCAGCCAGACTGAGCCACACTGATCTGCAGATCCTCTGCAATAGAATAAATCAAGGGCTGGTTAAAATAGTTACAACCTGCGCAGAGTGCGCAGGTCATTGCCATCATGAACATGAAACGGCGTGAAATTTGCCCTTGGGCTGACATCCTTGTCTCCTGAGGCTTTAAAAACTATAGTTGGCAGAGAGGTTGATACGCGAAATATCTGCTTCCTTATTGTCAAAGGTTTCACGCTTGCCATGATGATATTCTGCACCCAAATTAATCTTTGGAACAGGAGAATAGATCACGTTAGCCACATAGTCGGTTAAGCGCTTATTGGTTTCCGGATTGGCTTTGGCATAATCGCTAGAATCATCAAAATCAACCACGCTGGCATTAATACTACTACGTAGTTTCGGCGTAAATTTATGCGTGAAGCCAATATTTATACTATTGAACTCATTCAATAAAAGTTCATTATTGATTGGATCGACTGAATAATCGCCACCCCAGGCAGCACCATCGGTTGTTGAACCTTGAGTCAAGAAAGCTGCAATACGCTGATCACCGACCATATGGAAATAGTTCCCCTGAATTGAGTTTTGATCATCTAAACGGTAACGTCCACCAACGCCCACACCCCAGCCAACTTTTTCAATATCACCTGTATCTGTTTGCGCTTGCTTTTGATTGACAAAGCCTTGAGCTAATAAATGAAGAGGGCCTGATTGATGAACATATTTAGTGCTTAAGGCAGGTAAGGCAGAAGAACGATCGCCACCGGCCATGTACTCCAGACCGACATTCCAGGTATTTTCCGGATCAAGTTTGAAAGCATAGCTCACCTGAGGTGTACGTAAGACTGATCCACCCAGGAACAAGCTGTAGTCGACAGCTTCAGTGCTAATCTCTGGTGTTGACATCAATGACCAGGCCT
This sequence comes from Acinetobacter lwoffii, assembly GCF_015602705.1. Classification (NCBI taxonomy): domain Bacteria; kingdom Pseudomonadati; phylum Pseudomonadota; class Gammaproteobacteria; order Moraxellales; family Moraxellaceae; genus Acinetobacter; species Acinetobacter lwoffii. Next base: position 1,551,576 of record NZ_CP059081.1, read on the forward strand.
GACCAAACGTCCAGTTATAGTATTTTAAGTGTGCATGACGGATACGTAATCCACCATCGCCTTTACCATTGTTGGTCCAGAAGTCGGCTTCTAAACGAGCAGAAACATTCGGATTGCCTCCTAGATCTTTGGCCAGGAAACCAATCCGGCTGGCAGCCGCAGTAAAATCGGAACGTACAGAATCCGGTTCAGTAAAAGGTACTTTATTAATCTGGTTAATGGTACGGCCACGGGCTTCAGTAGTACTTTTGAAATCGACTGCACCATCAAAGCGGATCAAGCCATAAACATCGACATTATCTACCATTGAACTCAGCGTTTTAGAGTCTTGCGCTTTGGCTTGTTCCTGCTGGTTCTTTAATGCAAGTTGCGCGGCTTTTTGTTGTTCTAGTTCTGCCTGGATTTGCTTTAACTGTGACTCAAGAAATTGCATACGGTCTTCAGAAGCTTCTGCTGAAAATGCCTGTGCTGAAGCAATACCACATAATGTCGCTAAAACTAATTTTTTCATTTCTTAATCCCTAAAGAAATTTTTAATCCTGAATGAAAGGAGACCTTTCTATACTGACGTGTTGTAAATATTTGAAGTGAGGAAGGCAGCGATTTGACCTGCCTTCCGAAGTAGGGTTTATTCTGCTTTTTGCGGATCGTATAAACGGTCTTTAATAAACAGGGCAGGAATCAAACCGCATAGGAAATATGCTGCACCCATTACCAACAGACCTGTACCGATCGAACCATGCATCGCCAGATAACCAATCGTAATTGGCGCAAAGATTGCACCGATACGACCAATATTGAATGCACCGCCCACCGCTGTACCACGAACACCAGTCGGGAAACTTTCGGTTAGATAGGTTGCATTGATGGCATATGGAATACCGTACAGGAAGCCGAAGATTAGCATCAGTACGCCAATGTTATCGGCATTATGCATATACACCACGACAGGGATAAATAGCGCTGTTCCCATGGTGCCGAAAGCAAACACAATACGGCGACCAATTTTATCAGCAACATAACCTGCAATGATTTTAGCAAAAATCATGGTGATGAATGTACCCACCATATACAGTGCCATTTCTTTAAACTTAATGCCTAATTCAGCTTCAAGATAACTTGGCAACCAGTTACTTACACCGAAGTAACCAAATAACAGGAAACCGGAGCTGAAAGACCACAAGATGAACATCTTGCCATGAGTTTTATCTTTAAGAATGGTGATGTATGGATTACCTTTTTTGGTATCGTTATCCACAATCTGACCAGTTCTTTTCATTTCACGGACACGTTTCCATGATTCTGGCTCTGGCACCATAAAGTGCATCAGGATACCCAAAGCTAATGGAGCAATTGTGATCCAGTACAGCATACGCCAGCCGAACTCAGGAATAATCCAGCCTGAAATCATGGTAATCACCAATGAACCTAAAGTGAAACCAGTCATCAATGTTGCCAGTACAGTAGTACGGTATTTGGTCGGTACGTATTCTGACATCAGGGTATTACAGGCAATATATAAACAGCCTAAACCCAAGCAAGAAAGAGTACGTAAAATTGCAAATTCAGTATAAGACTGAGCAAAACCTGAGTAGGCTGACAAGATCGAGAAGGCGATGGTGGCCAGTACAATGACGCGGACACGTCCAAATTTGTCGCATGCCCATCCACCAATAAAACCTCCTATCCCCATACCCAAAAGAGAATAACTTCCTAAAGCACCAGCCTGTACAGAAGTTAGTCCCCATTCAGCTTTCAGACTGGTCAGGCTGAAAGCCAGAATCCCGATATCTGCACCGTCACAGAGCAAAATCAGAAAAGCAAAGACAAAAGCCGTCATCCATAGACGTTTTGGCGCCTGTTTGATGGTATCCGTGGAGGAGACATCGGTTTTATTGTCTCCTGTTACGATGGTATCGCTTGTCATTCTTATATCCTCTATATATTAAAAGTAGCATTTCCTCTGCTACCGCTAAATCCATTTTTCTTCCTCACGGAAACATAGTTTTCCTGATTTAACAGACTTGCTCCTGAACGCTACAGCCGCTGTATTTATTATCAGGCTACATTCGATTTTTCACGATTTACGCTAAATCAAAATCATCTCATTGATGGAAAATTTGATTTCGTAAATTAATTTTAAGTTCTGCCTTATGGTGATTATTCATTTAAATGGATAATCAGATTGCATTTAAAATATTTAATTCCGTATTGCGAAATCAATTAATCACAAAATAAGCATCTAAACAAGAGTTTTTACTCTATTTTTAGTAAAAAATAACTTTTTTTGAATTCTGGAGTTAAAAATCCTTGATTTATAGCTTGAGAAACCTTAGTTTTATATAAAATAAAATTTCGCTATACAAAATAAATGGAGATTTTAATGGAACAGGTCGTTCAAGTAGAACAAGTTTCAGCACATGTAGCGATGGTTAAAATTCATCGACCAGAAGCGAAAAATGCCCTGAATACAGAAGTTCGCCAGAAACTTGCGGCGGCATTTTTGCAACTGAATGACGATGAAAATGTACGTGCCATTATTCTTACCGGTGGTGAAACAGATTTCGCAGCAGGTGCCGATCTTAAAGAACTGGCCAATGCAGAAACCATTCAAATGATGCAGCGCCGGACTGAACGTTACTGGCAGGCGATTGCACAGTGTTCAAAACCGGTGATTGCAGCTGTAAACGGTTATGCACTTGGTGGTGGCTGTGAACTGGCGATGCATGCAGATATTATTATTGCCGGGAAAAGCGCCCAGTTTGGTCAGCCTGAAGTGAAAGTGGGTGTCATGCCGGGTGCCGGTGGTACCCAGCGATTATTCCGTGCCGTGGGTAAATTCCATGCGATGCGTATCATCATGACGGGTTGTCTGATACCAGCGCCGGAAGCTTATCAGATTGGCCTAGTGTCTCAAGTAACGGAAGACAGCGAAACCCTTGCAACAGCAATCAAGATGGCTGAAGGTCTGGCAAAAATGCCGCCAATTGCGCTTGAACAAATCAAGGAAGTGGCTTTACTGGCTGAAGATGTGCCGCTTAATGCCGGACTTACCCTGGAACGTAAGTCTTTCCAGATGCTGTTCTCATCCGAAGATCAAAAAGAAGGTATGCAGGCCTTTATCGAAAAACGTAAACCGAATTATCAGGGACGATAGGCATGAGCATTCAAATTCAGAAAATCGGAATTATTGGCGTAGGCACGATGGGTGCAGGTATTGCCCAGATTGCGATTCAGTCTGGTCATGACGTGATACTGTTTGATGCCAAAGAAGGGGCAGCTGAAGAGGCACAGGACAAACTGGCCAAAACATTAAATACCTTGGCAGATAAAGGTAAATTCAGCCACGAAAAAGCAGCTGAAGATATTGCCCATTTATCAATCGCACAGCAATTAGAAGATTTGAAAGATTGTGATCTGATTGTTGAGGCGATTATTGAGAATCTGGAAATCAAACAAAAGCTGATGCAGCAACTAGAAGACATTGTTAAACCGGAAGCCATTTTGGCATCGAATACCTCTTCATTATCGATCAGTGCCATTGCTGCCAATTGTAGTCAGCCGGAACGTGTGGCCGGCTATCATTTCTTTAATCCGGTACCACTGATGAAAGTGGTCGAAGTAATTGAAGGCTTTAATACCCGCGCTGATATTGTGCAAGCCTTGACTCAATTATCTACCAAGATGGGTCATCGCCCGGTCAAAGCCAAAGATACCCCAGGATTTATTATTAACCATGCCGGCCGTGCCTTTGGTAGCGAAGCCTATGCCATTCTGAATGAAAATGTCACGCCATTTTATGAGATTGACCGGATTTACCGCGATGGGATCGGTTTTAAAATGGGACCTTTTGAGCTAGGTGATCTGACCGGTATGGATGTATCGCATCCGGTGAGTGAATCGATTTATCACCAGTATTATGAAGAAGCACGTTACCGTCCAAGTGTGATTACCCGTCAGCGCTTTATTGCCAAACAGCTCGGTCGTAAAACCGGTAAAGGCTTCTATGATTACACTTCAGGTAGCAAAGTAGGGGATGTGGCTCCAACACTGGTTGAAAAACTCGATCAATATCCAGCAGTCTGGCTAGGCACCGAATATGACGAAGACCGTCAGGCACTTGAGCAATATCTGCAACAGTTCAACATTCATATTGAGCAAACTGAGACACCTTCAGCAGAGGCTTTAATCCTGATTGCCACTTATGGTGAAGATGCAACATCAGCTGCGATCCGTTATCAGGTGGCACCTCAACAAGTGGTGTGTATCGACCTACTGTATGGGCTGAATAAACACCGCACCTTAATGCCAACTTTTGTGACCAAGCCTGAACTGACCCAAGCGGCTCAATCGATTTTCAATCTGGATGGTGTGACTGCGAGTGTAATTCAGGAAAGCGTTGGCTTTGTGGCTCAACGTGCTTTGGCAATGATTGTGAATCTCGGCTGTGATATTGCCCAGCAAGGCGTCGCGACAGTTGAAGACATCAATGTTGCGGTAAAACTAGGCCTCGGTTATCCGCATGGCCCAATTGAATGGGGTGATGTGCTGGGTGCTGAAAAAATTCTGAAAATTCTGGATCGCATGACTGCGATTACCCGTGACCAGCGTTATCGTCCAAGTCCTTGGTTGCGTCGCCGCGTTCAGCTTGGTCTACCTCTTGTTCATACAACACATTAATTAGAAAGTTAAAGGAATAACACTCATGTTAAATGCCTATATTTATGATGGTTTACGTTCACCAATCGGTCGCCATGCAGGAAGTCTGGCAAGCGTACGTCCAGATGATCTGGCAGCTACAGTCATTAAAAACCTGCTGGAAAAAACCGGTATTCCGGCAGCAGATGTAGAAGATGTAATCTTTGGTAGCACCAACCAGGCCGGTGAAGACAGCCGTAATGTGGCACGTTTTGCAGCATTGTTAGCAGGTATGCCGGTAACAGTTCCGGGTCAGACGGTAAACCGATTATGTGCTTCAGGTCTCGGTGCTGTGATTGATTCGGCACGTGCCATTACTGCAGGTGAAGGCGAGTTGTACATTGCTGGTGGCGTAGAAAGTATGACCCGCGCACCTTTTGTGATGGGTAAAGCAGAAAGCGCTTATTCACGTGATGCCAAAATTTATGACACCACGATTGGTACACGTTTCCCGAACCGTAAATTCACGGATCAGTTTGGCGCGCACAGCATGCCTGAAACAGGTGATAACGTGGCTGAAGAATTTGGCATTAGCCGTGAACAAGCTGATACATTTGCAGCTGCATCACAAGCCAAATATCAGGCTGCAAAAGAAGCGGGATTCTTTGAAGGTGAAATTACCCCAATTGAAGTATCACAAGGGCGTAAATTACCGCCTAAACAGGTGACTGAAGATGAACATCCACGTGCATCTTCAACATTTGAAGCATTATCCAAGCTACAACCGCTTTTCGAAGGTGGTGTAGTGACTGCGGGTAATGCATCAGGTATCAATGACGGCGCTGCAGCACTGATTATCGGCAGTGAAAAAGTTCAGGAACAGTATGGCTTAAAACCTTTGGCTCGCATCCTGTCTTCTGCAGCCGCTGGCATTGAGCCACGCATCATGGGTGCAGGCCCAATTGAAGCGATTAAAAAGGCAGTACAACGTGCTGGTTTGACGCTGGACGATATGGATATCATCGAGATTAATGAAGCCTTTGCCAGTCAGGTATTATCTTGCCTGAAAGGTCTGGATGTCGCTTTGGATGATCCGCGTGTCAATCCAAATGGTGGTGCGATTGCCATTGGTCATCCACTGGGCTGTTCGGGTGCGCGTTTGGCTTTAACCGTTGCACGTCAGTTACAGCGTACCGGTAAAAAATATGCCGTGATTAGTCTGTGTATCGGTCTGGGTCAAGGCTTGGCGATGGTGATTGAAAACCCTGAAGCTGCATCACAGCTTTAGTCATAGTCTTAATGCCATGTATCTATGATATGCATGGCATTCTTTATTGGGATTTTTCTTTCAAAATAAAAATCCCTGCACATGCAGGGATTGATTACATCACTGTAATGATTTACTTACGGGCAGTGACTAATAAAGTCGCTGAACCAAAAGCATAAACTTTACCTTCTTTATCGATAATTCGGCCTTCTGAGGTCAGTACATTACGCCCGATCCGGATGACTTCACCAATAGCTGTATAGGTTTCGCCGCTTTTCATCGCTTTCAGCATTTTTACATTCAGGTCAATGGTCGAGAAACTGACACCTGCATCTACTGTCGTATGCACGGCAGCGCCAGTGGCACTATCTAGAACCGTTGCACAAAAGCCGCCATGAATACCACCCTGTAAATTATAATGGCGCTGATCAGGACGCACCTCATATTCCACATAGTTTTCGCGTACCAAGATCAGACGCATGGGAATAATTTCACTCATGGCTGAACTGGAAATTTCCCCATTCTTAATTGCGGTTAGATATTCGAGTCCGTTTAATTGTGATGTTAACATATCAACTCCTTGTAATGATTTATTTCGCTTTATGAAATAATATTCTGTTTTTCTAAAATTATGATATAACAGATAGTGATCGAAATGCTATATTTTTCCAGGATGGAACGATGACAATAAAAAATCTCGTCACAGATGCTGAATGGCAGGCACGTTGTGAACTCGCAGCGCTTTATCGCATTATTGCGCATTACCGGATGACTGATTTAATTGATACCCATATCAGTTTAAGAGTCCCTGATCAGCCTGACTGTTTTCTGATTAATCAGTATGGTGTCGCTTTTGAAAAAATGTGTACCTCAACGCTGGTCAAGATTAATCATGAAGGGCAGGTCGTAGAAAGCTATGAACAGGATAAGCCGGTGAATATGGCAGGCTTTGTCATCCACTCCGCAATTCATGAAGCACATGCTCATCTGAACTGTGTCATTCATACGCATACTGCAGACGGCATAGCAGTGTCTGCACAGAAACACGGACTTCTTCCCATTTCCCAGCATGCGCTGAAATTTTATCAGCAGGTGGCCTATCACGAATATGAAGGCGTGGCACTCTCAACAGATGAGCAGGAACGCCTGATTCAGGACCTAGGCGGCCATCGCGCCATGATTTTACGCAATCACGGACTTTTAACAGCTGGCGAAACCATTGCACGGGCCTTTCATGAAATCTATTTCCTTGAGCGTGCCTGTCAGGCACAGGTGAAAGCCTTAAGTGGCGGTGCCGAACTGCATTATCCAGCAGAAGAAGTCCGAATTAAAACCGCCAAGCAGTTCGCCAGTCCTTTGGTTGAACCGATTTTACAGCATGCCTGGCAGGCTGCGTTATCCTTGATTGAGCATCAATATACGGAGTATGCATCATGATTGTGATATCCAGTACTGTGCCAAATATTGAAGCAATTCTGGTGAAGTCTTTTCAGAAATATGCGCCTGCTGGCAGTTTCTGTACAGTGGACAGCCCGGAAGCTGATCAGGCAACGACAGTTGCTGCCTGGTTTCCAGATCTGGAAAAACTCCAAAAACTTCCAGAACTTGGCCTGATTCATTCCATTGCTGCCGGGGTCGAGCATTTAAACTTAAATGCTGTACGCTCAGATCAAGCCGTTTGCCGGGTACTGGATCCACATCATCAAAAAGGCATGTTTGATTATCTGCTCTGGGGCGTGCTGTATTTCCAGCGTTATTTTGACCGCATGATCCAGCAGCAAAAGCAGCAGCTATGGAAGCAGTATCGCCAAAGTTATAGCCATCATATCCAGATCGGGATTATGGGCCTTGGCCATATGGGCGGTTATGTGGCAGAACGTTTTGCCGACATGGGCTATCAGGTGTCTGGGTGGTCCAATTCCCCAAAAGAGATTGCTCAGGTCAAAAGCTATGTCGGATCAGAACAAATTTCCGAGTTTTTGGCCCAAAGTCAGATCCTGATTAATCTGCTGCCACTCACTGAAGAAAATACCGGCATTCTTTCTGCTGAATTATTTCAGCAGTTGCCTGAACAAGCAGCATTAATTCATGTAGGAAGGGGTCAGCATTTAATCGAGCAGGATCTACTCAATGCACTGGATTCCGGCCAGTTACGTGGTGCAATTATCGACGTATTTGAACAGGAGCCATTAGCTGCTGAACATTCATTCTGGCAGCATGAAAAGATCGTAGTTACACCACATGTCGCCTCACATGCGCCCATGTCTGTGGTAGTGGAACAGATTCTGGAAAATGACCGACGTTTAAATCTCGGGCTGGATTTGTGCCATCAGGTAGATGTTAATAAAGGCTATTAATTGTAGAGATACAGACAAAAAAATAAGGAAATTGATGATGTGGGAAATGATTCAAACCCAGATTCAGCAAGGCGTCGCGACCTTAAGCTTTAACCGTCCAGATTCACTCAACAGTTTTAACCGGCAAATGCATGAGGAAGTGCAGCAGGTACTGAAAAACTGGAATACAGATCCGGATATTCGGGTGATTGTGATTCGCGGCAGAGGCCGGGCGTTTTCAGCAGGACAGGATTTAAAAGAACGTGCTGGACAGCTCGGCAATGTGCCTTTGCCACCGCAAGGCTCGCTGGCCAAATACTATAATCCCTTGATTAACCTGATCCGCCAGAGTCCCAAACCGGTGATTGCAGCAGTGAATGGTGTGGCTGCCGGTGCAGGTGCCAATATCGCACTGGCCTGTGATCTGGTCATTGCCAAGGAAAGTGCCCGATTTATTCAGGCTTTTTCTAAAATTGGCTTGATTCCTGATGCCGGTGGCACCTGGATGTTGCCACGTTTAATCGGTTATGCACGTGCCATGGCACTCACTTTTCTGGGCGAACCGGTGCATGCCAAAGAGGCCGCCGAAATGGGCATGATCTGGAAAATGCTTCCAGATACAGAATTTGATGCTTATATCGACGACATTGCACAGCGATTATCTCAACAGCCGACTTATGCGCTGGCTTTAACCAAACAGGCCTTGCAACGCAGTGCTGAAAATAACATGGACCAGCAACTGGAGCTGGAACAAAACCTGCAATATCTGGCTCTGAGCAGTCAGGACTATAAAGAAGGTGTCCAGGCTTTTGTCGAAAAACGCCCTGCACAATTTACCGGATGCTAAGGAGAGCATTTATGAAAATTCAGACCCGTATTACCGAGCTTTTAGGCATTCGTTATCCAATTATTCAGGGCGGCATGATGTGGGTCGGTACCGCAGAAATGGCCAGTGCCGTATCTAATGCTGGTGGCTTGGGAACATTAACGGCATTGACTCAACCGACGCCTGAAGCCCTGGTCAAGGAAATTGCACGCTGCCGAGAAATGACCGATCAGCCTTTTGCAGTCAATCTGACTTTATTGCCCGCTGTGAATCCGCCGCCATATGCAGAATACCGACAGGCGATCATTGAAAGCAGTATCAAGATCGTAGAAACAGCAGGCAACAAGCCTCATGAACATATTGAGGCATTTAAGCAACATGGCATTATTGTCATTCATAAATGTACTTCCGTTCGTCATGCGCTTTCAGCACAAAGAATTGGCGCGGATATCATTTCGATTGATGGTTTTGAATGTGCGGGCCATCCGGGTGAAGATGATATTCCTGGCCTGATTTTAATTCCTGCGGCAGCGGATCAGCTTACTGTGCCGATTGTGGCCAGTGGCGGTTTTGCTGATGGCCGTGGTCTGGTCGCAGCTTTGGCTTTAGGTGCTGAAGGCATCAATATGGGTACACGCTTTTGTGCAACTCAGGAAGCGCCGATCCATCTAAACATCAAACAGTTCTATGTCGACAATGATGAAAGGGCGACACATCTGCTGTATCGACAGTTCAGAAATACTGCCCGTGTTGCCAAAAATTCGGTATCTGATTTAGTGGTAAAAATGAGTGAAGATCCAGATCTGGAATTTGAACAGATTCGTCCCTATGTCAGTGGCTTAAAAGGCAAGCTTGCTTTAGAAAATGGCGATATTGATGCTGGTGTACTGACTGCAGGTCAAGTGATGGGATTGATTCATGACATTCCGACTTGTCAGACGCTGATTGAAAATATTATGCAGGAGGCAGAGCAGATCGTTCATCAGCGTTTAGCTCAATTTTTTCCACGTTAATTAACTTTAGTGCAGTCGCTGAATAGGAAAGCCATTCCACCATGAATGGCTTTTTTTCATCCTGTATATTTTTTATTTTTAAATGAGAAATTTCATCGAATGACTAGATTTTATTCTTTAAATTATATTATAGTGGATTTAAAACATAATTTCGTATTATGAAATTAATTGTCATAAATATACAAATTAGAACTCATACAAGGGAATTACGATGAGAAATTATATTGCGCCATTAAAAGACATGAAGTTTGTCCTGAAAGACCTGTTAAACGTTGAAAAGAAATATCAGGGCTATGCAAAATTCGCAGACAAGGTTTCTATGGATATTATGGAGCAATATCTGGAAGTCGCTGCGGACTTTTGCCAAAACGAACTTCTACCGATTAATGCGACAGGCGACCAGCAGGGTTGCCGTTTGCAGGATGGCGTCGTAACTACCCCGGATGGGTTTAAAGCAGCTTATGACAAATATGTAGAACTCGGCTTTACCTCATTAACTGGTGACGAAGCATATGGCGGTCAGGGCTTCCCGACCTTATACCGTATTGCCATTTCTGAAATTATTACCGCAACGAACTGGTCTTGGGGCATGTACCCAGGCCTGTCCCATGGTGCCATGCGTACTTTAGAGCACCACGGTAGCGATGAACAGAAACAGAAGTTTCTGGTACCTTTAATTGCAGGCCGCTGGACTGGAACCATGTGCTTGACTGAATCTCATGCCGGTTCTGACCTAGGTTTAATCCGTACCAAAGCAGTGCCAAATGAAGACGGCAGCTATAGCATCAGTGGCGAGAAAATCTTTATCTCAGCCGGTGAACATGATCTGGCTGAAAATATCGTGCATATCGTATTGGCACGTTTGCCAGATGCACCTGCGGGAACCAAAGGTATTTCGCTGTTTATTGTGCCGAAATACAATCTGGATGAAGCTGGTAATGTGGCTTCCCGTAATGGCGTGGTATGTAGCGCTCTTGAACACAAGATGGGGATCCACGGTAACGCGACCTGTGTGCTGAATTTTGATAATGCCAAAGGTTTCCTGATTGGGCCTGAAAATCGCGGCCTAAACTGCATGTTTACCTTTATGAACTCGGCACGTATCGGTACAGCCATTCAAGGCTTGGCAGCAGCAGAGTCTTCTTACCAGGGGGCATTGGCTTATGCCCAAGACCGTCTGGCGATGCGTTCACTTGAAGGTGCGAAAGCGCCAGGCCAACCTGCAGATCCGATTATCGTGCATCCGGCAGTACGTAACATGCTGCTGACTCAAAAGGTGTTTGCAGAAGGTTCACGTGCACTTGCATATTATCTGGCGACCTATGCCGATATCGCTGAAGCCACTGACAGCCCGGAAGAAAAGAAAGCAGCTGAAGACCGTCTAGCATTATTAACCCCTATTGCCAAAGCATTAATGACCGAAACCGGCATAGAAGCGGCTAAACATGGTATGCAGATTTTCGGTGGTCACGGTTATATTGCTGAACATGGCATGGAACAGATTGCCCGTGATGCACGTATTGCCAGCCTCTATGAAGGAACTACTGAAATTCAGTCCATTGACTTGCTGGCGCGTAAAGTGCTGGGCTCAAAATTGGGTTTGCTGACCGCATTAACCGATGAAATTCAGGGCTTTGTAAAAGAGCATCAGCAACATGTCCAGTTCAGCCAGCAAGTTGCACAAGTCAGCCAGTTGACTGAAAAATGGCTGAAATTAACCAGAACCATTCAGGAGCAGGCTCAACAGTCTGCCAATGAAATTGGGGCAGCATCAGTTGACTACCTATATTTCTCTGGTTATGTCGTGTCCGCTTATTTGTGGCTGAAAATGGCAATTACTGCGCAGCAGAAAATTGAAGAAGGCAATACTGATCCGTTCTATGCAGCCAAGATCAAAACTGCACAATTCTTCTTTGCGCGTATTTTGCCAAGAACTTCAACCCACTTTGCCAATATTCAGGCGGGCGGTGAAAGCCTGTTTTTACTTGAACCTGAAGAGTTCAAATTCGATTAAACCTTTTGACCCACGATACTCGTGTCGTGGGTCTTTTTTAATAATTTTTGCATCCTCACCCAATTCAAATATTGAGATTTATTCTCGGATATTGAATAAACCATAAAACAACAAGATCAGGAGTCTATATGGATTTAGACATGATTACTCGACAGTGTCCTTATGCTGATCTGCAGCTTAATTTTCATGAAGTCGGACAGCGTTCTGCATTTCCGACTATTATTTTGATTCATGGCACCGGTGGAAATACCGACAAGCATTTCAGCTATATTTTTCCGATGCTGGGTATTCATCAGCGGGTTTTATCCATTGATTTGCATACCCCGAATAAAGCTGATCTAAAGGTGACTGATTTTAGCCAACAGGTTGAAGCATTGATTCAGCATGCAGTTGCAAAAGATGAAATCATTACAGTGGTCGGCTATTCACTCGGTGCCGTGATTGCTGCACAAGTGGCAGCCAGTTTAAAACAGCGCGTAGCGCGTTTGATCTTGTTAGCCGGTTGGGCCAAAACCAGCTCGGTGCAACAACTGCGTACCGTTATCTGGCAACAGTTATTTACTGAACAATCTGCGGCCTTGCCTCATTTTGTCAATTATTGCCTATATAGCGATGACTATCTATCTGCCCGTAGCGAACAGCAGGTACTGGATCTGGCACGTTTTGTTAAACCTTCCCAAGATGCAGCCAAACAGCGTGAACTGAATTATCGCATTGATATTACATCAGCTTTATCTGACATCTGTGCAGAGACTCTAGTCGTTGCCTGTCGTGAAGACCGCATGGTGCCTGTAGCGCAAGCTAAACTGCTGTTTGCTTCAATTTCGAACAGTCGCTATATCGAAATTTCTTCAGGACATGCGCTCTATGTCGAAGCGCCAGCAGAAGTAGTGCAACTGATCAATCAGTTTAGCCAGCATCCAGAACAATATCCGGCGAATCAAAAAATCCAGCCTTATATGCCTTAAAGGAGATAAATAATGCAAGCTCAAGGACAGCGCAGCAAGATTCTGATTGTAGGCAGCGGTTTTGGTGGTTTGGGAATGGCAATCCGCCTTAAACAGCAGGGCATCCACGATTTTAAAATCATTGAACGTGCAGCAGAAGTGGGTGGAACATGGCGTGACAATACCTATCCCGGGGTCGCCTGTGATGTACCTTCCCATTTATATTCTTTCTCGTTTATTAAAAATCCCAACTGGTCGCGTGTCTTTCCACAAGGGGTAGAAATTCAGCGCTATTTAATTCAATGCTGTGATCAGGAAAATATCCGGCCACATATCGATTTTCATACCCAACTGGAAAAGGCCAGCTGGAATGCACGAGAACGCATCTGGGAAATTCACACCTCTATAGGTCTGTATCAGGCTGAGATTTTAATTACCGCAACCGGGCATCTGGCAGATGAGCATCTCCCGAAAATTCCGGGGCTGGAAGAATTTGAAGGCCAAGTGATGCATTCCGCGCGCTGGAACCACGAGCTGAATCTGGAAAATCAACATGTCGTTGTGGTGGGTTCTGGTGCTTCTGCCATCCAGCTTGTGCCGGAAATTTCCAAAACAGCCAAAAGCCTGACCGTCTTGCAACGTAGTGCGCCATATATTTTGCCCCGACCAGACCGAGCTTATTCTGAGTCAGAAAAACAGCTTTTCCGCAAAGATCCGGACAGTATGTCGGCCCTCAGACATTCCTTGTTCTGGGGCAATGAATACAATTTTGCCCAGCGCCGTAATCTGAAAAGCCAGATTGAGCGGGTCAAGAAAAACTGCCTGCAATTCTTAAAACATCAGATTTCAGATCCTGAATTACAGCGCAAACTTACGCCGAATTATGAACCTGGTTGTAAGCGCTTATTGCTTTCTAATGATTATTATCCAACTTTTCTAAAACCAAATGTCACACTTGAAGACTCAGCATTGGCAGAAGTTATGAAAGACGGTGTATTAAGCCAGGCTGGAAATAAATTTTCTGCAGATATCATCGTATTTGCGACAGGATTTGAAGCGGCACGTCCACCCTATGCCGCAAAGGTGGTGGGTAAACAGGGTTTAAGCCTGGAGCAGCAATGGTCCAGCGGTATGCAGGGTTATCAGTCAACGACCGTACACAACTTTCCAAACCTGTTCATCCTGAATGGGCCAAATACAGGCAGTGGACATAATTCAGCACTTTATTTTCTGGAAACCCAGTTTGATCTGGTGCTGGATGCCTTGCAGTTTTTTGAGCAGGAACAGATTCAGGTCTTTGAAGCGGATCAGAGTGCTGAAAATAGCTATATGCAGGAGCTACAGCAGCTTTCCCAAGGTAGTGTCTGGTTATCGGAAAGCTGTAAAAGCTGGTATCTGGACCCGGTCAGTCGCAAGCTGACTTTGGTCTGGCCGGATTATGCTCATTCATTTAGGGATAAAAATCAGCATTTTATTCGTAGCGGTTATCACTACCAGTATGTTGAATCGAGACAGCAGAAAGTGGTGTAAAAATATTTAATTAAAATCAAAATCTTATGGTTTAAATAATACAAAATAATTGTAAATCCAGGACAGGAGTATAGTCATGAGCAGTCAGCCATGGATGGAAGAATATAAAAAGTGGAATATCAATCCGGAGTTTACCCGGCCAGATCCTGAGAAAACCCTGAGCACGACAATTGCTGAGAATTTGATAAAATTTCAGGATAAAACCGCATTTATCTATCTGGATCGTAAATTCAGCTATCACGATATCGATGTGTATAGCCAGAAACTGGCAAGCTATTTACAGAGCCTTGGGCTGACTGCTGGCAGCCGTATTGCGGTGATGCTGCCTAATATTATTCAATATCCAATTGCTACTTTTGCCATTATTCGTGCGGGTTATGTGCTGGTCAATGTCAATCCCATGTACACCCAGCGCGAGCTCTATCATCAACTACAGGATTCAGGTGCAGAAGCCTTGATTATCCTGGGACAGACTTTAGAGCAATTAACAGCACTAGATGAATGTCCTCAACTCAAATATGTCATTTCAACGCATCCGCTGGATTTTATTCAAGAGCAGCCAAGTACTATTTATAGTCAGGCAGCACAATATCCGGATAAACAGTTTTCTGACTTTAGACAGGCAATAAATCAGGTAGAGATTATTGATTTTGCACCGCCTGTACAGCATCAGGAAGATACGGTCATTCTGCAATACACGGGAGGTACCACAGGTGTTTCTAAAGGCGCAGAACTGAGCCATCGCAATATTTTATTTAATATCGCCCAGAACAGTACCGTGTTTATCAGCCATTTTGGTGATCGCTATGCCGCTGAAAATGAATATGTATTCTGTGCTTTGCCACTGTATCACATTTATGGATTTACCATCTGCCTGTTCAGTTATGGTTTAAGCCGTGGTTTTGCCAATGTCTTGATTCCAAATCCGAGAGATCTGGATGCTTTGGTGGATCAATACCAGAAACATCCACCGACCGTTTTTCCGGGTGTGAATACCATGTTTAATGCCTTGGCGCATCATTCACGTTTCCGTGAGCTGGATCATTCACGCCTGAAAACCACAACCGGCGGAGGAGCATCTATTCTGAAAAATACGGCAGAGTTATGGCATGAGGTTACAGGCTGCCAGATTTATGAAGGCTACGGACTTTCTGAAACCTCACCGACTGCAACTTTTAACCCGCCTTTAAGCCGGCGATTTAGTGGCACGATTGGCTTGCCATTGGCAGGAACTGAAATTCTAATTCTGAATGATGAAGGAAAACCTGTAGAGCTTAATCAGGCTGGAGAAATCGCCATACGTGGTCCACAGGTAATGAAAAGATACTGGCAGCAACCCGAAGCAACAGCACAGGTATTTACCAAAGATGGATTCTTCCTGACAGGTGATATCGGTTGTATGGACGAACAAGGCTATATCACCATTCTGGACCGCAAAAAAGACATGATTCTGGTCTCCGGATTTAATGTTTATCCCAATGAGCTGGAAGGCGTACTGTCCAAACATCCTAATATACTGGAATGTGCAGTGATTGGTATTGATGATGAAAAATCTGGACAGGTACCCAAGGCATTTATTGTGAAACAGGATAAAACTCTGACCCAAGATGAAGTCATGACTTATCTGAAGCAGCAACTGACCAGTTATAAACTGCCGAAATTCATTGAATTTGTGTCCGAACTACCAAAGTCTGCAGTAGGCAAAATTCTGCGTCGTGAACTGCCTCGTACTGTTCAGCCCAGCGCTAAGGCCTGTTAAGGAATGATCTAATCCATTATCTTTAAAGTAAAAAAGGAATCGAAAGATTCCTTTTTTACTGCTTGCAGGATTATAGCTGCTGGATGATTTTTTTGCTTTTTAGTTCTTCTATTTCAGCAGAACTTAAATATTGACTCAAAATGGCATCGGTATCTTCACCCAGACAAGGTGGGGCCTTTTTATATTCTACCGGTGTCTTGGAGAGTTTAATCGGTGAACCGATTGAGGTGTAATCTTCACGTAAAGTATGCGGCATCTGAATCACCATATCGCGTGCCAATACCTGTTCTTCTTGCAAAGTCTGTTTCAGGTCATTGATCATTCCTACCGGCACTTTAACCGCATGGATTAAATCCACCCAGGTTTTTGCCGGTCTAGTATAGAAATGAGCCTGTAGAACTGTGGTCAATTCTTCACGATGTGTAACACGTCCAGAATTTTTTAAGAAGCGAGGATCTTCTGCCACCTTAGCCAGACCAACGGCCTGACACAAAGCTTGGAATTGCAGATCGTTACCACAGGCGATAATAAATTCACCTTCCTGGGCTTTAAACACCTGATAGGGCACAATATTGGCATGTGCATTTCCGAAGCGACCGGGGACTTTGCCTGAGGTGAGATAATTCATGGCCAGAACAGAGAGGGAAGCAACCTGGGTATCTAACAGCGCCATATCAATATACTGACCTTCACCGGTTTTCTCACGGGACAACAAAGCCGCCTGAATGGCAATTGCGGCATATAAGCCGGTGGTCAAATCGGCAAAGGCCAGACCTGCTTTTTGCGGGCCACCACCGGGCAGATCGTCACGTTCGCCAGTGACACTCATCATGCCGCCCATTCCCTGAACGATAAAATCATAGCCCGGCTCTTGCGCACGCGGACCGTTCTGGCCAAAACCGGTAATAGAACAATATACCAGTCGCGGATTTAGCTGACTCAGACTTTCATAATCCAGCCCATATCGTTTCAACGAACCGGCTTTATAGTTTTCAATGACTACATCGCTTTGTTCAGCAAGCTTTTTGATAATACTTTGACCTTCAGGTGTAGATAAATCGATTGCAACCGAATGCTTGCCACGGTTGGCTGACAGGTAATAAGCCGATTCATGGGTATCTTGCTGCTGATTGTTTTTAAGCCAAGGTGGTCCCCAGATACGGGTATCATCCCCATGATCCGGTTTTTCAATCTTGATCACTTCTGCACCCAGATCAGCCAGAATCTGGCTACACCAGGGCCCAGCCAAAATCCGGCTTAAATCCAGTACACGAAATCCTGTTAAAGCACCCATCGTTACGCTCCCTGTTCGATCATATTCAAATGACATATCGTTCTTATCCCTCTTTTTAAAGCTATATGAAAATGAAAGAACAATCAACTTTATGATAATAAATTTCGTATAACAAAATAAAACATCTAAATTGATGAATATTCATCTTATTTTCTTTAGCCTGATGCAAATATAAGTATGAACGAAGAACAAGAGGTCACTGATAAAAAGGAAAAAGCGATCTCCCAGACAGGATTAAAAAAGGAGTCAATCAAGTGAATTAAAAACGGATTAGCCTTAAAGCATATTCATTAGCGGAATAGCTTTAAATATAAAAGATCATGAAAACCTAAGGATAGGAAAACAGAGATTTAAATATGACGGATTTAGCGAGAGAATTAGAAAAGATTAAACCGACGACCAAACGAACCCAGCAAATTGCTTTTATTTTCGCCTTTCTGGCTTTACTGGTGGATGGCGCGGACATGTTGCTGCTGTCTTTCAGCTTAAACAGTCTGAAAGCAGAATTTGGCTTAAGTAATTTACAGGCTGGTGCACTGGGCAGTTTTAGCTTGGCAGGTATGGCGATTGGTGGCTTTATAGGTGGCTGGGCCTGTGACCGTCTGGGCCGTGTACGTACCGTAGTCATTTCGATTCTGGTATTTTCCATATTGACCGCAGCCTTAGGTTTTGCACAAAACTTTGAACAATTTGCTGTTTTACGCTTTCTGTCTGCTTTCGGTATTGGCTCTTTATATATTGCAGCCAATACGCTCATGGCTGAATATGTTCCAACTGAATATCGCACCACGGTTTTAGGTACCTTACAGGCAGGATGGACCGTCGGTTATATTGTGGCCACTGTACTGGCAGGCTGGATCATTCCGGAATATGGCTGGAGAACCCTGTTTTTTATTGCCATTATTCCCTCGGTTATGGCGATTTTTATCCAGAAACTGGTTCCTGAGCCAGAATCCTGGCAGCGTGCACGTTTGCAGCGTCTATATGCCCCAGCTGAAATCACAGCACAGCAACCCGCCAAAAAAAGCACAGTCAAAGAGATTTTCGCGGATCCTGCGAATCGCAGAATGTTTATTTTGTGGATCTTTACGGCCGGTTTTCTGCAATTTGGCTACTATGGCGTAAACAACTGGATGCCGGCATATCTGGAATCTGAATTGCACATGAATTTTAAATCTATGGCCGGCTATATGATTGGTACTTATGTGGCGATGATTTTCGGGAAAATTCTAGCGGGCTTTGCCGCAGACCGTCTGGGTAGACGCGCTGTCTTTTCGTTTGGAGCAATTGGAACGGCGATTTTCCTGCCCGTGATTGTGCTATTCAATACGCCAGAGAATATTGCCTATCTGCTGATTTTCTTTGGATTCCTGTATGGTATTCCATATGCGATTAATGCCACTTATATGACAGAAAGCTTCGCCACCTCGATTCGTGGTACTGCGGTAGGCGGTGCTTATAATGCAGGCCGTATTGGCGCCATGTTTGCCCCTGCAATTATTGGTGCAGCAGCCAGCGGTGGTTCAATTGGCCTAGGCTTCCTGATTATGGGCGGTGCCTATTTCTTGTGTGGTGCAGTGTCAGGGATATTCATCAAAGACCGTCAATACGATCCACAAAAGGCATAATTTCAACTTATAAAAAAAGAGCCTGAATACAGGCTCTTTTTTTATATTCATCAATTAAAGCTGAATTTCTATTTGTTTATTCCTGATCTGCTTCTTTATGCAGATGAATACTTTTTAAACCATCATTTACTTTATTGAGCAGATGAATCAGGGTAATCACATCATCAAAAGCCAGCTTATTTAAGGCCTGACCATAAAAATCAAAGAAATCAGCTTGCAAGTTATCCCATGTTTCCAAGCTGGGATGTAGCCAAAGCCGTGGATCTGATTCATCAGCATCAGGTGAATTTCACCATGGCCTCGACCCCATTTTTGAATGATTTGTCCAATACCGTGGCAGAACAGCATGATAAAGTCGATTCACTAAAAATTTTCCTGTGTGCCGGTGCACCCATTCCCGGTCCATTGGTGCAAAAAGCCCGGGAAACTCTGGGTGTTAAAGTCATATCAGCCTGGGGTATGACCGAATGTGGTGCGGTGACGCTGACTCTACCTGAAGATGAGGATGAACGCTCTTTCAATACTGATGGCATCGCTTTGCCAGGTGTGGAAATCAAGATCGTGGATAAAAAAGGTCAGACCAAAGCCGTGAATGAATCCGGGCGTTTGATGATCCGCACCTGTTCAAATTTTGGTGGTTATTTAAAACGTCCACATTTGAACGATACAGATACTGAAGGCTGGTTTGATACTGGCGATATTGCCTATCAGGACGAGCAGGGCTATATCCGGATCTGCGGCCGCAAGAAAGATGTGATTATCCGTGGCGGAGAAAATATTCCGGTCGCGGAAATTGAATCACTACTTTATAAGCATCCGAATATTGCAACAGTAGCTTTGGTCGCTTATGCAGATGAGCGAATGGGCGAGCGTGCCTGTGCAATCATCAAGCTGAAAGATCAGACAAAGCCGTTAAGTTTTAATGAGCTGGTAGATTTCCTGAAAACTCATAATCTGGCTATGCAATATCTTCCGGAACGTTTGGAGATCTGGGATGAAATTCCGATGACCCCATCAGGGAAAATCCAGAAATTTAAACTCAGAGAGTTACTGGCTCAGCATATTGCCTCCACAGCGGCTGAAGCGAACTAAATCTGGGAATAAATAGATAAATTAAACCCTGAATAATCTTGCATCATTCAGGGTTTTCTTATTTAAAAAGAAGTGATCTAAAAGATTAATACGAATTTTAGATTAACTTCTATTTTAATAATTTTAATAAAGCTTCTGCGGTTGCAGCAGAAGAGGCCGGATTTTGCCCGGTAATCAGTAAACCATCTTGCTGTACATGCACCTGCCAATCCTCAGCTTTGGAATATTTCCCGCCTTTTTCTTTCAGCATGTCTTCCACTAAAAATGGGACAACATCGGTTAGGCCTACGCCGTCTTCTTCGGTATTAGTAAAACCGGTGACTGTCTTGCCTTCTACAATCGAATGACCTTCGGCATCTTTGACTTCACGAAGTACACCCGGTGCATGACAGACCAGCGCAACAGGTTTATCTGCCTGTAAAGTCTGCTCAATTAAAGAAATAGAATTCTGGTCTTTGGCTAGATCCCATAATGGACCGTGACCACCCGGATAGAACACGGCATCAAAATCCTGATTTAAGACTTCACTCAACTTATGTGTATTGGCAAGAGCCTGCATGGCCACCTCATCTGCTTCAAAGCGTTTGGTGGTTTCGGTTTGCGCATCCGGCTCATTACTTTTTGGATCTAATGGTGGCTGACCACCTGCAGGAGAAGCCAAAACTACCTCTGCGCCTGCATCGACAAAGGTGTAATAAGGCGCAGCTAGCTCTTCCAACCAGAAGCCAGTTTTTTTGCCAGTATCGCCCAGCTGGTCATGTGAAGTCAGTACCATCAAGATTTTCATATTATTTTCCTGTAGCTCATTAAAAAACATCGCGAATGATCGACTGTTAATTTAACAAGTCATGAGCGTCAGGAATGTTGTGATACGTTCATTTGCTGTATCGATACGTTGTTGTTTCAGTTGATTTAACTAAAGTACGTAGCCTTGCAAAGTGAACAGTGTGTTCAATATTCATCTGCCCATTAACAGGTCTTGCTGAAGATCGGCTTGTTTACGCAAGAAATCCCAGACCAGTTTAATTTTTGGTTCATGTTGCAGATCGACCAGCGTCAGCATCCAGAAAGTGTGGGTAAAACTGAGCTGCTGACCCAGCACCTCTTTCAGTTCACTTTTATCATTGACCAGAAATTTCGGCAAAATGGCCAGTCCAGCACCTGCACGCACGGCAATTTCCTGCGCCAGAATGCTGTTACTGCGAAAACAGGCACTGACCTGCAAGGGAAGACGCTCTAGCGAATATAATGCAGTGCTATAGACCAGATCATCAATATAATCGACAAAACGGTGCTGCTGGAGGTCTTCCAGTTTTTTAATTTCCGGATTTTGCTGTAAATAATGCTGGCTGCCATATAGCTTTAAACAGTAATTAGACAAACGAGTAATGATATACGGACCAGATTTGGGCCGGTCAATCGCGATCACAATATCGGCTTCTCGATGTGAAAGTTTGATCGCTTTCGGTACCGGAATCAGGTCAATGGTCAGCAAAGGATAATGCTGGGAAAATTCTGCCAAAAGACGAGCTAAAAATGCCGTGCCAAAACCTTCTGGCGCACCAATCCGGACCCGACCTTGCAAGGGATCATGGCGCTTGTCAATCTGGATAAAGGACTGTTCCATCTGTTCCACACGCGGCACCAGTGCCAGACCTTCCGAGGTTAGTTCATAACCGGTGGCTTCGCGCTTAAACAGTTGCGTACCTAAAGTACTTTCCAGGGCCTGAATCCGCCGCGCTACGGTGCTATGTTCAACCCCGATTAAGCGTGCTGCGTTGGTGAGTGTTTTAGCACGCGCCAAAACTAAAAAAAAGCGTAAATGATCCCAATCTACTTTCATTTTTTATTTAACATCCTGTTAAATTCCTGTGCATATTTGCACAACCATCGTGCACCAATTTCTATTGGTGGTCAAAGTGTTCTTTGTTAGTCTGCTGAAACAGCGTAAAAATTATACGTTAAATAAAAGCCAGTAAAGGCAGATACAACGACAATAACAAACCAGCACGGAGCGACCATGAACGCCATTTCTCATCCACAGCAAAGTACCGGATTCACCACCGCAAAACTTCTCATTAATGGTGAATTTGTCGAATCAAAAACCAGCCATTGGCAAGATATTGTTAATCCTGCCACTCAGGAAGTCTTGGGGCAGGTGCCATTTGCTACTACAGAAGAAGTCAATGCTGCGATTGCGGCTGCGCAAAATGCCTTTACCAGCTGGCGCCAAACCCCGATCCAGGCACGCATGCGCATCATGCTGAAGCTGCAGGATCTGATTCGTACGAATTTAAAAAGTATTGCCCAGGTCTTAACAGCAGAACAGGGGAAAACTCTGGCCGATGCCGAAGGTGATATTCAGCGCGGTCTGGAAGTGGTGGAGCATGCCTGTTCGATCGGTTCACTACAAATGGGTGAGTATATTGAAGGTGTGGCACGCGGTGTCGATACCTATACCTTGCAGCAACCATTGGGTGTCTGTGCAGGAATTACCCCGTTTAACTTTCCGGCGATGATTCCACTGTGGATGTTCCCGATGGCGATTGTCTGCGGCAATACCTTTGTATTAAAACCCTCAGAACAGGATCCGCTATCGACCATGATGCTGGTTGAGTTAGCGATTCAAGCCGGTGTACCGGCTGGCGTACTGAATGTAGTACATGGCGGCAAAGAAGTGGTCGATTTACTGTGTACCCATCGCGACATTAAAGCGATTTCTTTTGTTGGTTCAACCGCGGTCGGTACGCATGTCTATAACCTGGCAGGCCAGCACGGCAAGCGTGTGCAGTCTATGATGGGCGCTAAAAACCATGTCGTGGTAATGCCAGATGCGAATAAAGAACAGACCTTAAATGCGTTGGTCGGTGCAGCTTTTGGTGCAGCAGGTCAGCGTTGTATGGCACTTTCGGTGGCGGTGATGGTCGGTGAGACCAAGCACTGGGTCGATGAACTGGTCAATAAAACCAAAACCTTAAAGGTGAATGCCGGACATGAACCGAATACCGATGTGGGACCGGTGATTTCAACCCGTGCCAAAGCACGTGTGATCGATTTAATTAACAGTGGCGTTGAACAAGGCGCTGAACTGCTGCTGGATGGTCGTGATGTACAGGTTCCAGGCTATGAAAAAGGCAATTTTGTCGGGCCAACGATTTTTAATCAGGTTACGACCGATATGCGCATTTATAAAGAAGAAGTGTTTGGCCCGGTACTGGCGATCATGCATGTCGATACTTTAGAGCAGGCCATTGAGCTGATTAATGCCAATCCCTTTGGTAATGGCGTGGGACTGTTCACCCAGAATGGCAATACGGCACGTACCTTCCAGAACCAGATTGATATCGGTCAGGTGGGCATCAACATTCCAATTCCTGTCCCTGTGCCTTTCTTCAGTTTTACCGGTTCACGCGGTTCAAAACTGGGTGATCTAGGTCCTTATGGCAAACAGGCGGTGCAGTTCTATACCCAGACCAAAACCATTACCAGCCGCTGGTTTGAAGATGACCAGGAAACCACAGGTGTTAATACCACGATCAGTCTGCGTTAAGGAGCATCAGCATGAAGATTGCATTTATTGGTTTAGGCAATATGGGCGGCTCCATGGCGCAAAACTTGCTCAAGTCCGGTCATCAGGTTTTTGGTTATGATTTAAGTGCAGTGGCTTTACAGCATTTTGCAGAAGGGGGCGGTATCGTCTGCGACAGTCCACAAGCTGTCGCGAAGCAGGCGGAGATCGTGGTCAGCATGTTGCCCGCCGCCAAGCATGTGCGTGAAGTCTATTTAGGTGAACACGGTATTCTGGAGGTGCTTCAAGCGGGCAGCTTATGTATCGACAGCAGCACCATTGACCCGCAAACCATTCAGGAGGTTGCCGCAGCAGCGCAGGCCAAGCAGATTCGCGTCTGTGATGCACCGGTATCCGGCGGTACTTTAGGTGCCAAAGATGGCACTTTAACCTTTATGGTCGGTGCAGATGATGCCACCTTTGAGGCGGTCAAACCAGTTCTCGGCTGTATGGGTAAAAATCTGGTGCATTGTGGTGCGGTGGGAACAGGACAGGTAGCAAAAATCTGTAATAACCTGATTCTGGGCATTTCCATGACTGCGGTAGCAGAAGGGATGGCACTCGGAGCCAAACTGGGTATTGATCCGCAGGCGCTGGCTGGGGTAATCAACAGCTCCACTGGACGCTGCTGGAGTTCTGAAATTTATAATCCATGGCCCGATATTTGTGCCAATGCACCGTCATCGCGGGGTTATACCGACGGTTTTGCCGCACAATTGATGCTCAAAGATTTAGGTTTGGCGGTCGATGCAGCGCAACAGGTGGATCAGCCGGTTGTACTCGGCAGCATGGTACAAAAACTCTATCAACAGCTCTGTCAGGAAGGAGATGCCCATCTGGACTTCTCCAGCATCATGCATCAATACACCACGCCAAATGCTTAAAACTTAAAAGATTCAGATGGAGCAAGGATTCGCTTCAATAATTACACCTTGTCAGTAATAACGATAAATTCAGGCTGAGGTTTAACATGTTAGATTATCAAACAACGGTTCAAGACTTTGATTTAAATACGGTTGCAAGCCAGTATCTCTCCGGTTCCATGCAGGCAGTAAATGCCTGTTATGAATGCTGTGACCGTCATGCCGATTCCGATGCCATTGCCTTATACTGGCATGGTAAAGATGGCAGAAAAGAACAATATAGTTTTGCCGAACTCAAAAAATATTCCAGCCAGTTTGCCAACTTTTTAAAGTCTCAAGGCATTGGTAAAGGCGACCGCGTTTCCGGATTATTACCACGTACTCCCGAGTTGATCATTACTATTTTGGCAACCTGGCGGATTGGTGCTGTCTATCAACCCTTATTTACGGCCTTTGGTCCCAAAGCCATCGAGCATCGTATTCAGCTGGCGCAAAGCAAGCTGGTGGTGACTGATCTGGCGAATCGGGATAAATTATCTGAAATTAGCAACTGTCCACCGATTGTGACGGTACATGCCGAAACTGAGGCAGAGCGCTATCCGCACGATCTTAGCTTCTGGACAGTATTAAACCGTCAGGCTGAAGCTTGTGAGCTGGAAATCCTGAATGTTAATGATCCATTTTTATTGATGTTTACCTCGGGCACCACCGGACCGGCGAAACCGCTTAAAGTGCCGTTAAAAGCACTGATTGCTTTTGCAAGCTATATGCAAAATGCCATTGGTCTAACTCCTGAAGATGCTTTCTGGAATATTGCTGATCCCGGCTGGGCCTACGGATTGTATTACGCGATTACTGGTCCCTTAATGCTTGGACACTCGACCTTGTTTTATGAAGGCGGTTTTAATGCCGAAAGTGTCTGCGAAATTGTTAAGGAATATGGCATTACCAATCTGGCCGGTGCACCAACCGCTTACCGCATGATGATGGCGGCCGATCCTGCTCAAATGGCAAAACTACGCGGTAAGTTACGTGTTGTCAGCAGTGCGGGAGAACCGTTAAATCCGGAAGTGATCCGCTGGTTTAAAGAGGTACTGGATGTGCCGATTTATGACCATTATGGCCAGACCGAAGTCGGGATGGTGGTGTGTAATCATCATGCCTTGGAACATCCGGTCCGTTCAGGT
Organism: Acinetobacter lwoffii; assembly: GCF_015602705.1. Lineage (NCBI taxonomy): Bacteria > Pseudomonadati > Pseudomonadota > Gammaproteobacteria > Moraxellales > Moraxellaceae > Acinetobacter > Acinetobacter lwoffii. The sequence continues at coordinate 1,577,538 of NZ_CP059081.1, forward strand.
TCGGCAGGCTTTGCCAGCCCGGGTTACCGGATTGCCGTTGTCGATGAACAGGGGCATGAATTAGCAGCTGACGTCCCGGGCATCCTGGCAGTGGATATCAGCCAGTCCCCAATGATGTGGTTCTCTGGCTATGAAGAAAGCCGTAAATCTCCATTTGTCGGACAGTATTACTTAACTGGGGATACCGCAGAAATTCATGCAGATGGCAGTATGAGCTTTGTTGGGCGTAGTGATGATGTCATTACAACGTCAGGTTATCGGGTCGGCCCGTTTGATGTGGAAAGTGCCTTGCTGGAACATGATGCCGTGATTGAAGCAGCAGTCATTGGCGTGCCTGATCCTGAGCGTACCGAAATCATTAAAGCCTTTGTGATTCTGGCGAATAATTTTGCAGCTTCGGCCCATCTGGAAGAAGAGCTGGGTCAATTTGTGAAAAAGCGGTTATCTGCGCATGCCTATCCACGCCTGATTGAATTTGTGACTGAATTGCCGAAAACCCCAAGCGGTAAAATTCAACGCTTTTTACTGCGCAATCAGGAAATCAACAAGCAGCAAGCCAAGACCGCATAACAGCTAAAGCCAACAGATTGAATAAGAAGATTAAATAAAGAGATTGAAGGAAGAATCCATGCAATTAACGGAAGAACAACAACTGATTCAGGACATGGCAAAAAGCTTCGCCCAGGAACAGATTAAACCCTTTGCCGGCGAGTGGGATCAAAAAGGCATCTTTCCTAAACAGGCCTTAGCCCAAATGGGAGAGCTGGGTTTTTTAGGCATGCTGATTCCGGAAGAATGGGGCGGCTCGGGCACAGGTACGCTGGCTTATGTTCTGGCCTTAGAAGAAGTCGCTGCGGCCGATGGTGCAACATCTGCGATTATGAGCGTACATAACTCTGTAGGGTGTGTGCCGATTTTCAAGTTCGGGACGGAACAGCAAAAGCAGGATTTTCTAAAGCCTTTGGCTCAAGGTGAAATGATTGGTGCCTTTGCCTTAACCGAACCGCATACCGGATCGGATGCTGCCGCGATTAAAACCCGGGCGGTCAAGGACGGCGATCATTACATTCTGAATGGCGCGAAACAGTTCATTACCTCAGGCCACAATGCCGGAATGATTATTGTGTTTGCCGTGACTGATCCAGCTGCGGGGAAAAAAGGTATGAGTGCATTTTTAGTGCCGCGCGACACGCCCGGTTATGAAGTGATTCGGGTCGAAGAAAAACTCGGCCTGCATGCTTCGGATACCTGTCAGATTGCCTTAACCGATGTCCGCATTCATGAAAGTTTAAGACTCGGTGCAGAAGGCGAAGGTTTAAAAATTGCCTTGGCCAATCTGGAAGGCGGGCGAATCGGTATTGCGGCACAGGCGGTTGGTTTGGCGCGTGCCGCCTTGGAAGAAGCAACGGCCTATGCGCATGACCGCGTGGCCTTTGGCAAACCGATTTTTGAACAGCAAGCGATTTCTTTCAGGTTGGCCAGTATGGCGACTGAAATTGAAGCAGCACGGCAACTGGTCCATTTTGCAGCACGCAAGAAAGAAGCCGGTGAAACCTGTTTAACTGAAGCCTCCATGGCCAAGCTATTTGCTTCGGAAATGGCGGAACGTGTCTGCTCCAAAGCGCTGCAGATTTTTGGCGGCTACGGTTATCTGAAAGATTTTCCGATTGAGCGGATTTATCGCGATGCGCGGATTTGTCAGATTTATGAAGGCACCAGCGATATTCAGCGCCTGGTGATTGCACGCAGTTTATAAGGAATTAAAAAGGATTTTTATCATGCAATGGCAAACCATTTTACTCGAACAACGTAACGGTGTTGGACTGATTACCTTAAACCGTCCTCAGGCGTTAAATGCACTGAATAACCAGCTGATTGTCGAGGTCAATCAGGCTCTTGATCAGCTGGAAAAAGACCCCGAAATTGGTTGTATCGTGATTACCGGTTCGGAAAAAGCTTTTGCTGCTGGTGCCGATATTAAAGAAATGGCAGATCTGAATTTTCCGCAAATTTATCTGGACGATTTTTTTAGTCTGGCCGACCGGATTGCGCAGCGCCGTAAACCTTTAATTGCCGCAGTGAGCGGCTATGCCTTGGGTGGTGGTTGCGAGCTGGCATTGATGTGCGACTTTATTTACTGCGCTGATAATGCAAAATTTGGTTTGCCTGAAGTTACCTTAGGCGTGTTGCCCGGCATTGGCGGGACCCAGCGTTTAACCTTGGCGATTGGTAAGGCCAAAGCCATGGAAATGTGCCTGACTGCACGGCAGATGGGGGCGCAGGAAGCGGAACAAAGTGGTTTGGCCGCTCGGGTTTTTGCCAAGGAAGAATTGCTGGAACAAACCCTGCAAGCTGCCGAGAAAATTGCTGAAAAGTCGCTTACTGCCGTGATGATGATTAAAGAATCAATTAATCGGGCCTTTGAAGTGAGCCTGGCTGAAGGCCTGCGCTTTGAACGCCGGGTTTTCCATTCGATTTTTGCCGGTTCCGATCAAAAAGAAGGCATGCAGGCCTTTGTAGAAAAACGCCCAGCCAAATTTACCCATCAATAAAACAAAAATAGGAAAATAAAATGAGTGATGAAAATAATTTAGCGATACGGGTCGCAGGAAGTCTGGGCATTATCAGCCTGGACCGCACCAGCCATTTAAATGCCTTAACCCTGCCAATGATCCAAGGCATTCAGGCGCAACTCGATCAGTGGTGCCATGATCCAGAAGTGCAAGCCATCCTGATCAATTCCAACAGTCCCAAGGCGTTCTGTGCTGGAGGCGACATCCGCTATCTGTATGACAGCTATCAGGCCGGCAATACCCAATATCAGGATTTTTTTGCCACTGAATATAAGATGCTGAGCACCTTGCGTAATTTTCCAAAGGCCGTGATCGTGATGATGGATGGCTATGTACTGGGCGGAGGCTTTGGCCTCGCTCAAGCCTGTCATATCAAAGTTACGAGTGAAAAATCACGTTTTGCCATGCCCGAAACCGCAATTGGTTTTTTCCCAGATGTTGGAGCCACCCATTTCCTGTCCCGACTGGATGAAGTCGGTGTCTATATGGCTTTGACCGGGGAGCAGATCAGTAGCAGTGATGCCTTGTATCTCGATCTGGTGGATTATCATGTGCCGAGTGAGCGTTTTGCTGAATTGGAAGCAGCGTTGATTACTGCGCCTGTGTTAAATTCGATTGAAATCCAGAAAATCATTAGTGGCTATATTACGCATCCGGTAGAAAGCGAGCTGCAAAAACGTGCAGATCTGATTAATCAGCATTTTGGCTATCCAAACCTCAAGGAGATTGAACAGAGTCTTGCTCATACAAGTAATTCAACCGATCAGGAATGGGCTAGTAAAATGCTGGCAATTTTGCAGCAACGTCCGGTTATGGCCAAGCAAACCAGCCTGAAGTTACAGCAAGCCGGACAGAATTTGTCGCTAGAAAAATGCATGCAGTTAGAACGCGACTTGCAAGATGTCTGGTTAGAGCAGGGCGACTTTATTGAAGGCGTTCGTGCGCTGATTATTGATAAGGACAAAAATCCAAAATGGCGAACTGAGAATGCAAAATTTGAAAAGACCTTGCAAAAGATCTGGCCAGTTTGGACTCAGCAGCGTATCGAAAATATCACTTAAACTTGATGGTAAAAGACCCTCTATAAGTAAATTATAAAGGGTCTTTATAGGTGTCCTATAGCGTCATCAGTATGAATTCTGCTTAGTGGGACGTTTTCTTTTTCTTGCCACCACCGTCTTGTTTATTGACCGTCGACCAGGCAATACGTTCGGCTTCTTCCTCAGAATGACCACGTTCTTTTTCGCTTTCTTCAATATGTTCAGCCTGACGTTTCTGTTTATCGGTATAGGCTGATTTGTCACCTCTAGGCATCTTAATATCCTCATCAGGTTTGGCTGAAATTACTATAACAAGAGCTTATTTTTACGAGGGTAAGTATTTGTTGGAATCATTTTATAAAAACAAAATTTTTAAAAAATATGAAAATCTAAAGATTAAATAGATGAAGATAACGGTCAACTAGAACCGCTATCTTCTGTGCCAGATTAGCCGTTAATAATACTGCCGCCATTCACATGAATCACCTGACCTGAAATATAACTGGCTTCTTCACTGGCCAGGAATAAATACGCCGGTGCTACTTCACTCGGCTGGCCCATACGACCCATTGGGGTGCTTTTACCAAAATCTTTGAGCTGTTCTTCATCAAAGCTGCTCGGAATCAATGGTGTCCAGATGGGACCTGGCGCGACCCCATTGACACGAATGCCGGTTTTATTTTTCAATAAATTGGTGGAAAGGCTTCGGGTAAATGTGGTGATGGCACCTTTCGTACTCGCATAGTCAATCAGCTGGTCATGACCATGATAACTGGTAATACTCGTCGTATTGATAATGCTATCACCTTCTTGCATATGCGGAATCACCGCCTGAGTCAGGTGGAACATCGATAGAATATTCACATTAAATGTTTTAAGTAATTGCTCGGGCGAGATATCGGTAATACTTTCTTGCGGGTATTGAACCCCGGCATTATTGACCAGAATATTAATCGTTTTAAATTCCTGAAGGGTCTTTTCCACCATTTTCTTGATTTCATCTTGATCTTGTAAATCACATTGAATCAGCAGACAACGGCGGCCTTCATCTTCCACCATTTTTTTGGTGTCCCGTGCATCCTGATCTTCATCCAAATAGCAAATGGCAATATCGGCACCTTCGCGAGCAAATAAGACCGATACAGAACGGCCAATTCCGCTATCACCACCAGTAATCAAGGCAACTTTGCCTTTTAATTTTTCACTGCCTTTATAATGCGGTTTAATAATTTCCGGTGCAGGGTCCATTTTGGTTTGCACACCCGGTTGATGGTCTTGTGTTTCAGTTGAAGCTGGGGTTTCAGGATAATGATTCATATCTTTTCCAATTCCAATGATTGTGGCCATATAAGAAAAAATATATTAGAAGCTTTTAGGCAAAATGAGGCTGGACTCAACATTTCATAACAGAATGTATTCGAGATTTATCAATTATTCGTTGAAACGGATCAGGTTGAGCAACCAGAACAGAAAAAGCTGATGAAACAGCTTCTGGCTACACTTTGATAGCTGAGGTGGTCTTGAAAGGTGAAATTTGATTAGGAAAGGTGAGGTATCAACGGAGATTTAAAATCTAGACATACATAGGCCTTTTTTACTGGGCTTGTATATAAAATAAATGGAGAGTTTTTTAACTCTCCATTTATTTATTCATTCTGATGTGTTTAAAAAATTTCTATAGAAATAAATTAAAGATTATCACTTAAATTAATTCTGGCCTGTGCTGCCTTTTCCTTTTTGGCTGAGGCTTTACCCCAGTTAAACTTTTGTGCACAGATGCCTAAGCCCACAATAAATAATGCAAGCACACTGGTATAAACCACTTCTTTAAAATAGGTTCCTTCAATAATCATGGTAATTAAAGCGCCGACAATAAAGATAATGACCAGATAAGTGAGCCATGGGAATAACCACATCTTGAATGGAATATTTTGTCCTTCAGCTTCCAGTTTTTTACGTAACTTAAGCTGAGAAATGGCAATAGCAAGATAGACATATAAAGATACGGTACCAGTCGCTAACATCAAGACATCATAAATATTCATACTTTCGGTGGCAGTCAGATAAATCGCCACGAAAGAAAACAGGCTTGAAAAGATGACACCTACCCATGGGCTGTTATTGCGGTTGGTTAAACCGAAACTCTTTGGTGCATCTCCACGTTTCGAGAGGGAATAGACCATGCGTGAACAGGTATAAAGTGCGGAGTTAAAGCAGCTACATACCGAGGTGAGCACGACAAAATTAACAATATGGCGTGCTTCTGGAATACCGAGTGCAGTAAGCGCTACGCTATACGTACCCCAGGTCGGATCTTTCAATAAAGGATTATTGTGTGGAATCAGGCAAACCGTAATCAACATTGAACCGACATAGAATAAAATGATACGCCATACAATTGAATTAGCGGCCTTACGAATTTCCTTGGCTGGATCTTTGGTTTCAGCTGCTGCTACGGTGACAATCTCTGCTCCCATATAAGCAAACATTACACCCAATAAGGCCGTGATCACCGATGGAAACCCATTAGGCATAAAGCCTTGAGCGGTTAGATGAGTTGTACCACCGAGCATAGAGGCATCGCCCCAAGGCCACAGGTGCATCACGGCCAAACTACCAAACACCAGAAACAGTACAATGGCAATAACTTTGATCAGGGCAAACCAGAACTCGAATTCACCAAAGTTTTTTACGTCACGGAGATTAATCCAGACCAGTGCTACAGTGACCAGAAGCATATAGCCCCAGATCGGGATAAATGGAAACCAGCTATTTAGGATTTTCCCGGCAACAAAGGCTTCCCAGCCCATGAGCAACGTCCAGAAAGACCAGTATAACCAGCCGATAGAAAATCCAGCCCAGCGCCCGATTCCACGATCCGCATAGGTTGAAAATGAACCACTGTCGGGATTCAGTACCGCCATTTCTCCCAGCATACGCATGATGAGTAAAACTAATATTCCACCTAGAGTATAGGCAATGAGTGCAGCCGGTCCTGCAGAATAGATGACATTACCGGAGCCGACAAAGAGTGCTCCACCAATGACACCGGCAATTGAAATCATGGTGAGATGGCGTGATTTAAGTCCGTTTTTTAAGCCGTTTGATGATTCGGAATTGGAGAAATGTTGATGTTCTGCCATATAATTTCCCTTAATATCAATAGCGTAGCGGCAATAAAATTCCTTATTTGGCTTACGCTATCTTATCCTTTGAAACTGTAACCGAATTCATCAGTGCTTGACCAATATTAAGTTAATCTTAATAAAATGAATCCTTGTAGCCCTATAGACAGGATCACACTTTGATTAAAGTACGGTTACATGCTGTTCATGTATGCGGTTAATTTCTCTTTTTTGTTGTAAAGTGACGAGAGCCATTTTTGAGCAATTCAAAGGAGCCAATTGGCTTAAGAGATAAAAAATATAAGCAGGCAATATTTACAGAAAAATAAAGCCTACCTAAAATATCAGGCTAAAAGCAGGTTTACGTTCCCTTTAAAAATAAATTAAAAGCTTTTTGATTTTAAAAATATAATTGTATTGATCCTTAAGTTTTTACTAAGTTAAAGTGCGGATCCCATGCTCGCGCAAGCACTTTAACAATATCCCGAAAGCCACCAGAATTTCCTGTTCACTCACACAGGCAAAGCCCAGTAATAATCCTTTCTGCCGGGTGGAATAATGTTTGGTATAGTATTGCGATAAGGCTCTGACCTTGATTCCTAGTTCAAGCGCTTTGGATGCAATCAAGACATCATCACTGCTGCTCGTCAATTTTAAAATCAGATGCAAACCGGCGGCGGTATTGTATTCATGCAGAAAATCTTCACCTAAATGTCGGCGAATCAGGTCAATTAAAAAAGCGTGGCGTTTGCCATACAATAAACGCATCCGTCGGATATGCGCCTCATAATGTCCTTCACGGATAAATTCAGCCAGTGTTTGCTGATCGATTAAGTGACCACCACGATAAAGTTCCGAGGCCACAATTCGCAACGAAGAAAAGAGCTGCTTTGGTACCACTAAATAGCCAATGCGCAGAGCCGGATAAATGGTCTTACTAAACGTCCCCATATAAATCACCGGAGAATCCGGCTCCAAACCTTGTAAAGAAGGATAGGGCTGGCCCGAGAACCTGAACTCACTGTCATAATCATCTTCAACAATCCAGCTGTTGTGTTGGCGTGCGAGTGCAATTAACTGTTTGCGCCGTTCCAAACTTAAATGTGAACCTAAGGGATATTGATGCGAAGGCGTCACAAAAATCAGCTTAGGCGGTTTCTTGGGATGCAGATCGGGAATAATCCCTTCCTGATCGACCGGTAAGGAACGCAGATTCACACCATTAATTCGTAAAATATTACGCGCGCCCCAATAGGCTGGATCTTCGATCCAGACCTCATCGCCTATGTCGCTTAAAGTACGCGAGACCAAATCAATCGCCTGATGGGTGCCTTCGGTAATAATGATCTGATCAGCATCGCACTGCACTGAACGGGCAATTTTCAGATATTCTGCCAGCTCCTGACGCAGTTCTAGGGAGCCACCGGCATTGCTGTAAATCAGGTTGTTAACTTGAGGTTCACGGCTCAAACGCGTTTGGATTTTGCTGAAAATATGATGCGGAAATTCGGTTACATCGGGTGCGCCCGGTACAAAGGCTCCCCATTGATAAGGCGAAGCCGCGGAATAGCCGAGCAAGTAAGAACCGCGTTGCGACAGATTATAATTTTGCTGTGCTTTTTTTTCTGCAACGGCAGGAGAATTCTGTTCTGCCTTCACCAAAAAGGATTCGGGTAATTTCTCTACTACCCAGGTACCTTGACCGGTACGGGCATCAACATAACCCTGTGCCTGTAATTGTTCATAGGCATTTAACACCGTATTACGCGATACCTGAATCTCTTTAGCCAGATCACGTGATGCAGGCAAGCGGGTTTTGGGAGCCAATACGCTATCAATAATCGCGTTACGCAAGCAGCGGAACAGGCGCATCTGTAATGTTCCTGTGACATCTTGCTGCAATCGCTGCAGTAAATAATCTCCAAGCAAGCTACGCAATTGGCTCTCTCCTACAAATTTGAAATGGCTCTCGTGAGAGCGGTATTGCTAGGTGCAAAATAGTCTGATCAGGCAGTCATTGTAAAGTGTCTTGTATGCGTTTTGATCATGTACCTGCGGCTTGAATGCGAGCATACAGGCGGGCAGGCAATATACACAGATACCGATTAAAACTAAAGCGGAAAATCTAGACACTGATTTTGTTTGGAGCTCGCTGAACTAAGACCTGAATCAAGCAATGATTGCCATAACAGCCGAATAGAGATGTGTTGCAGCCGCCAGGACATACGACTGCATATAACAAAAGGATCATAGAATGAACATGATGATGAAAGGATTGACCTATACCGAGCAAGGTACAACGGCCTGGAACAATTATCTTAAGCAACTGGATAAAGTAGCGCCTTATCTGGGTGAGCTGAGTGAACGACTGGACATGCTGCGACGCCCAAAGCGCAGTTTAATTGTCGATGTTCCGGTCATCATGGATGATGGTACGGTTCAGCATTTTGAAGGCTATCGTGTTCAGCACAATTTAACTCGCGGTCCAGGCAAAGGCGGCGTGCGTTTTCATCCAGATGTCAATTTAGATGAGGTGATGGCTCTGTCGGCCTGGATGACGATCAAATGTGCTGCTCTAAATTTACCTTTTGGCGGTGCCAAAGGCGGTGTGCGAGTTGATCCGAGCCAGCTTTCCAAGCGCGAACTGGAACGCTTGACCCGACGTTATACGGCAGAAATCAATTTAATTATTGGACCGCAAAAAGATATTCCGGCGCCGGATGTTGGAACCAATCCGCAAATCATGGCCTGGATGATGGATACGTTTTCCATGAATGCGGGTTCTACGATTACTGGTGTAGTGACCGGAAAGCCGGTTCATTTAGGGGGGGCTTTAGGCCGCAGTAAAGCTACAGGTCGCGGCGTATTTATTAGCGGTCGTGAAGTTGCCCAGCAAATTGGTCTGGATTTAAAAAATGCCCGGGTCTGTGTACAGGGTTTCGGTAATGTGGGCAGTGAAGCTGCGCTGCTTTTCCAGGAAAATGGCAGCAAAGTGATCTGTGTTCAGGACCATTCTGCCACTCTGTATCAGGAACAGGGAATTGATATTAAAAAGCTGCTTGAATACTCCAATGCCCACCATAAAATTCAGGGATTTTCTGCCAGCGATGAAATTTCTGCATCAGCTTTCTGGACCATTCCCGCCGAAGTCTTTATTCCGGCAGCGCTGGAAGGTGTGATTAATACTCAGGTCGCGCAAAATATTCAGACCAAAATGATTCTGGAAGGTGCCAATGGTCCCACGTTGACTGAAGCCGATGAAATTCTGAGTGAGCGTCATATTACCGTGGTGCCAGACGTAATCTGCAATGCGGGTGGCGTGACGGTCAGCTATTTTGAATGGGTTCAGGATTTGGCCAGCTACTTCTGGACTGAGGAAGAGATTAACCAGCGTATGGATGCCAGCATGAAAAATGCGGTACAGGATGTATGGCAAAAAGCAGTTCAGGCCGGATGTTCTTTGCGTACAGCCGCTTATATTCTGGCTTGTGAGCGGATTTTAATGGCACGCCAGGAACGCGGCATCTATCCGGGTTAAGCGAAGTTTTTTTTCAAGATGGATTAATCCATAAAAACGACTAGATTTAATTCATTATTACCCATCGTGAATTTTTGCAATGGATTTTTAAATTGGCTTCTTTATTTAAAAAGGAGCCAATTTTTATTAAAAGTATAAATATTTGTTTATAAATAAAATAATTTTAAATTTTGACTCTTTTTCTTATTTTAACCAGACCAATTGGCTCCTTCCATCTGCTGCAAAGTGGCTCTCGTCTCATACGCATAAAAGCGCAAAATGAACAACATCAGCCAGTCTTTGGCAAATTTCTATCCCAAAATCCGGATAGCAAAATTTACAACGTATGAATCAAGAATGAGGATACAAAATGGACAGTAAACACTCAGCACTGAATGCACGTAAACAGCAGGCGACACCACGTGGTGTTGGGGTCATGTGTCAATGGTACGCGGAAAAAGCAGAAAACTCGACCATCTGGGATGCAGAAGGCAATCAATATATCGACTTTGCGGGCGGAATCGCCGTACTGAATACTGGCCATCGTCACCCTAAAATTATTGCTGCGGTCACTGAACAATTAACCAAATTTACCCATACGGCTTATCAGGTTGTACCATACGAGAGTTACGTTGCTCTGGCAGAACGTATCAATGCACGCGCTCCCATCCAAGGTGCTGCAAAAACCTCATTCTTTTCGACTGGTGCTGAAGCTGTCGAAAATGCAGTTAAAATTGCCCGTGCCCATACTGGCCGTCATGGCATTGTGACTTTTGGTAATGGTTTTCATGGCCGTTCATTCATGACGATGGCCATGACCGGTAAAACTGCACCTTATAAACGCGACTTTGGGATGATGCCTTGTGGTGTTTTCCATGCCCGTTACCCGGTGGAATCCAAAGGCATTAGTGTTGATGATGCAATGCAAAGCATTGAAGACATTTTCGCAGAAGATATTGCTGCGCATGACGTAGCAGCAATTGTGCTTGAGCCTGTACAAGGCGAAGGCGGATTTAATGTGGTGCCTGCAGAATTCCTGAAACGCTTGCGTGTCCTATGCGATCAAAACGGCATTTTACTGATTGCTGATGAAGTACAGTCTGGTTTTGCGCGTACAGGTAAACTGTTTGCGATGGATTATTATGAAACCAAGCCAGATCTGATTACGATGGCAAAGAGTCTGGGCGGCGGTTTCCCGATCTCAGGCGTTGTGGGTCGTGCTGAAGTCATGGATGCACCAAATCCAGGTGGATTGGGCGGTACTTATGCAGGTAACCCGGTTGCTGTTGCGGCTGCCCATGCGGTACTGGATATCATTGAAGAAGAAGGGCTTTGTGAAAGAGCGAATGATCTAGGCGCAGAACTGGTTGATGTTTTACATGAACTGAAAATGTCATCTAGCATGGTCAAAGATATTCGCGCACTGGGTTCAATGGTGGCAGTTGAGCTTGAAACCGCGGAACAGGCAAAAGCTGTACAAAACCATGCCATGCAAAATGGTCTGTTAATCCTGACCTGCGGTCGTTATGGTAATGTAATCCGTTTCCTATACCCGCTCACAATTCCGGCAGAACAGTTCCGTGCGGGATTGGCTATCTTGAAACAAGGGTTTGCACTGTCTGTCGCAGCCTAATGAAAGAGTAATGATCATGCTTCAAGCGCAATATAGAGATTTATTACAGCATCCTGATATCAGCTTCGATCAGCCTGCCACGGGTGAATATATTGAAGTCAACGATGCAGCAACCCAAGCCACTTTGGCCTGGGTAAAATCCCATGACCGGGCGTCTGTAGAACAGCTGATTGTTCGTTCTCAGCAAGCCCAGAAAGCCTGGAAAGCCAAGACAGCTCTTGAACGTGCGGATGTGCTTTGGGCCTGGTTCGATCTGATGCAGGAACATAAAGAGTCCTTGGCTCAGATCCTGACTGCTGAACAGGGCAAGCCACTGGCTGAGGCGCGTGGTGAAATTGGTTATGCCGCTTCCTTTATCCGCTGGTTTGCCGAGCAGGCGCGCCGTATTGATGGTGACGTGTTGACACCAACGCTTGCCCATCAACGTTTATTGGTTATCAAACAGGCGATTGGGGTAACAGCTGCGATCACGCCATGGAATTTCCCGGCGGCGATGATTACCCGTAAAGCCGCGCCAGCTCTGGCTGCTGGCTGTTCCATGCTGGTTAAACCGGCTGAACAAACACCTTTAACCGCCTATGCGCTTGAAGTTTTGGCCTTGCGCGCAGGTTTGCCACAAGATGTATTGCTGCATGTTAGTGGTGATGCGGTTGCAGTGGGTCAGGTCTTATGTGAAAGCGAAACCGTGAAAAAGTTAAGCTTTACCGGCTCAACTCAAGTCGGTCGTATCCTGATGCAGCAATGTGCGCCGACCATCAAAAAACTCTCCTTAGAACTTGGTGGCAATGCGCCAGTTCTGGTCTTTGATGACGCCAATCTTGAACAGGCTGTACAGGGCATTATGGCCAGTAAATTCCGTAATAGTGGACAGACCTGTGTTTGTGCGAACCGGATTTATGTACAAGATGGCATTTATGATGCGCTGGTAGAAAAACTGGTGGCTGCCGTTGCCAAGCTGAAAGTCGGTGATGGCCGTGATGAAGCTTCTACCCAAGGTCCATTAATTGATGAGGCTGCGATTGAAAAAGTGCAGTCACATATCGCTGATGCAGTGAGCAAAGGTGCACAGGTGAAAACCGGTGGACAGCGCTCAAATCTGGGCGGTACATTCTTCGAACCAACGCTTCTGACTGAAGTCACCCAGCAGATGCGTATTGCAAAAGAAGAAACTTTTGGACCGTTGGCGCCGTTATTCCGCTTCAAGACTGAAGAAGAAGCAATTCAGATGGCGAACGATACGGAATTCGGTCTGGCCACCTATGTATTTACCCAAAGTACAGCACGTCAGTGGCGTGTAGGCGAAGCCTTAGAATACGGTATGGTGGGAATCAATACCGGAGCTATCTCTAATGAGGTTGCGCCATTTGGTGGAGTCAAGCAATCAGGATTAGGCCGTGAAGGGTCCAAATTCGGTATGGATGAATATCTTGAAATGAAATATCTCTGTGTTGATATTTCTTCATAATGACGTTTAAAAAGTAAACGTATTCATTAAAAAACTGATAAGAAAATATCAGCCTCCAGTGAATCCCGCGTTTAATTTAAACCGGGATTCCTGTGATGGAGCAAGGATTTAACAGACAGATTGGAGCAGGGCATATTTTCAGTTGTTAAACCATTCTTCTTCTCTAAAATTCCCGCAAATATCAATTAAAGCATCAGCTTCTCATCAGGATTTAACCCTGATTTCTAACTTTAAACCAAAAGCATCCAGTAATTTCTGCATAGACTTGAGTGTTGGATTGCCTTCAGGTTGTTCCATTTTCTGTAGAGTCTGGGGAGCAATCTTGGTAATTTTAGCCATATCGTTGAGTGTGAGGTGCAACTCGGTACGAATGAAGCGAGCAACCTGATGAAAAGGCCAGTCAGGATTGTTACTGACGGTTTCAAGTACAGACAATCTCTTTTGCATCTGTTGAATCGGAGTCAGTGGCTTGAAGCGTTTATCCATAATTCAGCTCCTCCAATTGTTGGCAAATATTATCAATTCGATACTGGCTATTTTCCAGAATTTCAGGTGCCAATTGCAGATACTGCATGTGCTCGAGTAATCCCTGATAAAGTGGTAATTGTTCGATTAACACCGCTTTGATTTCTTTTGGATCAATCATCGTGCTTTCGGCGATCTGTTCAATGACTGAATGCCAAATTGGCATACCACCATGATCATCTCGCTCCCAACGCGTAGTTCGGGCAATACCATCTGGATGTAGCCACATCGGCGCAAAATCAAATAATGGGGTTAGTCGAATGATTCCATTATTGAAACGTTGAATCGCTGTATTACGGGTATGATTGTCCTTATTGCCTAAAGCGACATTGGCAAGATCACGCTTCAAATATTCAAAGATTTCCTGTTTTGGTTCAGTACAGCATTGCATCAACAGGCTACAGATCTGGTTATGGATCATTCTTACCCCAAAACCGGCTTTTCCTCCCAGAGAAGCAATACTTTCCTGGGCAATTCTTTCAACCTTCCCATCGCTGACTTTACGGTCAAATCGGGGAATAAATAAAGTCTTACCATGCAGCTCCAGTTCCTGATGAACACGAAGTCCCAGGTATTGGGCAATTTTCATATATAAGGCTTCGTGCATCAAAATTTTATCTAGATTCTGATCGCTGCCACGGCTGAATTTCACCAGCCAATGCTGTTTGACCTGATCATCTGTCAGCGTGTGATCCAGATAGAACAGGTCATCGTGACCTTGGGTCAGCAGTAATTTTGGCCACTCGCCCTGAATACCAGAAGAACCGGCAATAAAAAGTCCATAAGAGGCCAAGGATTCAATAAATTTTTCTTGACGTTCTACGACTTGGTCCAGACTAAAGCCATGATTCTGCTGAACAGGGAACTGCCCCTGTAGCCATTCATAAGCCTCTTTAATCCGTAAATTACCAATCGGATTGCCTGCACCCGCTTTTAAAAGCGCCCAGTCTGCTTGTTCCTGAGTATTTTCAGAAAAATTAAGCTGAAGGAGTAATTCTTTACGACCATAACCTTGAGGTAACAAATCCATCAGGAAGGCCGGCCAGGTAGATTGCAAGGTATTTTGCACATTTACTGGTAAATGATAGGCTAGCGCATGCCCATCGCTTAGGTTCATATAAGAAATAGCATATTCAAATAGATATGATGTGCGCGTGGCTGCTTGCCATCCAGTTTGTTGTTGACCGACAATCTCAACAATAGCGCAATCCAGCCATTCATCTTCCTGATAAATCTGCAGTGTGCAATATTGATCCATAATTTTATTAAAATAGTAAAGTAAAGTGATTTTATTTATTATATACCTATTTTAATAAAAAACTAATTTTATCTTCTTAAAGTTCTTTATCGTTCTAAAAGGCCTTATCTTCACCAGAATACAAGGCTTATGAGGCTATATAACAAGATGTATCCTCATAGAAATCAATATATAACCCAATTAATTTTTAAATATCAGAGGAGCTCTAACCCTGGTTATTTATTATGAATCTTTCTTTTGAATAAAATTTTAAGCGGCAAATAAAGGACTAAATCCCCGTTTACGTAGTAATTTTCGGTACATACTTGAGCTTCGATCTGCCGGAAAATGAGCTTCTAAAGATAAGTCCAAAGGTAAATATTCAGGTTTCTGATTTTCTACAATTAAACGATCTTCTTCGAAAATTTTCAGATTAAATGCGTAGGCATCTTCAACCGGTAAATCTTTATCATAATTACGGCAAATGGGCGCAAAAAGTCGTGTTGAACGCGCAGTCATGGGTGAAGCAGCATTCATGATGACCTGCTTGGCATGATTTGGAAAATGAATCGTAAGTGTTGCAGTAAAGGGTAGGCTCACTTCGAAATGACGTAACCATTTAAAATCTTCCTGACCGCTGCTCGGTTCCAATCGGATAACGTCCTACACTGCTGATGTAATCTGCGTTAAAACCAACCTCCGTTTCTGTCGTACTATACTCAGGAACTTCTACATCGTCCGGATCGCCAAAAGTATCTGGATGCACCCAGGCAAAATGTGCCACATCAATAAAACCTTCGAGCTGTCTTCCTGCAAAACATTGAATGTCTATCTGAGGGCAGACCAGTTGCTGATATTCAGCATCCTCCCAAAAAGGCATGTTAGGAATATGAGGTTCTGCATCCTTTGAAGCGCTTAATGAACACCAGATCAAGCCATACCTTTCTACAGCAGCATAGGTTTTCAGATGGAAGCGCTCCGATATTTTATGCTGAGGATGTGCAGGAATACGGTTGCATTTACCTTCATTGCCAAAGCGTAAACCGTGATAACGACACACCACGCCTTGGCCATCATTTTTTCCCAAGCTTAAAGATACACCGCGATGCGGACATACATCTTTCGCCACCACCAGTTCATCGTTCATTTTATAAATCACCAGAGGCATATCAAGCAGCATGCTACTTGTTGGCTGATCTGTAATATCACGCGCAAGAGCAATCGGATACCAGTGCTGAGCCAAGAGATGCCAGTCATGTTCCTCGAATGTCATATGGACTGGTAAGTCGGGACTAAAAGTAGCGATATTTGTATTCATAATGGGTTCTGTGTCGTGACCTTTAGCTGGACTATAAAACAGCAAGGTGTTCTATGAAATTTCAATTAACTGGGCATAGGATTGCGTAAATCAGAACACTGACCGGCGATTAAAAACAAAATAAGCATCTTTCCAGGTTTTTTTATGTTCAACCACGCAAATATTGAGATGTGAGATATTTCTAAGCTTAAATCTCCTAAAAATAATCTTTTTAAGCCTATGTTCGCGCTGTCGATATCGGCTCTACCACTGAACTGGCTTTTTTAATGACCTATATCATTGGCGCTATTTGTGTGTGGAATATCCCACTTGCTGCAGGGATAGCGGTTCTACTCACGATCATTCTGATGGGCAAACAGACATTGCATCAATTTGCTGGAAAAACGATCCAAAGCTATGAGTTAAGAGACGGGCTACTTTTATTGGCTTTGATATTGATTGCGTTGCCGGTCATGCCCAATAAGCCCTTGTGGGGCGCCGTACTGAACCCCTATATCATCCTTAAACTACTCATTTTAATCTTGATTGTGCAGTCCATGGCACATGTGGCAAAACGAATCCTGTCCAATGATAAGGCTCTCATTTTATCTGCCTTAGCCTCGGGATTTGTCTCCAGTACGGCCACAATTGCCAGTTTGGGTATGCAAGTCCGATCCGGGCGGGCCAGTGCAAAATTAAATGCAGGTGCTGGATTGATCTCCTGTATTGCCACCTTATTACAGCTTTTGCTGATTGTTCTGGGAGTGAGCGTAGAATGGTTCAAGTTCCTGCTGATTCCGAGTTTGGTAGGGATCGGAATTTTATGTATTGCTGCTGGATTCTTGATTTATCGAACTCCCCAAGCGGATAACAGTACGACCATCAATGAAATACAAGAAATTGATAGCCGGATGTTCAGTATAAAAGAAGCGGTAATTATTGCGGTCAGTTTAACCTTAATCCAGGCAGGGATTTACGGCGCGAATCTTTTACTGGGGGATAGCGGCTTAATTTTAGGAACTTTTTTAGCCTCTTTATTTGAAGTGCATGCTGCTGTAGCAGGTGTAGTGATACAGGGAAATCCTCACAACCTGACTTTAATTTATGCGGTCATGATTGGACTTGCGGCACATGCGGTGTCTAAAAGTATCAATTCTTTTGTGACCGGGGGATGGAAGTTTTTTCTGTATTTTGCACCTAGCCAGATTCTACATATGTTAGGACTTATCTTTATTCTTCTGAGTTTGAAATAAAGAAGGGCTGGTTTGCATATATTATGAAATGATCCAATCATTTTAAGTCATTTTTAAGATTCAGATTCTAGGCTAAAGCATCTTAAAGTCTTTGAGCCATGGATCATGCTGAAGCTGTTTTCCCATTCGTCTTCTTTTAGTCAGCGACCTAAAAAGTCGATCAGTCTTTCAGGCTTCAATATGTTACTGGCTATTTGGCTAGGACTGATCCTAAACTTTGCTTTCTATCAGAAAATTCATGAATTTACGCCTTATGCCAATCTGAAAGCAGGTCTGTTAGTGGCCGCCACGGCATTGATCATCATTGCCTTTTACAACTTGGTATTACAGTGGCTGAACTGGAAATGGAACGCCAAAATACTGGCCAGTGTCCTGATCATTCTGGGTGGTTTTAGTGCTTATTTTGTCAATAGTCTGGGGGTCGTTATTACGCCTGACCAGATCCAGAATATGCTGCAAACTGATGCCCGTGAAGTCCGTGATCTTTGGTCAATGCGACTGATCATCTGGACACTGGGATTTGTAATATTTCCACTCGGCATCGTCTGGATGCTTCAAATTCAGCCTACATCGCTTGGATATCAGCTGGTGCATAAAAGCCTGAGCAGTGTAGTTTCACTTGGACTGATTCTAGGTTTATTATTCTGTTTCTATGTCGATTATGCAGCCATCTTCAGAGAGCATCGTGATCTGAAGAGCATGCTTTCTCCACAAAACAGCATTGCGTCTACTTTGTCTTATTATAAAAAGAAAGCACCCAAAGCAAATTTGCCTTTGGTGGTTTTTGGCGAAGATGCACATCTGTTACAGCAGGCCCAAATGCAGGAGCACCCCAAATTGATGGTGCTGGTTGTTGGAGAAACTGCACGTGCCGAGAGTTTTGCCTTAAATGGCTATGCGCGCAATACCAATCCTGAACTGAGCAAGTTAGCGGTGATTAATTTCAATCAGGTCAGCTCCTGTGGAACTGCAACAGCCGTTTCAGTCCCTTGTATGTTTTCGGGCATGCCACGTGAGGCCTATGATGAGCAGCTAGCCAGCCACCGAGAAGGTTTGCTGGATATTGCCCAGCGCGCCGGGTATCAGGTGACCTGGATTGATAATAACTCAGGCTGTAAAGGTGCCTGTGACCGGGTACAAAAGTATCAGATTCCGGCACAATTGAAACAGAAGTGGTGTGATGCTGGTGGTGAATGTTTTGATGAAATTCTGGTGGATAGCCTGAAAGATTATCTGGCGCATCTGGATAAAAGTAACCCGAAACTGCAGTTAATTGTGCTACATCAGATGGGCAGTCATGGGCCGGCATATTTCAAGCGTTCCAAAACGCCGTATCAACCATTTCAACCAACCTGTAATAGCAATGCCATTCAGGGCTGCAGTACAGAAGAATTAAAGAATAGTTATGATAATTCGATTGTATATACAGACCATGTTCTTGCCCAGATCGTTGAAACTTTAAAGCAGCAAACTCAATATCAGACCGGTTTCTGGTACCTGTCTGATCATGGAGAATCCACCGGAGAGCATGGTTTATACCTGCATGGTGCACCTTATAGCATGGCACCGACCCAGCAAACTCATGTCCCGATGTTGATGTGGTTCTCCGACGCCTGGAAGCAGCAGAATACTCATCAGGTCAGCTGTCTTAAAGCACAGACCGGACAGGCCCGTAGTCAAGATCATCTTTTCCCCAGTTTATTAAGTATGCTGGATATAAAAACGCAAGTGACTGAAGCTAAAAATGATATGCTTGCACAATGCTCACCATCATTAAAGAACAGAGCTTGAAATGCATAAAATACTGATTATTGAAGATGACTTTATGATTGCCGAGTCGACTGAAACATTGCTCAAGCTGCATCAGTTTGATGTGCACTGGGTCAATAATGGGATTGAGGGTTTAAAACAGTTACAGCAGCAGGTCTACGATATTGTGCTGCTCGATTTAGGCTTGCCGATGATGGATGGCATGCTGGTGCTGAAAAATATCCGGCAGAAGTTTCCGAATTTACCGGTGCTGATTATCTCCGCCCGGGATCAGTTACAAAACCGGGTAGATGGGCTGAATCAGGGAGCAGATGACTATTTAATCAAGCCTTATGAATTTGACGAGTTGCTGGCCCGTATTCATGCCTTAATACGCCGTAGTGGTTTAAAAAATACCGGGATAGATACGAATAAGAAATTATCACACGGCAGTTTGGAACTAGATCTAGAGCAGCATATCGCTCTGTTTAATGGACAGGCTATAGAATTATCCAACCGGGAATGGTCCATTTTAATGGCCATGTTAAATCATCCGAATAAAATTTTTTCCAAGAATGATCTGGAAGACAAGCTTTATGACTTTGATAGTGATGTCAGTAGTAATACGGTAGAAGTCTATATCCATCATCTGCGGGCAAAATTAGGAAAAGACTTCATCCGTACCATACGTGGGCTAGGATATCGCTTAGGATGAGCGCCATGCAGAAACGTTATTCCTTGCAAAAACGTCTGGTTATTTATATTTCATTATTTAGCGTAGTACTGGGCTGTGTGCTGATCTTTTCGGCATACCGGATTGCGCTCGAAGAAATTAATGAAGTACTGGATAAACAGATGCAAAGTCTGGCAGAGCGTATTGCAGAAAATCATCCGCAGCCCCTGCAGAGTCAAATCGATCTATCCAAACAATACAGTGAAGAAGATTTATTTGTAGATATCTGGTCCTATACAGATACAGCCACTTCCTTCCATCCGCAAGATATTCTGGTGGCACCGGTCAGGAAAGCAGGTTTCTACAAGCATCAAACGCCATATGGAACCTGGTTAACTTATATTATTCCTGCTAAGCAATTACAGATTCAGGTGAGCCAGCAGCAAAATGTCCGGCAGGAACTGGCGCTGGAACTGGCAGCCAATATGTTTCTTCCCTATGTGCTTTTTTTACCTTTTGCATTATTTGGCTTAGGCTGGATGATCCGGAAAAATTTTCAGCCGCTCAATGATTTTAAAACTGAATTGGCCAGCCGCAAGGCACAAGACTTAAAGCCAATTGCAATGAAAGATTATCCCCTGGAGCTGGAACCGACCATTCAGGAAATGAATTATCTGTTTGGCCGAATTTCTCTGGCCCAACAGGAACAACGTCAATTTGTAGCAGATTCTGCGCATGAATTACGCACGCCACTGACGGCGTTGAATTTACAGCTACAAATTTTGCTGCAGCAGTTTCCTCAAAGCGAGTCTATCCATAATTTGAGCCAAGGCATTTTGCGTATGCAGCATCTGGTCAACCAGTTATTAAGTCTGGCCAAACAGGATGTGACCGAAGGTTTAAGAGAACCTGTTCAATTGCTATCACTGAATCAAATGACAGTCACCTGTATCGAAGAACTGATTCAACTGGCGCTACAGAAAGACATTGATTTAGGAGTAGAACAGCAGCAGGAACTGTTGATTCAGGGCCAAGCTTCGGCCCTGCACTCGATTATTTATAATTTAATTGATAATGCGATTAAATATACCCCGAAGGATGGTGTAATTAATGTGTCGATTTTCCAGCAAGGCCAGCAGGCAGTTTTACAGATTGAAGACAGTGGGGCAGGGATAGATCCTGCTCAATTTACTCAGATCCGGCAACGCTTCTACCGGATACATAACCATGCAGAAATTGGCAGCGGTTTGGGTTTATCCATTGTAGATAAAGCCACCGAGCGCTTGGGTGGAACACTAGAATTTTCGCGAAGTACCAATCTGAGTGGCCTTTGTGTACAGGTCAAGCTTCCTTTAATCGAAGCCTAAGCGAATAAGCTTCTGGTTTTTTTGGAGTTAAGGTTGCCTGATACTAGAGAGTATAGGAGTGGTCTTTTCTATGGGGAGTTTATGGCTAAACAGCGTATAGCCAATGACATTCATGCACCAGATAATCCAGCCAGTCCAAAGGTTATGACTCAGGAAATGTGCTCCGCGCATCATTTGTGCCCAGCCCATGGTCAACCCTAAAATTACTGCAGCGATCAGAAGAAAATAAGCACGCTTGCGGTTAGAAATGCGATAAACAAAATAACCAGCCATCAACGCAAAACCACTAGATGCATGCCCTCCAGGAAAACAGTGGCCCGCAGTAGCACTAAAATCCCACAAAATCCCGTTATGGGTAGGTATGGTCATATCCCAGGGACAGGCATGGGCCGACTGAGATTTTAAAATTCCGATCGAGGCCGTGGTCAGCACCACCATGCTAAAGAAATAGCCAAATTCCCAGCGCCGCGTATGCCAGTTCTGCCATTTTAGTGATGCCAACCAGGCCAGTAATAATGTGATATACACCAGAATCAGCAGGTCTTTCACATAGCGATGATTGAGTTCTGCCAGTGCCCATTGTTTTCGAAGGGGAAATTGACCATGATCATCGATAAAGGGATAGATGAGCTGTAAGTCCAGCACTCCTCCAATGTCAAAGAAGTTGAGAAGAATCAAAAAACTGAAGATCAAAAGTAAAGTTTGGGTCAGTAAAAACCGGGAACGGTCAGTGATCATTTTTAAGTTGTCCATTTCAGGCAGTAGCAAGAGCAGAGGTCAAATCAAATGACCAGCCAAAATGATGCCCCAGGTCAGAGCAATTAAACTGAGTGCTACAAACTGAGCCGCACTGCCCATATCCTTGGCATTTTTAGACAGTTCATGCCGTTCCATGGAAATCCGGTCTACCACTGCCTCTATCGCTGAGTTAATCAGTTCAATGATCAACGCCAATAGGCACACGGCGACCATCAGTGCTTGCTCAACCCGGGTAACCGGCATCCAAAAGCTTAGAGGAATCAAAATAAGATTAATCAGCAGGATCTGCCGGAAGGCGGCCTCATTTTGAAAGGCGGTTTTAAAACCAGCCAGGGAATAACGGGTCGCATTAAAAATACGCTGCGTTCCTGAGGTACCTTTATAAGGTGATCGGTAGGAAGACATAAAGCAGATTCAGTCAATAGAGAGATAGGATTAACTTAAATTTTCAATCTTAAAATGCTCTTAAAAAAACCGGCCGTTCTCTGGATTTTTTATACACATAGCTTTTACATTCTTTTGCACAAAATTAAGAATTTTTTAAGTTTGGACTTCTATCTTGAGTACCAAGTTAATTTCGTGGTATGAGCCGAATGATCAAGTTTAGTTTTGATCCTCAGTCATCTGATCAGATTCATTATTTGGATGGATATTTCAAGCAGCCTGAATATAAAAAACAAACCCATCACAATAAATTTTTACTACAAGTACCTCCGGCGTATCCGGTAATTTCAGCACAGGATCAATCGCTACATTTGACGGTCAAAACTGTAGAACAAAGCGAGACACCTGAACGCAGTAGCCTGGAAAATTTTATTCAGGAAAAATATCAGCAAGTCCATCAGGCCACTGTATCGAGCTTCTCTTCGACCCTGTTTGCCGGTTATCACGGAGCCGAGATGCAGGTGGTGATTGGTATGCAGCATTTAAATCAATTTAATGCCTTTCTGGAACAGTATCTCGATGAACCCGTTGAAAACATATTAAGCAAACTGAGCCAGACCAGGGTCAGCCGAGACAAAGTAGTAGAAATTGGCAATCTGGCAGCACTAGATATGGACAAAGCCAAACTGATGGTGGCCTTTCTGGTTTTTCATCTCTCGCAGCAACACATCGAATGGGCAGTATGTACCGGAACAACTGCAGTACGTTATGTGTTGCAACAGATGGGATTACGTTTTCATGTGCTTGAAAAGGCTGATCCGCAAGTCCTTGGAGAGGCACAACGCCTGTGGGGCAGAGTTATTACCAGCAGAAACCTTATGTGCTGGCGATTGATGTGGCAGAAGCCCTACAAGTCGCTCGTCAACTTTATCAATTTAGTCATTAAAGCATTTTGCTTGATCAGCGAGGCACAGAATTTAAATGATGACTGCTTTATTTGAACGTATCAGCCTACAAGCACACCAGTATCCGCAGCGAGAAGCTGTGGTTACCGCACAGGCAACACTGAGCTATGCGGAACTACAACGGCGGATAGAATTATTGAGTGCCAGTTTCATGCAGCTTAATCTGCGACGTCTGACCTTATGGGGCGTGAACAGCATCGACTGGATTGTGGTCGATCTTGCCGCACAAAAAGCCGGCATGACCGTGATTCCGGTGCCTCTGTTTTTTACTGCAGCGCAGGTACGGCATCTGCTTTCCGACAGCCGAACCGAGCTGCTCTGTATTCTGGATGAATCTTTCTCTGCACCAGAATGGCTGTTAAATCTAGCTAAAGACATGAGTAGAGATGAGATTTTTATTGCTGGCCAGCTACATGCGCGCTTTTTTCAGCTAGAGCAGGCAGTACAGCATTCACCTCCTTTACAAACCCAGCAGCCGGCAAAAATCACTTATACCTCAGGCAGTACCGGAACACCGAAAGGCGTGTGTCTGGTAGAAGATACCATAGAATCAATTACGCATTCACTCAGTCAGGCACTGGCCAGCAGTCAGCTTGGACGGCATTTGTGCCTGATTCCATTTGCCACCTTGCTGGAAAATATTGCCGGCATTTATGTCGCACTGAGCATGGGACGCGCCGTAATTGTTGGCGAGGTGAGCCAGTTCGGTCTGGTATCTAACCATACTTTTGATACACAGCGGTTTGTAAATGCAGTGCAGAGCGTCTGCTAAATCCCACAATAAAGTATCAGCCCAGTTTTATTGGGCTGGACTGATTAATTCAATTTTCTTCTAAAAATTTCAAAATTCACTTTTATGGACAAGGAAGATATGAACTTATGGTTAAGTGTATCTTATTTAACTTGTATTTAACATAATATACATTATACGAAATGCATTTGTTAGAACCCATTTAAAGTGTCTATATTCTCACCAATAAAAATGTCTAGTTTATGATGGTTTTTATCACCATGGACTGGATATAAAATATAGATGCTGATCACTATGTCTGACAAAGAAATTCAACGTCTTGCAGTTCTGCAAGACGTTCGAGATCAAAGTATTACACAAGTCCGTGCTGCTGAAATTCTGAATCTTTCAATCCATCAAATACTCGGTTATTACATATCTGATGCATGCCAGATGTGGCCAAGCGGGTCATCGTCGCCATGACGATCTGTTAAAATCAGAATGCCTTGCCATTATTTCTGAACATCTGCTTAGCTTTGGCCCTACATTATCAGCTTAATTCAAAAAGGCTTTCATGTGCTGGATCACTTCTTCTGGTTTTTCACCATGTAGCCAATGTCCTGTATTTTCAATGCATTCAATTTTCGCCTGAGAAAATTGTTCATTGATTGCCGCAAAATGTTCAGGTTTTGAGATATAAAAAGAATTACCGCCACGAAGAAATAAAGCTGGCTGATTAATTTTTTCGACCTTTTCCCAAGCCATAATATCTGAATAATGATTAAATAAAGCCTGAACATTAAAGAGCCATTGCCCTTTATTAAAGGATTTTAATAGAAACTGAATTACCATTTCTTCATGAATGTATTCACGCATAATTTTTGCTGCCTCAAGTCGTGAAGCAACATTTGCTTGTTGCACCGCAAATAAAGCTTTAAAAATCTCATTATGATGACTCTCATGATATTGGATTGGTGTAATATCTAGCACGACCAACTTTTCAATTTGTACACGGGCTAATTCCGCTATTTTCATAGCAATTTTCCCACCCATGGAATGCCCTACTACTATGAACTTTTGAATATTTAAACTCGATAAAGTTTCTAGGACATCTTCAGCCATAAGTTTATAGCTTAGGTCTGAGCTATGACCAGAAAGCCCATGATTACGTACATCAATTTGAAGCACGGTTCTTTGCTCAGAAAAATATCGAGCTAGTATCCCTAAATTACTTAAACTACCGAATAAACCATGAATAAAGACCATTGGAGATAGTACCGACGTTTCGTGGTGTTGAAGTTGATAATTTAGGATCATTTGAGAATTCCGTGATTTCTTTATTTAAATGTTTATAGTGGGTTTATATTGGGAATTAATCAATTGCGAAATTTTTAAATATAAAATTCCGCTTAGGCTATTTTAGGAGAATATATTTTGCTTAGGCTAAATAATTTATAATCGATTTATAAGTATTTAAAATTACGATTTAAGATCTGGATGGATATCTGACTATATAAAATTAATGAAAACCTTAAAACTGGGATTTAATACCAAGTAAACCATTTTAGGTTGGACTTTTTCTTAAAAATAATTCATTTTATTAAAATATACTGAGGTAAGTTAAACAATCTTCCTTAATATTCACTGCTCATACTTTATTAAAGATCGACCATTCATAAGTAGCTTATTAATCGACTTGATTCTGTTTAGAATAATACGTCTTAAGTCCAAATGAGTTACAGACAGTAAACATCAGTATTATCAATTCCCTCCTCTCCTTTTCTTGAGAAAGTTGTTAAACCTATGTCCTGCCTAGGCTATTTTAGTATCTTAGGATGCTTCAATATAAGCGTGCTATCCTACTTAAATTGTCCTGATCAAGAAATTACATCACATAAATAAGATATTTTTAGAAAATTATAAAACCCAGATTATTTGAATAGCCACCAAAATTCTAGACACACATAACCATCTTTTGATGGGCCTTTTCATAATCTAATGGAGAACGCTGACCATTAGAACCATGTCTGCGTTTTGAGTTATAGAACATCTCTATATATTCAAAGATATCCGAC
Source organism: Acinetobacter lwoffii (assembly GCF_015602705.1). Lineage (NCBI taxonomy): Bacteria > Pseudomonadati > Pseudomonadota > Gammaproteobacteria > Moraxellales > Moraxellaceae > Acinetobacter > Acinetobacter lwoffii. Next base: position 1,603,905 of record NZ_CP059081.1, read on the forward strand.
CTTGCTTCAGTTCTTGTCACATAGATTTTCTTCTTGATCCTCTCTCGCTTTAACAGCTGAAAGAAGCTCTCAGCAACAGCATTATCATGGCATGAGCAGTATACTGCGCAAGTCGTCTACTCATACTGCTTTCAAGGTTGTGATGCTTGAGAAATGTCTGCCATTCATGACTGGTGTATTGGCTACCTTGATCAGAATGAATCAGGACTTTGTTCTTTGGGCTTCTTCGCCACAAAGCCATCAGTAGAGCATCTAAAACCAGATCTGTTGTGATTCTCGACTTCATAGACCAGCCAACGACTAGCCGTGAGAATAGGTCGATTACTACTGCAAGATACAGCCATCCTTCATGAGTGCGAATATAAGTGATGTCAGTCACCCACAACTGGTTGGGCTGGGTGGGGTTAAACTGTCTGTCTAAAGTATTTCGAGCCACAATCGATGGAGTACTAACATTAGCTCTAGGTTTGCGATAGCCACGCTGTGACTTGAGACCATTCGCCTTCATGAGTCGATGTACTCGATTGATACCGCAACTTTCGCCAACGTCTTTCAAATCACAATGAATCTTGCGATAACCGTAGACTCCGCCAGATTCCAACCAGAACTGTTTAATTAATCCTGAAAGCTGTTGCCGCTTCCTCGCAGTTATACTGGTAGGTTTCTTTAACCAGGCGTAATAACCACTGTGATGAACATCTAACGTTGAACATAAACGACGAACAGACCATATATGTTGGTTGTCCCGAATAAAGGCGTACCTCATTTGGACTGGCTTGCGAAGCGGCGTGAAAGCAGTGCTTTCACTTTAATATGTCCCTTTCTTCAGTGACCCTTTGCAGCTCTTTTTTTAATTTCGCTAATTCTGTAGTTGGATCACTAGATTCTGTTGTCTTGGGCTGCTGTGGATCATAACGTTTGATCCAAGCATACAGACTATGTGTAGTGGTTCCTAAACGTGTAGCAACTTCAGCCACACTATGACCTTTCTCAGTGACTTGTTTTACTGCTTCAATTTTGAATTCTTCAGGGTATCGTTTACTGCTCATAAGCACCTCGTTAATTAGCCATTTTATCTAACTAAAAGGTGTCTACAAAATCGGTGGCTATTCAATTCATTTATTCTTATCAATATATGGAATACAGTGGATATATCCGCGGGATATGAGATATCCACACCAAGATAAATTTAAATTAACTTAACATTTTCTTTATTAAATGATATTCGGGAGATGGTCTTTCAGGTTTTAATATCTATAAAATTTGGTTGTGAAAATAGACTTAGCTACTTTATTTTTATTCCACTGCGAAAAACTTTCAAGATAAAAAAGTAGTTTATAACTTATTCTACTTCCCTATTTTTACAAAATACGCTCGCCGTCATTCCAGATTGAGTCAAACTTTGATCCTGCCGCTCAAGAAAACTTTTGGCGATCATGGCCATCGTAGGCGCCATCTTCAGACTACTATTTTCTTCGGACACCTTTTGAATATCCTGATAGGCTTTCAATCGATTACAGAAAGCCTGGCGTTGAGTTTGGACATCTGCCTTTTGATCATCTTCATCTAAAATATGCTTGGTTTCATTCACTATTTTAGTCTGTGCTGAAATAAACTCATCATAGGCACTTTGTGAAAGCGGCTCTGCGAAGACCATGCTATTCAGTAATAAAAATCCAGCACAAATGAAAGATGATTTTTTTAGCATTTAGATTTCTTCTTTCCAGACATCTTCATAATCATCGGCATCGATCATGAAACGAAAACCTGTTTCCAAGGCCAGATACGGTAAAACTTCTGGTGCGATGTCCTGTAATTCACGTACTGTCATGGTTTCAAAAGCCTCTTCACTTGAAGGCTCTCCACCATAAATGTACCAGCTGATATTTTCAGCCGTTTCAGGCTTTTTACGGATGCCGACAATTGGATCCTGCTTTAAGGTATGTACGGCCACAGCAACAACATCATCACCCGTGACTTCAACATAAGCCGAGCCTACTTCTTCACAAAGTAGCTTTTGCTCTGCGATCAGTTCTTGTAAAGGTGACAGGTTTTGCGTGTTTTTCGACATTCGGTCTTACTCATCAATTTTCATTAGCACGCTATTTTAACTTAATTTTAATGAAGCTGATTGGGATTTCATCGAGATCTAAAAAATATCTGCCCTTAAACCGTGTTAAGTGCAGATATGGATCTCAGCTTATTGGAATACTTTAAAGCGCTCTTCATCTGCCAGATAATCTTTGGCACGTGGCTCGCCTTCTATCGAACCAAATACCAACTGTGCACGCAACTTCCAGTTTGATGGAATGTCCCATTCCGCATGAACTTGCTCATCCACGATCGGATTGTAGTGCTGCAATGATGCGCCCAGACCTTCTGTATGCAATGCTGTCCAGGTTGCAAATTGTGCGATCGCAGTCGAATGCTCTGCCCAGATTGGGAAGTTATCAGCATAAGATGGGAATTGTTCCTGTAAGCCTTGTACGACTGTGTGATCTTCAAAAAATAAAACGGTACCTAGCCCTGCCGCAAAACTTGCCATTTTTACTGTGGTTTTTGCAGCACTTTCTTCATCTTTAGCATAGCTTTTTAATTTTTCTGCTACAAAGCCCCAGAACTTTTCATGTTCTGAATTGAATAAAATGACGGCGCGTGAAGACTGAGAATTGAAAGAAGATGGGCTCTGCTTAATTGCAGTCTGAATCAAATCAGTTAGATGTTCAGGAGATTGTTCAACATTCTTGGCAATGGCATAAATAGTACGGCGTTTAGTAATTAAATCTAAAAACTGATTCGACATTTTTGAAAATCCTGGGATATATCTTCGGGAAAATTTGAACCTTCAGTTATTTTTATGAAGGATAGCTAATCAATGGAGCTTTTGCTTTAACGTAAGATAAAGCCTATATACCTTAAAAAATAATGGACTCAATTACTAGGCTATTTAATTGATATTTTTATATATTTTTTAGCTAAAAATGATCATTTTCATCTATTTTTTGAACAATCGTTAAAACTACTGCCCTATGCGAGTGCCTGACGCTAAACAATGGTTCAACATGCGCTATTATTGATCAAAATTTTAAGAATAAAGACCTTCAATCACCAAATTTAATCTTGCTTAGGCTATTCTAAGAGAGAGCACATCATGAAATAAATCTCATCTTGCAGATAAAAATTAATCCCCCAAAATTGGAGGATTAATTTTATAATTAAAAGCTAAAAAACCGATTTAAAACTTCGCGTTCAGCACCTGAGCAGATACTTTAGTCTTCCAGAGCTCACGTAAAATCGGTAAATAGAATTTCTCACCGAGTTCCACCAGTTCTGCATCAATCAGAGCATGCATCTCATGCATAAACAAATAATCCAGTTCAACTGTGGTTAGTTTAGTCTGCTGTTTTTGATAGTCTTTGCGTTTCTGTTGGGCTTGTTTAACCAGACGATCCGCAAATGCTTTATCTTTAAACTGGGTAATTGCTTTTAATCGAAGTTCGATAATACCCCATCCAGTTAAGAACATCTGGAAGGTTTCAAAATCATCGCTGGTCGATTCCCAAGACATTTCTTCCAGATTTTCATTATCGGGAAGCACAGGTAAAAGAAGTTCCATCACACTTGGGAAAATCTTTTTGAAATTCAGAATAAATTTAACAGGATGCTCACCTGGATAATCCTTGAATTGCACCTTTCTTTGAACATCTGTTAAATAAATATCAAGCATAAAACAATCATCAGTGGTTAATCTCATCTAACACTATTGTACGCAACTCTGCCTGAGATAAAAACCACTGCTGACTATTCCATGATAAAACAGGCGTAAAGATTGAAAATAAAAGTGCTCCGGCCCTTATTTAGCATTCGGTGAGACCATCTGTTCAGGACGCACCACTTCATCAAACTGTTCAGCGGTGACTAAACCCAGTTCAACAGCCACCTGTTTTAAGGTTTTTCCTTCCTTATAAGCTGTTTTGGCAACCTTGGCTGCATTCTCATAACCAATGACCGGATTCAATGCCGTGACCAGCATTAAAGAATCATGCAGGAAATGTTCAATTTTCTCATGATTCGGCTCAATGCCTACGGCGCAATGATCATTAAAACTGTTACACGCATCGCCTAAAAGCTGGATGGATTGCAACAGATTATAGGCAATGACCGGCATAAATACATTCAGTTCAAAGTTACCTGATGCACCTGCCACGTTAATGGTGGTGTCATTTCCGAGAACTTGCGCGACCACCATCGTCATCGCTTCACTTTGCGTCGGGTTCACCTTACCCGGCATGATGCTAGAACCCGGTTCATTTTCAGGAATACGCAATTCACCAAAACCACAACGAGGCCCGCTGGCCAGCCAGCGAATATCATTGGCAATCTTATTTAAGCTAACCGCTAAAGTCTTTAATGCACCAGACGCGAATACCGCAGCATCACGGCCTGCCAGAGCCTCAAACTTGTTTGGCGCAGTTACAAATGGTAAGCTTGTTAACTGTCCTAGTGTTTTAGCAGACTGAACGGCATAATCGGGATGAGCATTCAGACCAGTACCGACCGCTGTCCCGCCTAATGGCAATTCATATAAACCAACTAAGGCCTGTTCTAGACGAAGAAGCCCATGATCCAGCTGAGAGACATAACCGCTGAATTCCTGCCCCAAAGTTAAAGGCGTAGCATCTTGTAGATGTGTCCGACCAATTTTTACAATATCGGCAAAATCCTGAGATTTGGCATATAAGGTATCGCGTAAGCGTGTGACTGCCGGAATTAACAGTTCATTGATTTGCAAGCTCGCAGCCACATGAATCGCAGTTGGAAATGAATCATTGGTAGATTGGGCACGGTTGACATGATCATTTGGATGAACCGGTTTTTGTGCCCCTAAATGATTGCCCAATTTCTGGTTGGCAATATTGGCAATCACCTCATTACAGTTCATATTACTTTGCGTACCTGAACCGGTTTGCCAGACCACCAATGGAAATTGACTGTCCCATTTCCCGCTGATGACTTCATCTGCCGCATCCACGATATAGTGTGACAGTTCTTGGGGAATCTGATTCAGCTCGGCATTGGTCAAGGCGGCAGCTTTTTTGACGAGTCCCATGGCACGAATCATTGGCCGAGGCAAACGCTCATTTCCAATTTTGAAATTTTGCAAGCTACGCTGAGTCTGAGCGCCCCATAAAGCCTCGCTCGGTACAGCCACTTCTCCCATCGTGTCATGTTCAATACGTGTTTGCATGTTCAACCTCAATTCTTCTTGCCTGTTACTGATCTTAGGAATTTCTATATCAATGATTTAATCTATTTATTTAAAGTAATTGATTACAGCAATCATGTAAATGATAATTATTATCAAATATTAGCTAAACACTCTTAATTACTGCCCTCTGAGCATATTCTGATAAAACAACCATTCATCCTCAAGCATCTTTTTCAGTGAACGTTGCGGTTGCCAATGCAAAATCTGCTGTGCCTTTTCAATATTCGCGCCTAGCTGGTCAAGCTCTGCATGAGGATAAGGCAAGGCATCGACTGTTCTAATTGCAGATTGGGTCACTTCTGCCAGTTGATCCAACAAATCCTGTATCGAAATGAGCGTTCCAGCAATATTGAAGGCTTCACATTTTAATTCCTGTTGTTGCCATAGCCACTGCAAGGATTTAATCACCGCATCACAACTGTCTGCCACATGCAGAAAACTCCGCTCTACTGTTCCATCCGCAGTATAAGCCTGACGGCGTAATTCCAGATATTCGCGCTGCTGCGCAGCGACCTGCATCGCCAAAGGCAAAATATTTTTTGGTAAAGGTGGCACCGCCTCGCCTAGGACACCATGCTCGAAGGCGCCGCTAATATTAGATAGTCTTAAGATAGCAATGCGCCACTCGTTATCTGTTTTGACAGTATCCCGAATAATTTCCTCAACCATCTGTTGCGATTTAATATAGGGATTGGGATAAGTATAGTTAAAAGGTAGATCTTCATTGAGATCCGTACCGGATTGTCCATAGACTGCCAGACTGGATAAATGCACCAGATGCCGTACGCCGGTACGTTGCATGGCGCGCATTAAGCTCATAATACAGCTGACATTATCATTATAATATTCAAGGGGTTTTAATACTGATTCTTCTAGCGACTTAAAACTGGCAGCATGTACTACAGCCTGAATCGAATGCTGTTCAAATACTTTGTTTAATGCAGGCGTATTGCGAATATCAATTTTGATAAAAGGCACATACATCCCGGAAATATATTCAAGTCGCTCCAGCGTCTGCAAATTGGCATTGGCCAAATTATCGACCACAATGACCTCTAATCCTTGTGCTAACAGACTTAAAGCAATATGTGAGCCTAAAAAGCCTAATCCACCCGTCACTAAAATCATTGTATACTACCTACTTTCTGATGAAGCCCAGATCAAGCTGTTGCTATTGATCAAGCCTGTAGTGAATTTCGATGAGCACCTTAATTCTTGTTACCTCCGCACCAACTTCTATTTATGCCTGGCATGCCCTTGGTTTGGCGCAGGCATTACACAACAAAAACCAAGAATTCCGCGTATTCTTTTATCAGGACGGCGTGTCGGTCGCAAATGCACTGCAATGGGTGCCCGACGATCAACGTCATCTTACACATGCCTGGCAAGCACTCAATATTCGCCTACCGGTCTGTGTAAGTGCAGCACTGGCGCGAGGGATTACAGATCAGGACAATGCTCAACGTCACAATATTCAGCAGCATAATCTGGCGGATGCCTTTGAATTGGTCGGTTTAGGTGAACTTGCCGATGCTGTTCAATCCTCACAACGTCTGATTCAATTCTAGATGTTCCATTTTTTAGAATGTGTTGCTTTTCCAAGGAATCTTGTGTGAAATCTGTACTTGTTATATTAACCCAAGCCAATCTGACCAGCCTGCAAGTGCATGAAAGCCTGTCTGCGACCATGGTTTTGGCGACATTTGGTGCGGAAGTGAAAGTTCTGCTACAAGGTGCAGGCCTTAGTCTTCTACGCTCAGAACTGCAATTTGATCAGTTACAACATGCCTTTAAACTGGCCTCGAATATGGTCGACAGTTTTGAGTTTTATGACCTCACTCCAATTCTGATTGAACAGAAAAACCAGAACTCGCCCTTTGTGGCTCAGAGCGAACAAGAGATTGAATTTATTGAGCTAAGCCCAGCATTTATTCAAGGCTTTGATCATGTGCTGTATTGGTAAGGAATAAAGGATATATAAAATGTCAAATCACACACTTTATCTGATCCAATCGAACTATGCGGCAACGGCGCAGATTCTGGAACAACTCGCTCAAATTTATACCCCAGTTGATCAGATCATACTGATGGGTGAAGCCGTATTACAGCTGGAGCATTCATTTCTACAAAATTTGCCGCAAATTTACATGCTGGAAAATGATGCAGAGCTTTTGACACAGCCTTTGCCGGATCAAGTCAAGCTTGTCAATTTTGCCGATTTTGCAGATCTTTGCCTCGGGTTTAATCGCTGTATTTCAATGAAATAATCAATGAGTTAAATATGAATTTAGAACTGGATCAAGATGGTCATCTGATCGATTACACCATTTGGAGTGAAGAAGTCGCGCAAGTCCTGGCCAATAACCTGGAACTGAACTTAACCCCGTGGCATTTTGAAATTCTGCAAGCAGTGCGTCAGTTCTATCAGCAGTTTGGCCATTCACCGGCCACACGTCCCTTAATTAAATTCCTAATGAAAACGGTTAGTGCTGACATTAACAATGCCATGCTTCAGGAAAAGTTTAATACGGGTCTGGTCGCGCGGCATTTAAGCCGTTTGGCCGGCGTACCCAAGCCTGCGAATTGTTTATAAAAGTACGCTGTATTCAATACTTATATCTAAACGCCTGAATTCTCATTTGGGCTTTTTTATGAAAGCAATTTTCACATCTAAAATAATAAAAGATATTCGTGGCTTGAATTCCTCAACTTCGGATTTGTTCTAAGGTTCGCAAAGCCCGATGCAATTCATGATCCATTTCTGGCAGAACTTTCAGCAGAAACTCAATTTGTGCTTTCGCCTCGTCTCGAGTCACCAGTTTAGCTTCTACCAGCGTCTGCTGTAGACTAACCAGCAAACTGACCTGTCTAGGATCTGGTTGTTGCCCCTGACCTAAAGCACTGATGATTTGAGCAAAGTCTAGATATAACTGTTGTTGTTGCTTTAACAATAGGCTTTGCTTTGTAGCTACATTATTTGGTTCAGCCTGTGTATTTTGGCTATTGCTCTTAAAACTCAGAGACATATAGCTGGATGATTTTTCAAGTCGGGCAACCTGATCACGATGGGCTTGGACTTGATTGGCAAAATCAGTCCGATAGATGTCTTGTCGTATCTGGTAAGCAATAGCCACCAAAATGCCGAACAAGAGTAATCCGATGATGAGATATAAAAGAACGGTCTTATCTTTCATCTTGATCTCCTCAACCCAATAAAGACAGCTCTTATCAAAACGCTGCCTATATCGTTGCTCGACTACGGCGTTGACCAGTCTATTGGTGCATAGCCGATCCGGACACGTTGTGGATGATTCCCAACTGGCACACTGAGCACTTTATCCCCTGTGGCAAAATCAATCACGGTCACCACATCGGTTTCACTTTCGGAAATCACACAGCTTTTACCATCTGGACTACGCGTTGCCCAATAGGGTTTGCCGGCAGAAATCAGTTTGCCCGCAGTCAGCGTCTTGCGATTTACAATCGTGGCATAGTCATCCATGGTTCCTGCAACACAGAGTTTTTCACCATCAGCACTAATTGACAAACCATGATGACGCGAATCATTGACCCATTTTGTCCGGTCTTTCGGGATACTATCACTGCCAGGGAGCTGTCCGATCCGGCTAATCTTGTTCTGATTCAGATCGTACTCAATCAGACCATTAAAAAATGAAACCTGGGCATAAAGTTTCGTTTCATCCTTGCTAAATACCATTGGGCGAACTGAATTGGATAAATCCTTGCGACCAAATGCATCGAGTGCAGGTCTGAAATCAATTTTTCTCAGCACTTGATGGGTATTGGCATCCGCGATGCTAATGTAGCGTTTTCCTTTGGTGAAATCCTGCCACTGTGCATCCATTGACGTTTCAACATTACCAATCGCGGAGTTCAGGATTTTGTTACCATCATCGAAGTAGATATTTTCATGCGGTTTATCACCCGTAGCAAAACGCCCTAACTCTTTGCCAGTGTGAATATCCAGGACATGTACCACATTGCCTGAAGATGCTGACACCGCCACGCGTTGACCATCTGGCGAAACCGCCATGTGATCGGCACGAAAACCTTCAACCGGTGTACGCCAGTTCATCTTGCCTGTTTTGATATTAATAGAGACCACATCGGCGAAACTTGGACGCGATGCCACGATGGACTGACCATCCTGGCGTCGAGTACATATCATCTACCAACTGATCATTACCTTCACCCGCTGTGGCCTGAATATAGGTATAGGCAATCAGCTTGATTGGATTGAGATGAATTTCTTTGAGACGCTCTTTACGGTCAGGAATCATGTTAATGACGCCAATTTTGCCAAAATCACCCGATGGACGAATCACAGTCACTGTGCCATCCCAGTTGTTTCCGACAAAGAAAACCTGCTGTGAATTGGCAGGTGCAGCTGAAGGTGCAGAAGCGGCCTGTACACTCGGCAACGCAGATAGCATCACCATCGCAGATAATGTTAGACAGAACCGTGGCCATTTTTTATTTTGAATTTTCATCCATTATGCTCCGCATAATAATTTATATTTTTGTTTTCATTCCTTGTTGTGTACACAGTCAGGCTGTGTTTTAACTTATCTAATATACAAACGTATAAAATTATTTACTGTTATTTCCGACCAAAAAATATGCAGCCATTTTAAATCTATCACTTCAGGTTCTATGAATTTAGCTGATCATCGTACTCCGATCTTATATATCCAGCACATCGACAAACTGTGCATTGAGCACTTTGGCAAGATCAGCCGGCTTTAATCCAATATCCAAGCCTCTTTTACCGCCACTGACATAGATCTTATCCAACTGTTCTGCGCTGGCATCAATCACCGTTTTTAATCGTTTCTTTTGACCAATGGGACTGATTCCACCGACCAGATAACCGGTCAAACGTTCTGCATGTTTAGGATCTGCCATCTGGAGTTTTTTACATCCCACAGCCTGGGCTACTTTTTTCAGATTTAACTGATGATGTACCGGCAATATGGCAACAAAATACTGTTTATCATCCGTGACTAATAAAGTTTTAAAGACTTCTTCCACCGAAAGCCCTAATTTTTCAGCAGCTTCTAACCCGAAACTTTTGGCATTGGCATCATGTTCATATTCATGAATGCTGTATTCGATTTTATTGGCTTTTAATAGTTTGCATGCAGGTGTCATAGAAAGTCTTGTTTGAGAGGAATCGCATGATTATATAAAGATTAGCTCAAGAAGTTAATTTAGATGAGGCAACTACAGAGCAAATTTTGCTTTAAGCCCGTATTCCGCTTCAATCAGACCTATTTGGTTCAATCTTTACGCTCTTCAATACTTTTGAACTCTTCTGCAAAGATGATGACGAGCAAAATATCAACAAATGTATGTGTTTTTGCCACTATCTAAGCGTTAGGCGATTAATGGCTTCACTGTGTAGAAGGCTTGAAGATGAACACATTCGTCATTTCATGCGTCTATAAATACGAGGCATATAAGTCGAGCGTTTTATCTTAAACCCGCTGAGATTTAACCTTTATCTCCGGAAGAAGAAATAGATTCTTGTACAGTGTCTGTCATGAATACTTGAATTGAAAATGATGTAATTAATTCCAATATATTGGAAGAATAGACCTAGGAAAATCCAAGTACAATAAGAGAAAATATCATTAACATATTGTCTTATCTTATATTTTTAAATTTTCGTCAAGTTTTGAGAAACGGTCGATAGCTTATATATAAAGAGGATAATCAGCACAACTCTAAAGTCAGAATGTAAAGAGTTTTCTATGCTATAGAAGTCGAACATTGCAGTAAAATCAGCCAGACAACTCTTGTTTAAAACTAAAAATATCACTAAAAGGAAGAATTTAGCGTTAACATGAAGATACAGTTACATAAAGGATATTAACTGTTTTTGCCAATTGGGTTTACAATGAAAATAATCTGAATACCCAGCGAATTGTAATTTTTTAACATTGCCAAATCTCTGCAAAGTTTTCATTATAGCGCCACTGTTTGCTATATGCTTTCTACGTTAATTCAAAGAAATTATAAATAGTAATGTAGAAAATCATGCAATAATAAGCAGAGTTTGCAGACATCTTGCAAACAAACCCCGATACTTTTTAATTGGAGCATGCTGGATGAGTTCGACCATTTTGGTTATTCATGGACCGAATTTAAACTTGCTTGGGAAGCGCGAACCGGAAGTTTATGGTCACCTTAGTCTTGACGATATTAACCAGCAGCTGATTGCTCAGGCTCAACAAGCTACCTTACAACTCGATACTTTCCAGAGCAACTGGGAAGGTGCCATTGTTGACCGAATTCATCAAGCCCAGCAAGACGGCATTCAATATATCATTATTAATCCAGCAGCATTGACCCATACCTCTGTTGCTGTTCGCGATGCCCTCCTTGGCGTTGCCATTCCTTTCATTGAAGTCCATCTGTCTAATGTGCATGCACGTGAGGCATTCCGACATCATTCATACTTGTCCGATAAAGCCATCGGCGTGATCTGTGGTCTAGGTGCAAAAGGCTATGCTGCTGCCCTCGACTATATCATTGAAAAAATACAACCTTCTACACAATCTTAATTAGGAATACTGTCTCATGGATATCCGTAAAATCAAGAAACTCATCGACTTGATGATTGAATCTGACTTACAGGCGATCGAAGTTAAAGAAGGCGATCAGTCGATTGCATTAACTCGTCGTAATCCAGTGGTTGCAGCAGCTGTTCCTGCTATGCCTGCACCAGCAGCCGAAGCGCCAGCAGCAAAATCTCCTCGTGGCGCAGTTGAAACTTCACCAATGGTCGGCGTGTTCTATGCAGCACCAAGCCCAGGTGAACCGACATTTGTTAAAGTTGGCCAGACCGTTTCTGCAGGCGATACGCTGGGTATTATCGAGGCAATGAAAATCATGAACCCGATTGAAGCTACTCAAAGCGGTGTGATTGAAGAAATTCTGGTGAAAAATGGTGAAGTGATTCAATTCGGTCAACCACTTTTCCGCTACCGCGCTTAATCACCCCGGGGATTTATAATGTTGCAAAAAGTTTTAATTGCAAACCGTGGTGAAATTGCGTTACGCATCACCCGTGCTTGCAGAACTTTAGGGATCAAAACTGTAGGTGTCTATTCTGACGCAGACAAGGACCTGATGCACTTACGTTTCTGTGATGAAGCAGTATGTATCGGCCCTGGTGCGAGCAGTGACAGCTACTTGAATATTCCTGCGATTATTACAGCTGCTGAAATTACCGGCGCAGATGCAATCCATCCTGGTTATGGATTCCTCGCTGAAAATGCAGAATTTGCAGAAATCGTAGAAAATTCTGGTTTTATCTTTATTGGTCCGCGTCCGGAACATATTCGTTTAATGGGAAACAAGGTTTCTGCCATTATTGCCATGAAAAAAGCTGGTGTACCAACAGTACCGGGCTGCGACCATGCCGTAACGATTCACAATGCCATGGCTGAAGCCAAAGAGATCGGTTTTCCACTGATTGTAAAAGCTGCTTCTGGCGGTGGTGGTCGTGGTATGCGTATCGTAGAAAATGTCGATACCCTGCTGGAATCTGTTCAGGCTGCACAGCGTGATGCAGAAATGTGGTTCGGTGATGATACGGTCTATATGGAACGTTTCCTGCAAAAGCCACGTCACGTCGAAGTGCAAGTACTTGCTGATGGTAATGGTCATGCGATTCATCTGTATGATCGTGACTGTTCACTACAGCGTCGCCATCAAAAAGTACTGGAAGAAGCACCAGCACCGAACTTACCAGAGCAAGCACGTGCTGATATTCTAGAAGCCTGTGTCAATGCCTGTAAATTGATGCAATATCGTGGTGCAGGTACATTCGAATTCCTGTTTGAAGATGATGAGTTCTTCTTCATTGAAATGAATACGCGTGTTCAGGTTGAGCATCCGGTAACTGAAATGGTCACGGGTATCGATATTATCGAACAGCAATTGCGTATTGCTGGCGGCTTAGGCCTCGATATTCAGCAAGAAGACGTCAAGGTTTTAGGACATGCGATTGAATGCCGTATTAACGCAGAAGATCCATCGACCTTCCTGCCTTCACCAGGCAAGATTGACAACTTCTATGCACCAGGCGGCGCAGGTATCCGTTTAGATTCGCATGTTTATCCAGGTTACAGCATTCCACCGTATTATGATTCGATGATTGCCAAACTGATTTCGCATGGTAAGGATCGTGAGACGTCTATTTCTCGAATGAGAAATGCTTTGGAAGAAATGATTTTGACTGGCGTTAAAACCAATATTCCTTTGCATAAAGATTTAATCCTTCAGGATAAAAACTTCTGCAAACAGGCAATGGATATTCATTACCTAGAGAAGCATTTGTTAAAGCAGCTTGAAGGTGCTGAAGACAAAGCTTAAATCAAAGCTCATAAAAAAACCGCTGTCATTCAGCGGTTTTTTTATTGTTTGCAATTTAAGGCAATACGCGTCTGAGCACAGCAAAACATTGTTCGGCTTTTTCATTGGCGCAGAAGTTAATGGTATAAGGGTTTTGCCATTTCACAAAATATTGCGAAATTTCACCAGACTGATCCACCTGATTGCCTGAACAGTCTTTTTCATTATTGTCATATTTTACTTGCAGAATCAGCGCTGGAATCTGCTGCGAAGGATCCTGTGCCGGCTGATAGTCATATAGCCCCGACGTCCACTCATCGCCACTTTTAATCACCACATTATTATTGCCTTTAAAATTATAATATTCGATACATTTTTTATTATTCGGGATTTCCATTCCCCACAATCCGACAATTTCCGGACGGGTTTTCACAGTAAATGTATTTGGGATTTCAGCAGCTTTAGCAGGAGCATTTGCTGGTTTTTTATTTTCTGTCGCCATTAGCCAAGGTGAGCTCATGAGTAAGATAAGGCTAAGACATATTTTTTTCATATTTACCGGCATCTTGTTAACAATTGATTCTAAATTATCATATTTTTTGGGATCGTGTCCCGCTCTAACGCAATTTCAATACAGAGTCAGAAATTATTTATCACATTGTTTAAAAAGATGGATTTCCTTTCTGACTTTTTTTGTATATATTTCGTATATAAGAATCTTAAGTTCGTATTAATAACAGATTAATCAAACAATAAAATTATATTTTGGGTCAAACTTAGTTGCTGAACAAAGTGATCATTCACACTTAAAAATTTGAATAGGATTTTAAATTTGCAATTAGCTCGAATAACAGAACAACAATTAAATCATGAAACCTATGCTTATTTTGTCAGTGTTTTCGCTGTTTTAGTCTGTTGTTTTATTGGGATCGCAACCAGACCGATTGAGTACCTGGCCTTATTGTGGCCCGCCAATGCTGCCTTGTTAGCCCTGTTCTTACGCTTTCCACATTTAAATAATCTGGGAGGTTGGCTCGGTGCATTCAGTGCTTTTATGTTTGCAGATCTGGTCAACGGGAACAGCCTATTACAAAGCCTGTTTCTCACGCTTTCTAATCTGATCAGTACCATTGTCTCGATATTTTTTATTCGATATTTCAAGATTAATAGGACTTACGCACTGTTATTTATAGACTCTCTGTGGTAGCAGATGATTTTTATCGAGAATAAAGTCATCAATGAAGTTTTTGATAATTGGTCTAAATAATTTCTTCTGCCAACGATATACATTTTCAAAGATCCGCTCAAACTGGTTCTTTTGTATCTCAACGTAGGCCATCAAGGCTGAAAAAATATGATTCAAAATCAGTTTAGACCGTCTTACCTGAAACTTTTCAATATGACAAACCTGTTTAATCACCCGGTGATATTGTTCTATTTTCCAATGACTTGAATGTAATTCATGAAAACCCTCAAAGGATAATAAATCATCTTCATCTTGATACACAATATAAAACCTCTGCTGTTCTTTTAACTGAGTCTTAAATAATTGTACAAAGCCAAAATCTTTGAGCCAGACCACTTGACCCTGATGGAAATTTGGCAATAAACGCAGTTGAAACCATTGTCCTTTTTCAGGGGAAACCTTACGGTTACAGTCGATACCAAACATAAATCGAATACCATGTTTTCTTATGGTTTTTAGATTTCCAGTCGATGAATACCAACTATCACCTGAAATAAATTGAATCTTTGCACCCCAACTAAGTACTTCACTTAACATATCCATAAAGTAATCATTCTTGGTTTTACTTTCAGATTTGTCATAAATTCGGAAATTAATTGGAATATTTTGACCATTTTGATCTGTCGCATACAAGGTAATGAGATTAATACCCTTGACGGATCGGTGGTGTTTGCCTGACCAAAAATAGCTAACCAAGTCCATATGTTGACTATATGGTTTATCTAAAACAGTATCATCAATACTGACTATAAGCTTATTATTATCAATATGTTGAATTGCTTCTTGATATAGGTCGTGAGGTGTGTAGTCTTCACGCTCTAGAAAGCGATTTACACTATCATGCGAGATATTATAAGTCTCGGCAAGTTGTGTGCAGCTAATAGAGTTCGGTTCTGTCATGAGAAAGCCCATATAAATGGGTAATGTACAAGTTGCTGTAGAAGCATGTTTAGTTCGTCTGATCACAGATACGTTATAAACTATTGTAATACTTTTTTGAATCCGTCAATGCGTAAGTCCTAATTAATTACAAATACTATAATACCGGTTATACCTTCGTTCATTTATTTGGCATCTTCGCTTTTGCAGGCTGCCTGGCCAGTGCGGCTTTTGCAGTCATCACCTTGCCCAATCTACCCAATTCATTCATGACCAAAGAAAATTTATGGATTGATTTTGGTCTGTGGTGGACCGGTGAAATGGTGAATTATATTGTGTTTCTTCCTTTAATCTTGGCATTTCCAAGAATAAAAGACATGCAGTACTTATTTAAAAACCGTCGTCAAAAACGTAATTACTTCAGCTATTTTTTACCTGCATCTTCAGTCGTGGCCTGTGTCATCATTACCAATATTTTTGCAGGCCCGGGTGCAATGCTCTACCCTCTGGCTGCACTGATCTGGGCTGCGTTGACCTATCGCCTGTTTAGCATGACACTGATTAATGCGTTTGTGACTATTTTAACCTATTACAGCCTGACGCGGTTTTATGCCACAACGCATGACACCTTGGCAGATTCTACGATTTATATTTCGCTCCGGATCGGGCTGTTTATGCTGGCCTTATCGCCGCTTATTCTTTGTATTATTAGTCAAAACCGCAATGAGCTGTTTAAACGGGTTCTCTATCTGGCCAATCATGACAGTCTGACCCGCACCATGAACCGTCATTTTTTCTTTCAGAAAGGTGAATATTTACTGCAATATGCCAACAGAATGGAATTTTCGGTCATCATGCTGGATATTGATCATTTCAAACGTCTGAACGATGATTTTGGCCATCATGTCGGTGACAAGGTGCTGCAACATTTTGCGGAAATCATTCGCTGCAATTTACGTGCTGAAGATCTGTTTGCACGAATTGGTGGGGAAGAATTTGTGCTGTTACTCTGGAATACCGAACCATCAGAAGCACGTCTTATTGCAGAACGGATTCATGATCTGGTGGAAAAAACCCCGATTTATCAATCAGATGGCTCGCCCCTGTATATTACCGTGAGTGTGGGCATCACTCATCAAAATGAACCGCAGGCCCAAGACCTGCAAAACCTGATCAATATTGCAGATCAAGCCTTGTATCAGGCCAAACATCGTGGGCGAAATCAGGTGGTGCTTGCATCTTGAGCCTAAATGATCTACAACCTTGAAGCAGCAACACTAGGGAATGGCAATGAAATTTGAAGAATATCTGCAATATGACGGTTTAGGACTGGCTGATCTGGTCGCCAATAAACAAGTACATTCAAGTGAACTTTTATCTGCTGCACTAGAGCGTAGCTCAATTGCCAATCCCGAGCTAAATGCGATTATTATTCCGATGCATGAGCATGCATTGAAACGGAGCCAGCAAAATCTGTCGGGGCCTTTTGCCGGTGTGCCTTTTCTGGTCAAAGACCTGTTTCAGGAATATGCCGGTTATCCAACTTCTTATGGTTGTCAGGGCTTAAAACGGATTGGTTATATCGCCGAGACCAATGCCGAGATTGTCAATCGCTGGGAAAAAGCCGGGATTGTGACTTTTGGACGTACCAATACTCCTGAATTTGGGATTAAAGGTATTACTGAACCGGATGCTTGGGGCAGCTGTAAAAATCCGTGGAATTTACAGCATAATAGCGGCGGCTCGTCCGGTGGTTCCGCTTCTGCCGTGGCTGCCGGAATTGTACCAATTGCGGGTGCTGGTGATGGTGGCGGCTCGATACGTATCCCCGCTTCCTATTGCGGCCTGTTTGGCCTGAAACCGAGTCGTGGCCGCACGCCTTGGGGACCACAAATGAGTGAAGCCATGCATGGCGCCGCGATTCAGCATGTACTGACCAAAACGGTACGGGATAGTGCTGCAATGCTGGATGCCACCCATGGTGAAGATCATAGTTCACTGTTTAAGATTCAGCGTCCACAGCATCATTATCTGGATGTGATTCAGCAACCGCCAAAAAAACTGAAAATTGCGTTTAGCACTTATTCTACGATTGGCACACCTGTTTCCCAGGATGCCATTAAAGCCATTGAACAAACAGCCAAATTGCTAGAATCTTTGGGCCATGAAGTGGTCGAAGACCGCCCAGCCATTGATGGCATGCAACTGGCCAAGGATTTTATTACCACCTGGTTTAGCCAGTTTTCATTTATGCTGGATGAAATTCAGAAAGGCTATCCGTCTAGATCGAATGATTTTGAACTGGACTCTTTAGCGCTGGCAGCTTTTGGGGCCAAAACCAGCGCGATTGATTATATCCAGAACCTGAATAACTGGGGTCAATATGTAACCCAGATGAATCATTTCTTTGATAATTATGATCTGTACCTGACGCCTGCAACGGCGACAGTGGCGCCAAAAAATGGTGAGGTCAAAACACCAAACTGGCAGAAACCGATTCTTAAAGCTTTATTGAAACTAAATAAAGCACATTTGCTGGCGCAAGGTAAACTGGTCGACCAGATTGTGAAAGAAAATCTGAAATGGGTGCCTTTCACGCAACTGGCCAATATTACCGGACTCCCGGCGATGTCTGTACCGCTGTACTGGAATGAACAAAACCTGCCGCTCGGTTCACAGTTTATTGCACCATTTGCCCGTGAGGATCTGCTACTACAACTGGCAGCCCAATTGGAGCAGGCACAACCGTGGTTTGGGCAATACGCCAAAATCCGTATTTAATGTTGAGATGATATTTTCAAGCCTGTTTTTGCAGTTCGACCTTATTTGGCAATCCAAAAATCAGTAATAAGCCAAGCAAGGTCGATGCTGCAGCAGCGATAAAAATAGATGTGCCGCCAACTTGATCCCAATAATGCCCAGCCAGAATACTGCCGCTCGCCACACCAATCCCCCACATGGTGCTGTAGAGCGCTTGTCCACGTCCTTGCTGCCCTGCAGAGAAGTTCTGAAAAATCACCCGCATCGCGATCATATGAAATAAACCAAAACTTAAAGCATGAATCGTTTGGGCAAAAAACTGTGCCATGAATGAAGCAGGAAATATCCCGACGATGAACCATCTTAATCCGGTCATTAACAAGCATAGCGTGACCAGATGACGCCACGACCAGCGTGTCAGAAAGAACGTCGCATAGGCAAACATGATTATTTCCGCAATGACCCCGACTGACCAAAACAGCCCTATCTGGCTGGTGCTAAATCCCGACTGACTGAGATAATTGCTATAAAAACTATAGAATGGCGCGTGTGAAAATAGCAGAATCAATTCAATCAGGAAAAAGCTATAGACGACTGGGCGTTTGAATATCGGCCATAAGGGTTCGAGCTGTTTCTGGGCGGTAGGCGCTGTCGTGGGCTCTTTAATGGTAAATGACCAAAGAAAGGCCAGAAATGAAATACTCAGCAACAAGACGGGTAACATACTGATGCTAATAATTTCAAAGACGGCGCCCAAGCCGAATACACCGATAATAAAGCCGACAGATCCCCACTTTCGTACTTTGCCATAGAGTTCTGCTCTTTTTTCCCCGAGCCAGAACAAAGTCACGCCTTCAAACTGTGCCAGAATGGCATTCTGAAAGAAACTGAAAATCAGCATCAGTAAAGCTACAGATTGAAAGCTATTGGGAATAATAAAAATCATGAACCAGATACAGGCTTCCATCCAGGTGGCAATACGCACCAGCAACATGCGTTTACCGGATTTATCTGCAATCCAACCCCAGATCAACGGCGCAAAGAATCGGGTAACAATCGCAATAGAAGATAAAATCCCGATTTCCTGATAATTGAAGCCTTGATCTTCAAGATACAGACTCCAAAAAGGCATGAATGCCCCAACAATCGCATAGTAAAAAAAGTAAAATCCACTGAGTCTATGCTGGATTGCTAGAACTGGCATTGATTTATATATCCTAATATTTTCAAAATTTTAAACTCAATAAATTTCTATAGCACTGTATTCGACGACTCTTGATTTTGCTACGAGCATCTCGCATTAGTCTAAAAATAAATTTTCATAAGTTTATGGATAAATTTTGCTAAAGTAAAAAACTCTGTGTTGAGTTAAATTAAAGTAAGAACATAAATCGTCTTCTATATTGAGCACACGACAAAGAGTGGAAACAGTTTTAGGAAGGAATTGGATGGACTTAAAATCTGAAGATCAATAATTACACAGACATTATCATTGTTTTATGGCTAAAGTATGTCCAAAGAATTTTCAGTTCATAGGCTAAAAAATTAAAACTAACTCTAGCTTTATAGCAAGGAGAAAATCAATGCCTAACTTTATAAGACCTATATGCTCGGGTCTAGTTTTCTCTTTAATGGCAATAAGTATTTGTAGTGCTGCATATGCTAACGCTTCCCCTATAGCATCTAACTCTTCAAAAGATAATATTCATCCCAATATAGATCATCATTTAAGTGAAAGTCTTTATCCTGATGAAGCAAATATAACTGAAAAAATCGCAGATATAATTGAGATATCGATTCGGAAAGAATATTCCACAGGTATCGCGCTACGTGATGCCCATCCCAAAGCACACGGTTGTGTACGCGCAGAATTCAAAGTAGATGAAGCTCTTCCTAAAAACTTGGCTCAAGGTGTTTTTCTTCCTGGAAAAACATATCAAGCCTGGATTCGTTTCTCTAATGGTTCTAAAGATGCCCAACAAGCAGATATTAAAAAAGATGCCCGTGGCATGGCGATAAAACTTTTAGGAGTACCGGGAGAAAAGCTTTTAGATGATGAAACCTCTACTCAAGATTTCATTATGATCAATCATCCTGTCTTTTTTGTGAATGATCCAGTCCGATATAGGTCATTTATGCAAGATATAAATAGCGATAGATTTTTCAATAAGCTGCATATTCCTTTTGCATTAGGAGCTAAAGGAACCTGGATTGCCTTAAATACGAGAAATAAAATTTCTAATCCTTTGCAAACTAGATATTGGTCTATGGTGCCCTATCAATTAGGAATAGGCACTGATCGTCAAGCTGTAAAGTATTCAGCTCAAGCATGTTCGACAGTGATAGACCCTCTTCCACATGCTCCGCATCATAATTTTCTAAGAGAAAAATTGCGCAAATATTTGCAAAAAAGTGAAGCATGTATGGAGTTTCTGATACAGCCTAGAACATCAAACACCATGTCAGTCGAAGATTCCATGACTGAATGGCAAGAAAGTGAGGCACCTTTCTACAAGGTAGCCACTATCCGCATTCCTCAGCAAGTTTTTGATACACCTGAACAAAACAAGTTTTGTGAAAATCTCTCTTTTACACCATGGCATACACTACCGGAGCACAAACCTCTGGGAGTAATAAACCGAATGCGAAAAGTGATTTATGATCGTATTAGTCAGCTTAGACATGATATGAATTCTACTCACAGATCAGAACCACATTAAAATATAAGTGCTTATATTAAAGTTATCAGCTAACCTAAAATAACCTGTTGTATTGCATATTCGCCTTAACTTAAAAGCTTTAGTTTACAAACTTTGTGCAGAGTTAATTTAGAAACATAAATAAAGCTGCTACATTAAAAATGACATTATAAAAAGGAAAATGGTTTCAGTGATGAAAATTAAACCTCCTATTATTAAATTGATCATGAGCTGTTTATGTTTAGGTTCAACATATGCAATAGCCTCTCCTCCACTTCCCGATAACAGCAAAATCCAAGCATCTCATATTTCGGAAAAAATACCGGGTACAATATTATCTATACAAGAACAAGATACTGATCTGTTTACGAATGCCTCACAACGTTTCTTAATCAATTATCGCAGTCGTGGCACAAAATCCGAGCCTATCGTCACTTCAGGCTATATCTTGTTACCTAAAGGCAAAGTCCCTAAAGATGGATGGCCTGTTCTGGCTTGGGCGCATGGTACAACTGGCGTTGCTGATACATGTGCACCCTCTGGCGATTATATAGGTGGGCCAGTCCATGTCTATCAGCAAATCGCTGCTAAGGCATTGAATGCCTGGCTCGCTCGCGGCTATGCAGTTGTTGCACCTGATTATCAAGGTTTAGGCACTCCGGGCGGTCATCCTTATATGAATGCGCGAAGTCAGTTGCATACTGTCGTTGATGCTGTACGAGCGATCCACCATTTAAAGCCTTATAACTTTAGTAAAAATTGGTATGTTATGGGTCATAGTCAAGGAGGTGCAGCATCTCTTAAAGTTGCAGCGTCCGGTCAAAAAGATGCGCCTGAATTTAATCTTCGCGGGGCAATTGCACTGGCGCCGGGCGGTTATCATTATGAAGGAATCGCTGAATATGTTGCCAGCAATTCGCAAATCACGACTGATGTCGCCGCATTTTTTCCAATTGTGCTTTTAGGAGCAGAAGCTGCAGACCCGATGCTTGCTCCAGCAAATTTAGTGAGCCCAGAAATGGGAGGAATTCTTAATCATGCACGCAGTCGCTGTTTGTCAGAATTACAATCGGACTTAAAACAAGCACCTAAGACTATCTTTAAATCAAATGTAAATCTGGCACCTTTGACAAATTATTTAAAAGAACAGTCTATTGAGAATATGACACCGACTGTGCCGGTTCTGCTGGTACAAGGCGAGAAAGATCAACTGGTCGATTATCGTGGTACTTATGCTTACTACCAGCAGGTATGTACAAAGCAGAAATCTATCGCCTTTCATCTAGTCAAAAATGGAGATCATCGTGATTCCTTAAAACAGAGTGAATTTCTGATTGAAAACTTTATCCATTCAGTTGAACAAGGAAAAGCTTTGAGCACCTGCCCTACAAAATAACCCGGCGAGCTTTTATATTTAATCATTAAAAACGCAAATATTTTAATCTTCATATTTATAGAATAGTCTTTTAAAGGAGCGCTATTCTATAAAGAGGATAAACTGATATTAATCCGTATTCTTACTTTGTGTTAAAACTACATTTACGATTTCGAATTGTTTTGAGCCCATCATTTTTATACCTTAATTCTTTAGCAGACAATAATTAGAAAGAAAGAGGTTATTTATGTGCTCGAACTATGAATTCCCATCAAAAAAACGTCTTTCCTTATTAGATATTCATGAAGATCAACTGGAAATGAAAATGCATGTTTATCCTTTAGCGCCAGCTCCAATCATTATGCGCGGTGCTGACGAATTTGAGCTGGATATTGCACGTTTCGGACTGATTCCAGCCTGGGCGAAAGAATTGAAATATGGCCGGCATACCTATAATGCACGGACTGAAACAGTGGCATCCAAACCGAGTTTTCGACATGCCTGGAAAAACAACCAGTTTGCTTTAGTACCGGTCGATACCTTCTATGAACCTAAATATATAGACGGTAAACCGCACTGGTTTGGTATTTCACGTGAAGATGGCAATCCTTTTACCGTAGCGGCAATTTATGATGACGCACACATTGATGGTGAGAAAATCAGATCATTTTCGATGCTAACCATAAATTCAGATCAACATCCCTTTATGAAACAGTTTCATGATCCGAATGACGAAAAACGCTCGATCATTGTGATTCCGGAAAAATCACGACATGACTGGTTGCACTGTGATCATGAACAAGCCCATGAATTTTTCTTTGAAATGAAAGATGAATTTATTGCAAAGCCTAGAGATCAACGCTTATTGGGAAATTAAAAAGCCCTAAACCAAGTTAGGGCTTCGTCCATGTGAAAAAGCTATTTTTGCTCTCTCAATGGATTTTCCGGTTCTGCATTGGGTTTTTTCTCTGGTTTGACATGCTTATAAGATGCCTGATTACCCTTGTCGTCATTTGATTCTTTATGCGGATTTGATTCTTGCTCTGGCTTATTTGTCATATGCATCTCCTTCATATATCTATTAATAAATAAATATGATATCTGCTGCTAAACATCAATGTTATTTATGTTGCACATTCAGTTTTATAAAGAGACAAACTTTCCTTCAAGTGCTCTTTGACATTTCACAATTCTTGTTGTCCATCTGAGCAAATAAGCTATTCAGCCTGATCGTAGACGGTACAGCAGAGAATATGAATTCGCGTGCGCGCCGATATCAAATACATGAAATTTTCTAACCTTACCCACTGCCGGAAAAAGTCTTTTCATCTCAGCAAAACCTTTAGGATGCTTGGCCTTAATCAGTCAATCCCCACCAGCTAATGCAGTTTCAGCCTTTGGCCTCTTTTGAATTGCTTCAAGAATTCGAGCATGGGTGATCACACGCATAAATTTTATTGTATTCCAGTTCTAAGCAGCTAAGAATTTATCAAAACGTAATCCTATTGAAATGATTCTTTTATAAAGTATTCCTTGTGAGAAATTATGTTTAGATCCAAAAATTTCATCAGTAAAGAAAAACCCCGCCAACTGATGATTGAACGGGGATTGATCTTCATTAAGATGTCTGATGATTTGGCACATTATTCAATATTTTTCAAGCAATCACGACACTGTTTGACCTCATCATGGTCACACGTGTAGTTAATTTCAGTCGCACCATGAAGACCAAATAAACAAAATATAAATTGCATCATGTTTTTCTCCTAAGTGTAAAAAGCTCAATCTAGGATCAAGCTTTATTGCTTTAAATATAGAATGATTCAATATAAAATGATTGGATCAGCGATCTAGAACAACTTCAGTACTCAGCTCTGTTTAGCCTTTCAGTAAAATTGAAGCTTTTGGGCTAAGTTTGTACAGGCTCTTCAGCTTGAGTCGTCTGATCTTTTTTACAATGATCACTTTTACAATGCTTGCTGCTCATCATCTGACACATTTTCTCTTTGCAAGATTTAAAACAACAGCCAACCATCACGCCCATGCCAAATGCGCATATACATCTCATCATAGCTTTGTCCTGTCTTTTCGTGAAAAGAGATATATAAATAACATCTATTCATGTATCTCTCCTGAGGGAATTTTCAGGCTTTATGTTGTGTATGAAAACTTATGTGAAAGAGAATGAGCAAAAAATACAATCAGCAAAGAAAAAAACAAGATTTAATATGGAAAAGAAAAAGCCTGTTTAACTCTCCTAAATTAAACAGGCCTTATAATGTGCTGATTTTTAATTATTTTCATTAAGTTCTTAGAATGACGCCAAGATATCACTAGCCATGCAGCCAATCTGTGTAGGATATATAGATGCAATGTTTCAAAATATGAAAAAACCATTACTTTTGTTAATTAAATGACTGTAATTTATCCAAAAATCTTTTTAATGAACAAATAAGACGATTAAACAACCAAAACCTAAGAAGAATTGCTAAACCTATAAATGAGAATGGGCTAATTCAGATTTTTAGGAGAAAATTCCTTATTTCAGTCAATATCAGATGTTATGAATGTTCAATGTCTCATAAAGTTTATGCATCACTGCTTTCTTTTTAGTCATTTCTCTCTATAATTTTTCATATGAGCAATAACAATATTTTGGCAGCATGAAAAATCGCATCCTAATTACTTTATTGATGAGTCTGGCAATAAGCGGCTGCCAAAAACAGCAAGCAGAGAATTCAGCCGAGGCTGCTGCAAATATTAAAGCGCAGTTTGAACAGTCAGATAATCAACTCAGTGCTTATCTGGACAAACTCGACTCTTCAACAATTAGTCTGGAAGAAAGAACACGCATCCTGTGTGAACAATATCCTAAAGAATATAAAAATAACTACATGCCTACTCTGCTAAAACTTGCACCCAAGGAATATACAGAAAAAGAGTTGCTCACAGACCTAGACAATGCCTTGAATTTCTACAAGCTAAAAGCCAATATTCAGTGTTAATAAATACTTAGTCTAATCGTGCAATGAAATATAAAAAAAACCGCCTGAATCAGGCGGTTTTTTTATGAAGAGCATATATCTTAAAAAGATTAACGCTGTGGCTTTCACTGATCTTGTTGATTACGTGAACGTTGTTGTTGCTGGTTACTGTTTTGCTGTGGCTGTTGTTGCTGTTGGCCTTGCTGGTTTTGTTGCTGCTGGTCGCGCTGTTGCTGGTTGTGTTGACCACCCTGCGGCTGTTGTTGTTGCTGGTTATTTTGTTGCTGATTTGGGTTTTGCTGGTTGTTTTGTTGACGCTGCTGATCTTGATTGCGCTGTTGATTTTGCTGTTGCTGTTGTTGCTGCTGTTTCTGTTGGTCTTGCTGTTGATTATTAGCCATGGTGGTATTCCTTACTATTTGCTTTAAATTAAAAGCCGATAGGTTTCGACTTAATATCTACTCTACGCATTTTTCAGATTTCGCCAACCTTTAACCTGTTACAGATTAATTCAATGTAAAAAATAGTAAGATAAGTACTTGAAGTGGAGATTAATGCGCAACATAAATTACCTGATATAATGCAACAGAAACATAATGAAAGACTTTATAGGTCAAAAATTTATTATCCAATAAAAGGAATAACTTAAGTCCTATTTCATATATAGGAAAATTTTTAATAAAATTTAAAAAGCGTTATTAAACAGAACCACTTAATAACTATACTATTGATATCTATAAATATATAAAAATAAATCTAAATCTTCTATATTTTTAAAAAATTAAATAAAACATTAAAAATACAATTCTTTTTGAATATTATTAACTGTGAAGAAATACGATACTTAACATGACCTCACCAATAAAACTTAAGCTGTTTCGAATTTACCTTGACTTTAATTCAAATATTTTTACTTATTATTTTGGTATAAACTTAGATCAAATCATTGTTTGTAATTATATTTATTAATCTATTGATAATTAATAAGCCTCTTTTAAAGAGGCTTATTAAATTCAGTTTTTATTAGATATTGACCACTTTGACGATAATCGTTTGAGTATCTTCCTGCTCTTCGGCCAGATGCAAACGTTTAAGCTCTTTGCTTTTTACTTTGAACTGTAAGTTCTGATAAGAAATTGTGCTTGGTATCTGATCAAAATATTGACCATCAGCGTCAATTTCTTCCTGAAATAATGGTGTACCCAATTGATAGTCAAGACTTTTTAAGACTACATATTTTACTGTGGTTTTCATTCCAACACCCTACTTTCACTAAGCACTTTATTTTTATTTTTACCACTGTTCCGCCTGAGAAGAAACCTCTATTTTTGAAAATAGCCCAAGCTTTAACCATTCAGATTTTGCGATCAGATCAACATGAAATTACACTAATCTATGAAAAAAATTTTAACTTTCATAAAAATATAAATATACTTGGAGTTGATCGACAGAAAAAATCTGTCTAAATTGATCTAAAATCACTCTCACAAAGAAAATATAGAGACTATGATAAAAACCTGTTGCGGCTTACTCGAAGAGAAAAACATAAAAATTGCCTTTATCGAAAGCGCAAGTTCTGGATATCTCAGTAGCCAGTTCTCCATTTGTAAAGGAGAAGGTGCCGAAATTCTGATTGGTGGTTTGATCTGTTACGATGTAAGTGTCAAGACTTCAGTATTGGGCATTTCCAAGAATCTGATCAATAGTCATACTGCGGAATCTATGCCGGTAACAGTTGCTCTGGCGGAAGCAGGTAAAAAAATGTTCCGTGATGCTGACTGGATTATCGCCTGTACAGGGTTACTTAAACCAGGTGGTAGCGCGACACCAGAGAAACCGGAAGGAACATTTTTTGTGGCCATTAATGACGGCACGCAAATCCATCAGTTCCAGTATTATCTCAAAGGCTCGCCACTTGAACGCCTCAACAAACTGTCAGCTGTGGTTGCACATGACATGATCAATCTGTTGAATAACAGCTAAGCTTTCAAAGTTACTGTATAGCCTGAATAAGCTTCATTATTTCTACCGTATTTTAAGATAGATTGGCATGATCAAATGCCAATCTATTTTTTTGAGGGTGGAATGACCATGAATATTAAAACTGCACTGCTCCTGCTCCCTCTGAGCTTGCCCACTCTGGCTTTCGCTACCGTAGGCGGTCCACAAAATATTGAAGTTCTAGGCTATGAAGTCAAAGAACAGAAGCTTTATATCATGCGTCATTATCTTGATGGTCGTGGACGCTTGCCTCAACTATATTATTATAATTTTAAATCCCAAAAACCAAATCAACTGGTTCAGGTCAATTCCTTATATATCAATCCTAAAACCAAGCGCATCGATTATGATCAAGACAGTCGCAAGTTTGATCAGGACATTGCCAAAATCAAAAAACGTTTAGTTCCATTAAATCCAATTCAAAAATCAAAACTACAGCTTAAGGTGTTAAAGACAAAAAAAGGTAGCGCGCCTGCCTGGCATGATCCTCAGGAAAAAGTGCCAAAATGGACCTATCAATATCAAGTAAAATCCAGCTTACAAAAAAGTCCGGTTCAGCAAGCAGTCAGTTATCAGCAAGGCTTGAAAATTAGCCAGGCCTATAAAGTTCCGAAACAGAATAAAACCCTGGTAATAGTAAAGTATCTGGGTATTCCTTTTGAAACAGGTTATAGCATTGAAGATCCGGCACTGTTAAGTCGATAACAGAATTCACTAAAAAAAATAAGGTCTCAATTGAGACCTTATTTTTATTCTAGGACACTTACGGATCAAGCCGCTGTAGAACGCTCAGCGATTGGCACTACTTTACGTAGTTCTGGACCGGTATAGTCCGCGCTTGGACGGATAATACGGTTATCTGCACGCTGTTCCATCACATGCGCTGCCCAACCTGTCACACGTGACATAACAAAGATCGGGGTAAACAACTCGGTTGGAATGCCCATGAAATGATAAGCCGAAGCATGGAAGAAATCCGCATTACAGAATAATTTCTTCTCACGCCACATGACTTCTTCGCAGCGCACTGACACTGGATAAAGTACGGTATCACCGACATCTTTGGCTAAACGCTCCGACCAGACTTTAATAATGCCATTACGCGGATCATTGTCCTTATAGATCGCATGACCGAAGCCCATGATTTTTTCTCTACGTTCCAGCATGCCCAGCATTTCACGTTCAGCTTCTTCAGGCGACTTCCAGTTTTCGATCATGTCCATCGCAGCTTCGTTGGCACCGCCATGTAGAGGGCCACGCAAGGAACCGATTGCACCGGTAATACAGGAATGCATATCTGACAGCGTTGATGCACACACACGAGCGGTAAAAGTCGAAGCATTGAATTCATGCTCTGCATACAGAATCAAGGAAACATTCATTACCTGTTCATGTAGCTCATTTGGTTTTTCACCATGCAGAAGATGCAGGAACTGTGCACCAATCGAATCATCGTCAGTATTTTCTTCAATACGTACGCCGTCATGACTATAACGATACCAGTAACAAATGATTGCCGGCAAAGTTGCCAAAATGCGGTCTGCGATATCCTGTTGCTGCTCAAAAGACTGCTCAGTTTCAAGATTGCCCAGCATGGAAACGCCAGTACGCATCACATCCATTGGATGCGAATCCGCAGGAATACGCTCAAGGACTTCTTTTAATGCCTGAGGTAAAGTGCGCAAGGATTTCAGTTTGGCTTTGTAGGCAGCCAATTGCTCTGCAGTCGGCAATTCTCCGAAGAAAATCAGATAAGCGACTTCTTCAAACTGGCAATGTTCAGCCAGATCCTGCACGTCATAGCCGCGATAGGTCAGACCTGCGCCACTTTTGCCTACTGTTGAAAGTGAGGTTTTACCTGCCACTTGTCCGCGCAATCCTGCGCCAGTGAGTACTTTTCCTTCAGCCATTTTTTTAATTCTCCTGTTTAAACAGTTTATCTAATGTGTCTTCGAAGCTGTGATAATCTAAAAATTCGTAGAGTTCTTTTCGTTGTTGCATAATATCCAGCACATTTACCTGAGTACCATGTTCGCGTACTGAACGCATCACTTCAAGTGCGGCTTTTTGCATGGCACGTGTCGCTGACAATGGATACAGCACCATGCCAATGCCCTGCTCAGCCAGTTCATCTACCGTATAATAGGGTGTATCACCAAATTCGGTAATATTCGCCAAGACTGGCACACCGACCGCATCACACACTGTACGGTACATGGTGATATCAGTCATCGCCTCAGCAAAGATCGCATCTGCGCCCGCTTCAACGCACGCACAAGCACGGTCAATCACTGCTTGCAGGCCTTCTTTTTGCAGCGCATCGGTACGCGCCATCACTACAAAGTTGGAATCGGTTTTCGCATCTACTGCAGCTTTGATACGATCGACCATTTCCTGTTGCGATACGATTTCTTTATTTGGACGATGACCACAACGCTTCTGTGCCACCTGGTCTTCAATATGAACCGCAGCGACTCCTGCAGCAATCATCTGTTTGATTGTGCGGGCAATATTTAATGCACCGCCCCAACCGGTATCAATATCGACCAATAAAGGGGTATCGACACGCTCAGTGATCCGGCGTACATCTTCAAGAACATTATCCAGGCTGGTCATGCCCAGGTCAGGCAAACCATAAGAATAATTCGCGACACCCGCACCTGATAAATAAATGGCTTTATAACCGACTTGTTTGGCCATCATGGCAGCATAGGCATTTACCGTGCCCATAATTTGCAATGGTTTCTCGATTTCAAGTGCTTGTCTAAATCTTAAACCTGCAGACATTTGTTCTGTCATCTTCCTTTTCCACAGTCTTGGCTATAATTATTGAAATTCGAGTATACTCATTTGGCTTGCTCATTCCATAACCCGATAGAACAAATACTCTAAAACTTTAGTCAAATTTTTAAGTTTTGCTTTACCTAATTAGCAAATAGCACACTTATCTGGCGCAATTATGAAATATGTGCATATATTTGCTATGATGGCGTTTCAATCTCTATTGACATGTTGATGTACTATCTCCTATGCAAGACCTCGCCCTAGAACCGCTCGCCAAAGATCTGCCACAGACCAAACGTGGTCATGAGCGCTGTATTGCGCTGCTGATCAGTGCAACCGAGCTATTTCTGGAACGAGGTTATGATGCTGTGTCTCTGGATGATATCGTTCAGCATGCCGGTGGCTCTAAAGCCTCTATTTATAAGTACTTTGGCAATAAAGAAGGCTTGTTTAAAGCCATCTGCGATTATCGTCGTATCAAGTTTTTTGAAGATATCAGTATTCCAATCGAACTGATGGCACTGGATTTTCGTAGTTATTTAGTACACACGCTACTCAATTTTTATCACCAGATCATGCAACCTGAAAACTCGGCCTTTATGCGTCTGGTACTGGAACAGAGTCAGCGCAATCCGGAACTTGCTCAGCATATCCATGAGCGAGGCCCGGTGCATGTGCAAAGTGCCATTGCTACGGCTTTAGAACAGGCAGATGCGCAAGGTTTATTGCATTGCGAGAATCCGCAATATTCGGCGCAGCTGTATTTTGGTATTTTGCGCAATCTGGAATGGCGTATTCTGATGGGAATTCCGGTACAGGAAGATGATCAGGAAATCGACAAATACATCAGTTATTGTGTGGATCGCTTTTTAGACGGTCACCAAAAAGTCTAGTTTTTTTGCATTTTTCATTGCTTATAGTATATTAGCCGATTCCGTATTTTTTCTTAAACTAACCAACAACTGATTGTTGATCGAGTTTTTCGGCAATTATTGTGGAGTAACGAATGGCTCTCCGTCACTTTCTCACCTTACGCGATTTATCAACTTTAGAACTTAACCAGATTTTGCAACGCGCAATTGAGCTTAAGCGCAAACAGCATAACAATGAAGTGTTCCAACCATTTGTTGGTAAAGTGATGGGCATGATTTTTGAGAAATCGAGTACCCGTACGCGTGTTTCGTTTGAAGCTGGCATGAGCCAATTTGGTGGTAGCGCGATTTTCCTGTCTTCACGCGATACCCAGTTAGGTCGTGGTGAACCGATTGAAGATTCTGCACGTGTGATTTCAAGCATGCTGGATATCGTGATGATCCGTACTTTTGGTCATGATATCGTGGAGCGTTTTGCATCCTATTCTAAGGTTCCAGTGATCAATGCACTGACTGATGATCACCACCCTTGCCAGCTGCTTGCTGATATGCAGACCTATGTCGAGCAACGTGGCTCAATCGAAGGGAAAACTGTGGCCTGGATTGGTGATGGCAACAATATGTGTAACTCTTATATTGAGGCTGCACATATGTGGGGCTTTAATCTGAAAATTGCAGCACCAAAAGGCTATGAGCCACAAGAAAAATTCCTGTCTGAATTTGCGCATTGTGTGGAACTGGTTCCTTCTGCTGAAGATGCAGCGGTGAATGCTGATCTGATCGTCACTGATGTTTGGGCAAGCATGGGGCAGGAAGAAGAACAGAAGATCCGTGAAAAAGCCTTTGCAGATTATCAGGTCAATGAACGTCTGATGGATCTTGCACATCCGGATTGCTTGTTTATGCACTGCTTGCCTGCGCATCGTGGTGAAGAGATTTCAGAAAATCTGCTTGACCATAAAAATGCTGTAGTTTGGGATGAAGCTGAAAATCGCTTGCACGCGCAAAAAGCTTTGGTTGAATTCCTGATTAATGAAAATCTGAAAAAAGACTAATTTTTTAAGATGAATCTTCACAAATTAAGCACCAATCTCTGGTGCTTTTTTTGTCTCAGCTCTTATAATCATTGTTGAAATGGAATAAAAAGTGATTTTATACAATGCAAAAAAAATATTGGGCTTTGGCACTCTTGACTGGTTTTAGCAGTGTCGCCTTACCGGTGCATGCTTCTGAATTTGACCAATATCTTCAAGAAAAAAATATTATTGACAGCAAATTTAAAATTCAGAAAAAAGCTGAACTGAATGAATTACTCGCAGTGCTCAGTGCAGAAGATTCCAGAACTTTACCGTTGCAGATTGATCAAAATACGATTATTGAGCAATTGCAGTTGAGCGCCAATAAAACCACACTGAAAGGCATGATCATTACGCCCGATTTTAGCCAGTTTGAAAAAGACCTGGGGCGCAAAGAAGTGATGAAAGTCATTCGTAATAATCTGCTTAATAATTGTGAAATTTTCTTTGAACATCGCTATCAGATTGAGAATCCATACAAGGTTGAACTCAGCCTGAACTCGCAGACACAAACCTATAAAACTGATATTTCCCAGAAAGATTGCAAATTAAAATAATCTAAACCCATAAGACATTTATTTCGATTCAGGATTCAAGAATCGAGAAAACAAAAGGTAGCTATGGCTACCTTTTTTGATGAGGTTTGCTGCTATATCCTGCTAACGCACCAGACCCTGCGGCTGCAAAATAATAATCAACGCGCCCAGTATTACCACCATGCCACCAAGCAGATCCCAACGTGACAGTGTGACTTGATCAACGAAACGCAACCATATTAGCGCTGAAAAAATATAGATACCACCATAAGCGGCATAGATCCGTCCTGAAGCAGCTGGATGTAAGGTTAACAGCCAGACAAAAGCCGCCAAAGCCAGAGCTGTCGGAATCCATAACCAGTGGCTTCTTCCCTGATTTAAAATCAGGTAGGGAAAATAACAACCTAAAATTTCCATCAATGCCGTGACTAAAAACAGTAAAAATGTCGTGAACAGCTTGCTAACTTGAATATCCATAATTTATCTTTTAAATGATATAAATTTGATAATTTAAAATATGAGTGCATGAAAAAACCCGTGCAAGCACGGGTTTGATCCTTCTTTTTAATTAGGCTGGTTCAGCAGTCTGATCTTCAAAAACCTCAAGTTTTAAGCCAACCGCTTTACCATTTTCTTTTTTCACCGATACTGCAACATTGCCGCCATTTTCAGCCAGTTCACCAAACAGGATCATCTCAGCCAGCGGTTTTTTCAGGTGTTCCTGAATCAGACGTTGCATTGGACGTGCGCCCATTAAACGGTCATAGCCATGTTCTGACATCCATTCACGTGCACTTTGATCCACTTCCAGCATGACTTTTTTGTCATCCAGTTGTGCTTGAAGTTCAGTCAGGAATTTATCCACGACATTTTCAATAATGCTGCTTGGCAATGCCTTGAACTGAATCACGCCGTCGAGGCGGTTACGGAATTCTGGTGAGAAGGCTTTCTTCATCGCTTCCTGATTATCGTTACTATTATCCTGTTCCATAAAACCAATGCTGACACGAGAAATACTTTCCGCACCAATATTGGTGGTGAGTACCAAGACCACGTTACGGAAATCAGATTTACGCCCGTTGTTATCAGTCAATGAACCATGATCCATAATCTGCAATAACAGGTTAAACACATCTGGATGCGCTTTTTCGATCTCATCGAGCAACAGTACACAATGCGGATTTTTATGAATCGCATCGGTCAATAACCCACCCTGATCAAAACCGACATAGCCCGGAGGTGCACCGATTAAACGTGACACTGCATGACGTTCCATGTATTCCGACATATCAAAACGAACCAGTTCCACACCCATCTGTTTCGCGAGCTGCTTGGTCACTTCGGTTTTACCAACACCTGTAGGACCCGCAAAGACAAAACTACCTACAGGCTTATCTGGAGACTTCAAACCGGCACGTGACAGTTTAATTGCAGAAGCCAAGGCCTCAATCGCTTCATCCTGACCAAAGACCACACGTTTTAAATCACGCTCAAGATTTTCCAGCACACTCTTGTCATCTTTAGAGACAGTTTTCGGAGGAATACGCGCAATTTTAGAAACGATGTCTTCAATATTTTCTACGGTGATTAAACTGTCATCTTGTTCTGCTTTGAGACGGCGCTGAGCACCGGCTTCATCAATGACATCAATCGCCTTATCTGGCAAGAAACGGTCGTTGATAAATTTCGCAGAAAGTTCTACCGCAGACACTAAGGCTTGATCTTCATATTCCACATGATGGAAATCTTCAAACTTCGATTTCAGACCACGTAGGATATCAATAGTTTCAGAAATAGATGGCTCATTCACATCAATTTTCTGGAAACGACGCGATAAAGCATGATCTTTCTCAAAGACCTGACGATATTCCTGGAATGTGGTTGAGCCAATGCAACGTAAAGAACCATTTGCCAACGCCGGTTTGATCAGATTCGATGCATCCATGGTACTGCCCATACTCGAGCCTGCACCAATAATCATGTGAATTTCATCAATAAACAGCACTGCTTCAGGTTTCTTTTTCAGCGCATTTAAAAGCTGTTTCAAGCGTTTTTCAAAATCACCACGGTATTTGGTTCCTGCTACCAAAGCACCAATGTCCAGACTGAAAATTTCAGCATTTTCCAGTGGTTTTGGCGCTTTACCATTGACGATTAACCAAGCAAGACCTTCAGCAATCGAGGTTTTACCAACTCCCGGATCACCGACAAGGAGTGGATTGTTTTTACGACGGCGGCAAAGGATTTGCGCGGCACGCTCGATTTCTTTTTCACGACCAATCAGTGGATCGGTCTTGCCTTTTTGTGCTTCAACATTCAGGTTAGTGGTATAAAGTTCAAGTGGACCTGAACTTGCTGAAGATGCTGATTCGCCATCTAGGTCTTCGATTTCTTCTTCAGACTGTACATCTTCTTTACGGGTACCATGAGACAGGTACTGAGTCAGGGTCAGACGGTTAATTTGATGACGTTTCAGCAGATAGACTGCAAATGAGTCACGCTCAGAATACATGGCAACCAGAATATCGGCACCTTCTACAGTACGATCACCACCGCTTGACTGCACGTGAAAAATCGCGCGTTGCAAGATCCGGTCGAAGCTTTCTGTCGGGTGTGGTGCCTGATCACTATTTTCACCAAGTTTAGGGGTATGTTGTTCTACGTACTCTTCTAATTCCTTACGCAACACGATGATGTCGGCACCACATGCTTTGAGAGCATTTACGGCAGAATCATTGTCGAGCAAGGCTAACAATAAATGTTCTACGGTCAGGAACTCATGTCTCTTTTGACGAGCCATGCTGACAGCCAAACGTAGTGATACTTCTAATTGACGACTGAGCATGTAACCCCCTTAATCTTTAGGCTCTATTTGGCAAAGTAACGGATGACCTTGTGATCGAGCATAATTATTGACTTGGTTCGCTTTGGTCTCCGCAATGTCTCGAGGATAGACCCCAGCTACACCCTTTCCTTCATAATGTACAGTTAGCATTACTTGTGTAGCTTGGTCAAGATTCATTGCAAAGTATTGTTGTAAAATTTCAATTACAAACTCCATCGGCGTATAGTCGTCATTTAATAAAACAACGGCATACAACGGTGGACGTTTCAGTTCTGGCGGTGCAGTCTGTATAGCTAAGTCAGAATCACCGTCTTCAGAGGGTTCATTTGCTAAACGTGGGCTGATATGCCAATCAACGATTCCAGACTCATTAAAAGAATTTTTAATATCACTTAAACACATTTGACGTTTATTGCTTGGCATAAGATTTATATTTCACACTTAATTTGCATTTGCTTCGGTTTTCGGAATTTCTGACAAGGTGGCAGACTGATTTTCTACTGCTTTGCCCTGTTCCCAACTAAAACGACGAATCACAGGTTTGGCACCAGTAAGACGCACTTCAATAAATTCTGGCTTAAAGCCCTTAGGCATGGTCCAGCGGCCAGTGAGTCGCTCATAATTTTCGAAATTAAAGTTTTTATCTTCCAGTGGCACCACCAGAATTTCAGTCCCTTTAATCAGGCGCAATTCCACACTACCTGAAGCACGGCTTTTGCCTGGACTGACCTGCACCAGATCAATCTGATATTCAAAGGCATTTTCCGGCAAAGGTTTAATCGACAGGTTTTGAACCGCCAATGCTAGACCACCACGCTGACGCAAAATCTCGCGATAAATGGTTCCCACACTTTCGGCCTGCACCTGTTCATCACGTGCCTTGGTCATGGCCAGATACAGATCATTGGCATTACTGACCGCCAGATCACGCTCCTGAACCGCAGTATTCAGCGTCTTGTTCAGTGTTTCCAGACTGGCTTTTTGAGTCTGTACCACATCGACCAGTTGCTCTGCATCCGCATCATAACCCGCCGCAGTCAAACCCTGACGATGTCCTACGGTATATCCGAGTACGCCACTGCTTAAGATCAATACAGCCGCACCAATGGCTAAGGGCGTATTGCCTTTCATGAATGGTTTCTTAGTACCGGGTTCCTGAGGAAGCGTCGTATTTGACTCGTTATTCGGCATTTTGATCTCTTGTTTGCTTTAATCAAGACACACATTTAAATGCAAATCTAAATGTGTGTGAAGTTCTAATACGTTTTTTATGGTAATAAACCAATATTATTTAAGCCAGCGTCTTCAGCAAAACCAAACATCAGGTTCATGTTTTGCACAGCCTGACCTGCTGCGCCTTTTACCAGATTGTCTTGTACAACCAGGATCACCAGTTTCGTTGGCTGTGGCTTATACAAGGCAATACGTAACTGATTCGCTCCACGCACTGAACGCGTTTCTGGTGAACTGCCTGCCGGCATGACATCGACAAATGCTTCATTGGCATAGAACTGCTCATATAGCGCTTGTAAATCTGCGGTTTGCCCTGCTTCAGTTAAATCGATATAGATGGTCGACAACATACCACGGATCATTGGCACCAAATGCGGTACAAATAAAATATGATCAAACACATTTTTTTGACCTGAAATATTTTCCAGTGCTTCGACAATTTCAGGATGATGGCGATGACCCGCTACACCATAGGCCTTAAAGTTATCAGCATTTTCAGAATAAATCATGCCCAGACTGGCTTTACGTCCTGCACCTGATACACCCGACTTGGCATCAATAATAATACTTTCAGGTTTCACCAATGCTTCAGCAGATTTTAAGACTGGCGCCAGACCCAGCTGAACTGTGGTTGGATAACACCCCGGATTCCCGATCACATTGGCTTTTTTAATGTCTTCACGATTCAATTCAGATAAACCGTAAACAGAATCTTTTAACAGTTCTGGACATGCATGTTGCATGCCATACCATTTTTCAAACTGTGCAAGATCTTGTAAACGAAAATCGGCAGCTAGGTCGATCACTTTGGTATTTGCAGCGACCAGCTCTTCGGCATGTTTCATTGCGACACCATGCGGTGTTGCAAAGAACACCACATCGCATGATTTTAATAAATCCAGACTTAAATCGGAAAATTTAAGATCGGTATGCCCGCGCAAGCTCGGGAACATGTCATCTACACGACGGCCTGCTTCAGTACGTGATGTCAGTGCTGTTACATTTACATCTGGATGTCGTAGCAAAAGACGCAAAAGTTCAACGCCTGTATAACCCGTACCACCCACAATACCCACTGAAATCACGATGATTACCTCAAATAAATGTTTCCTTTATACAGCCTAGTATGACAGGAAGTTGAGGTTTTCTAAACCATTTCACTGGGGTTTGCTGGTTTTTTAATTGATCAGCAGGATAAGTCCGATTTAGAGGATAAAATGCCTGGATTGCTTAGGCTATTTTAATAGAGTTGTATTGACCTATTAATTATGCTTTTAGGCTCCCCACCAATATGGCAACGGCGTATTTTTCAGCGCTTTACGATGCTGCTGGAAATGCTGATCATGCTTGGCAACTTCTGCCCAAAAGCGTGGGCTATGATCAAAATGCTTTGTAT
Organism: Acinetobacter lwoffii; assembly: GCF_015602705.1. NCBI lineage: Bacteria > Pseudomonadati > Pseudomonadota > Gammaproteobacteria > Moraxellales > Moraxellaceae > Acinetobacter > Acinetobacter lwoffii. The sequence continues at coordinate 1,642,242 of NZ_CP059081.1, forward strand.
GTACAAGTTCATGGACAGTGACATAACGCGTGACTTGTTCAGGGAATAATACTAGCGCACTATTCAGCATAATGTCATGTTTGGCCGAACAACTGCCCCACCGGGTTTTAGGTTGTCGAATACTGCAGTTTTTAAAAGGCAAATGACATTGCTGTGAGACAAGATTTAAATATGAAGGAAGCTGTTCTTTTGCGTAGGCAATCACGAAAGTTTTTAAATATTCTTCAGGATGTCGGTCACTGATGCAAAGCTGTAAATTTTTATGATCAAAAATGAAGTTGTTCTTCTGGCTTTGATAAGAAATTTGTACAGGTTCTTTTAGATTAAATAACCGCAGCTCAATCGGTAACGTCCGGTCAATATTTTCGATTTTTTCTTGCTGGGATTGCCAGGTTTTAATCAGCCAGCTTTCAGATTGTTCAATAAAATGCCGTATCTGTTTTTTGCTGCAAAAAACCGGGGCTGTGAGGCGAATCTGGGTCGCATCGACACGCAAACGTAACCGGGTTGAACGGACATTTCGGGTGATTTGGATTTCGGGTAGATCGGATAAGGTCATTATAGTTTTTTTAATCTCCCTAACCCCCTCTTTTTCAAAGAGGGGCTTTTAAAAGTCTCCCTTCTTGCACTTGTTTTAAAGCAGTGCTTCAAAACTTCGCTCAGGGAGATTTAGAGGGATTTTTTCTAGAAAGTTTAATTAAACCGCTGTACGCTCTTCAATTCCGTTATCAGTCGCGACAATGGCGATATCTGCTTTGTTGATCGCAAAGATACCGTTACATACCACGCCCGGAATATCGTTTAAGGTTTTTTCCAGTTCAAGTGCATTTAGAATATTCAGGTTGTACACATCTAAAATCACATTACCGTTGTCAGTGACCACACCTTCACGGTACGCAGGATCGCCACCTAAAGATACGATTTTACGCGCGACTGCAGAACGCGCCATTGGAATCACTTCTACAGGAAGCGGGAACTCACGCCCTAATTGTCCAACCCATTTAGAATCATCCACGATACACACAAATTTTTTCGCAATAGAGGCAACAATCTTTTCACGTGTCAGCGCTGCACCGCCACCTTTGATCATATGCATATGACGATCAATTTCATCTGCACCATCAACATAAGCATCCAGACCACTGACAGAGTTCATATCTACCACTTCAATGCCGAGTTTTTTCAAGCGTTGTGCAGTTGCTTCTGAACTGGCTACCGCAGCTTCCAATTGCAGCTCAGGCAATAAGTCAATTAAAAAGTTTACAGTACTGCCTGTACCTACGCCTAAAATGCCCCCTTTTGGCAAGTGTTTTAAAGCGGCTTTGGCTGCTGCTTGTTTTTTCTCATCTTGGGTTGCATATAGACTCATGGCTTCACTCAACTATTTTGGACTTTTGCAGCTTTTTTAAACCGCAAAGCCGTGTGGTTTGTTACAATAAGCCCCTATTTTAAACTGTTAGATGGAAAATTAACATGCTGTCTCGTTTGGTTCGACAAATTTTACAAGCAACGGTCTACGATGTTGCAATCGAAACTCCACTCGAAGCAGCGCCACGAATTAGCGAACGACTCAATAATAATATCCGCTTTAAACGTGAAGATTTACAACCGGTTTTTTCATTCAAGCTACGCGGTGCCTATAACCGTATTAGTCAATTACCGAAATCACAAATGGAACGTGGCGTTATTACTGCTTCAGCGGGTAACCATGCACAGGGCGTGGCACTCTCAGGGAAAAAGCTGGGTATTCGCGCGATTATTGTGATGCCTAAAACCACACCTGATATCAAGGTACAGGCGGTTAAGCGTCTTGGTGGCGAAGTGGTTTTGCATGGTGATTCATTTGATGTCGCCAACAAGTATGCGATTCAACGTGCCCAGGAAGATGGCATGACCTTCATTCCGCCTTATGATGATGAACTGGTGATTGCTGGCCAAGGTACGATTGCTAATGAAATCCTGCGTCAATGGCGCGATGTGGATTACGTGTTTGTCGCAGTTGGCGGTGGTGGCCTGATCGCAGGTGTTGCAGCGTATTTAGGTGATGTCGCACCCCACGTTAAAGTCATTCCAGTGGAATACGACGAATCTGCCTGTTTAAAAGCTGCTTTAGAAGCAAATGAACGTGTGATTCTCCCATCTGTGGGCTTGTTTGCTGATGGTACAGCGGTAGCCCAAATTGGTGAAAAACCATTTGATGTGATTCGTCTGCAAAAATCGGACAATTCTGGCCCAATCGTGGAACCGAATGTGGTGCTGGTGAATACGGATGAAGTCTGTGCAGCGATTAAAGACACTTATGACGAATGCCGTAGCATTGTAGAACCATCTGGTGCAATGGCTCTGGCAGGTATTAAAAAATACGTGGCTGAACATGGCATCGAAGGGAAGAACATGGTGTCGATTGTCTGCGGCGCCAACATGAACTTCGACCGTTTACGTTATATCGCTGAACGTACCGAACTGGGTGAACGCAAAGAAGCGATTTTTGCCGTGACCATTCCGGAACAGAAAGGTTCATTCCTGAGTTTCTGCCGTGCATTACAAGGCCGTAATATTACTGAATTTAACTACCGTGCCAGCGATGCTTCTGCTGCGCAAGTCTTTGTCGGCATCAGTCTGAAAAATGGCGAGAAAGAACGTCAGGAAATTTATGAAACCTTAAAGTTCCAGTATGACGTTGACGATCTGTCTGATGACGAAGTGGCCAAACTGCATATCCGTTACCTGATCGGTGGTCATGCCGATATTGAAAATGAGCGCCTGTTCCGCGTGGAATTCCCGGAGCGTCCTGGCGCTTTACTGATGTTCCTGGAACGTCTTGGCCCAACCCATAATATCACCCTGTTCCACTACCGGAACCACGGCGCTGCTGAAGGACGTGTTCTGGTGGGTCTTGAAGCAACCGATGCACAACAGAATCCGGATGGCTTGATCGAAACTCTCGAAACCATTACCTATCCATATCAGGAAATTACCAATAATCTGGGTTATCAACGTTTCTTGAAGTAATTCTTTCAAACATAAACCGCCTTTCGAGGCGGTTTTTTTATGTCCGGCTGAATGAAAATGTATGAAGTATTTATGTAAGGCCAGATAGCTGAAAACTATAAAAATCTTTAAGATACATACTTAGACATGAACTGATTTGAAATAAAAAGATTTAAGGAAATATGCATGGCATTATTTGCAGTCATTGGGCTGGGCAGCTTCGGTGCAACAGTGGCGACTCAACTGATCAGCCTGAAACATGATGTGATTGGAATCGATCTCGATAAAAAATATGTGGAAAATATTTCCGATCAGCTCACCCATGCGGTCATTGCCGATGCAACCGATGAGCATGTCCTGGATGAACTGGATATCCAGCGCTGTGAAGCGGTCGTAGTCGCAATTGGTGAAGATATTGAAGCCAGCATTCTGTGTGTACTGCATCTGAAAAATATGGGTGTAAAGAAAATTTGGGCCAAAGCCAAATCCAAAGCCCACCATATGATTTTGACCCATCTGAACGTCGAAAAAATTATTCACCCAGAAGAAGATATGGGCGTCCGTGTGGCACAATCACTCAGCTACCCGATGGTTAGCCGTTATATGTCACTTGAAGATGATCACTATATTGTCAAGATCGAGATTCATGCAGATCATCATGGTACACCGTTGAATCAGTTGATGAAGCATATACCTGAAATTACCACCTTATTACATAAACGCGGATCTACGCTGCAATACCACGTAGATGCCAATCAGATTCTTCAAGAAGGCGACATTTTACTGGTTGAAGGATTGCTGGAACCTTTGCGCCGTCTTGCTAAATATTTTAAACATTTATGAAAAGTTCTGATTTAAAGCAACACAGGACGATTAACCTCAGTCCTCCGAGCTTACTGGCTTTGGGTTTTCTCGGATTAATTCTGATTGGCTCATTACTTCTGATGCTGCCTATCGCCCATCATGGAGAAATCAGCTGGCTGGAGGCGATATTTACAGCAACTTCTGCTGTGACCATTACCGGGCTATCGGTGGTAAATGTCGGTGATGCCTATACCGTATTCGGCCAAATCGTGATTATGTTTTTGTTGCAATGCGGTGGCTTGGGTTTTATGACCTTTGCCATTCTGGCAGTGATGAGTCTGGCACCGCAACTGGGGCTAAAACAACAAGTCATGGCACAGGAATCGATCGGACAAACCAGTCTGAAGAAAGTCAGTTTTACCATTAAAGCCGTGTTTTTATATTCCCTGTTTTTTGAAGCGATCGGCACGCTGATTCTGACCTTGTCCTGGCTCAAAGAATATTCGTTCAGTGATGCACTATTTTATGCAGCTTTTTATAGCGTCTCTGCTTTTAATAATGGTGGATTTTCACTATTTCCAAATAGCTTGATGAGCTTTTCAGGACAGTATCTGATTACCTTTACCATCAGTATGCTGTATATCATTGGCGGTATCGGTTTTCTGGTGCTAATGGATGTTAAAGAACATAAGCGCTGGCGTAAGTTGAGTACCAACAGCAAGCTAATCCTCTCAACGATTCTAGGTCTGAACCTCAGTGCTTTTATCGTACTTTGGCTATTAGAGGCTTCCAATCCACAGACCTTAGGTCTCATGAGTTTGGGCGATCAGGCCGTGAATGCCTGGTTCCATGCCACGGTTCCCCGCTCTTCGGGTTTTAATAGCTTGCCGATGGAACAAATGAGTGATGCATCCACTTTAGTTACCATATTTCTAATGTTTATTGGTGGAGGTTCCTTAAGTACGGCGGGCGGCATTAAAGTCGGTACCTTTATTATTGTCGTGATCAGCGTAATCAGTTTTTTAAGACGCGAAGATGAAATCCGGCTGTTTAATCACTCTATTCCTGAAAAAACCACCTTTAAAGCATTGGCCGTTTTGTGTATTACTGCAGCGCTGATCATGATGGGTTTTATGAGCTTATTAATCCTGGAACCTGAGCAGGATTTTCTGGATCTGTTGTTTGAAGCTGTGTCTGCGGCCTGCACCGTTGGCTTGTCCCGAGGTGTCACTGAAGAGCTACAACCGGCCAGTTTGATCATTCTGATGTTGTTAATGTTCGCAGGGCGTCTAGGGCCACTCACACTTGCTTATTTTATTGCGACTCCGAAAAAGAGTCGTCTCAAACATCCGCCTGCAGAAATCCAGATTGGCTAATCCACCTATAAAAAACCATGCCGCAGCATGGTTTTTTATTTTCATTCCAAGATGTTTAAAGTTGGAATCCTAGAACCAGTTCATCAAGGAAACACCTAAACCGACATAAGTGGCACGGTGATTATAATCAATCAGACTTTCTCCGTAGCCATCAAAAAGCTGGAATTGACCACGCAAACGCCCACTAATCGGGAATGACCAGTCGAACTGCACGGCTCCACGGTTTTCATCTCCACCTTTTAAGGTATGTCGCAGCATCAATGAAAAATCATGCTCCTTATAACGATAAAATGCGGTCATGTCTCCACGGCCAATGTAGTTTTTGATTTCGGGATTGTTATCGTCTTCTCGCTTCTCTTCAAAGCGATACCAAGGACGAACCATCAGGGCAAAATTGTCTTTTTCAAAACCAAGATTCAGCATCACCCGATTCCAGCTACGTGATAACGGATCAGAACGGCCATTGGACTGATGATTGATGGTCAATCCCAACATACGCCAGTTAAGACCTAAAAGATCATAGTTAGTCCGAAAAACCAAGCTGGCTTCGGGTTCATAGTTGGTTTCACGAAACGGACGTGATTCTTCCGAGTTATACACCTGCCAGCGCGAAGACTGAGTATAACCAAGCCAGAGATCACCATTATCGCCCAAGATATTTTCAACTGCCTTGGTCTTTAAAGACAACTGGAACTTAGCTTCAGTTGAGGTGAGATTCTGTTTCTCTGTCTCTATATTGTTGGGGTTTTCACTCTCGGGTAATTCATTCTTGTTTGATGTCCAGAAACCTGGCATCAAATACACCGGCTGATAAGAACGGATGTTCCAAGTGCCTAATTTACTTTCCGGAGAGAGTTCCCAGCGGCTATCCAGCAAAGACAGATTCGGCGTCAGCTTTGATCCTTCAGAAGCATAAATATTGGAAACAGTTTGACCAATTTTCGCTTTTAAATTATCGGGTTCAGGCGCAATTTCTGCTGCTGCACGACGTTCAGAAACGATTGCAGGCTTCTCAGTGACCGGAATTTTAAATAAAGCATCATAGCAAGCCAGACGCTCTGCACTACTTTCCAGTGCGGCACAGGCTTCGGCCGTTGCCGGCATGGGGCTGTTAACTACTGTTTCTTCCGCATTCACTTGCGTCCCAACTGCACAGCCCAGCAATACGCTCAGCTGCAGAGTTGAGCGCTTAAACGAATTAAGCGCCATCCCTTATCCTCTTTTTTTTATTTATAGAACTTGTTGAATTACAAAACCAAGCTGCTCCAGCATTTCACGTTTTACCACTGGTGCTACAACTGCTTTCGTCGCCTGCTGCTCGACCAGATAAGTCTGTGCAACACGCTGCAAATCATCCAGTGTGACATTCAATAAACGTTCGCGTAATTTTTTACGGAACGCCGGTGTGCGTTGATGCAGATAGGCATAACATGCAGTGATCGCTTCACCCGCCGGTGAACCCGGTTTGTCCATGCTGGCGATCAGACCCAGAATGGCTTCTTCCAGCTGATGTGGCTGTTGTGGTGCATTGAGTAACCACTGAATACTGGCATCAAAATCCTGGAAAGTTTCTGCCAGACGTGGGTCACGATAGCTGTAGAAACGGAATGAACAGGCATTACCGTCATAACTCGCACCACCACCATAGGCACCACCTTTTTCACGGATGGCGCTGTGCAGAAAACCATTACGCAAATAACCTGCCAGTACCATCAATGCAGCAGCATCAGGATGTGAGACTTCAACTGCCGGATAAGCAGCCGCACAGAACTGGACATTGGCTTGAATTAACCAGGCTTCGTGCTGATCATGGGTTACTTTTTCGACTTGAGTCAGTGCAACCGGTGCAGAATCAACCGCCAGTTTGTCCCAGACATTCTGAATTTCTTCGATCAAGCTATCAGATTGTGGCTCTTCACAGACTAACAGGAACTGCTTCGGCGCTTGCAACAATACCCGATGAATTCGTTTTAACTCGTCAATCAGCAGGTCATATTCAGCCGGATCTTTTTCGATCTTAGACACCAGTTCGATCAGCCAGTTTAATGCGCCAAGACCGGTATTGTGATAATCACGCAATGCTAATGCACTATGCTGACGTGAAGCCGTTTGCATTGCATAGCTATGTCCAGAACCAGAAATACGTGACTGCCAGCGCGTTTTACGCTGTTGTAACAGTTCAACAATACGGTCTTTCTCATCAAAACGAAGCTGTTCAAAACCGATCTTTAACAGACGGATTGCATCCAGATGATTCACCAAAGATTTGGTGGTCAACGTCAACCACGCAGTAATCTTGTTTTTGTCATCGACTTTAGAACGCAAAGACGCGCCCATACCCAGACCGCCGCTTACCGCTGTTTGCAGTTGCTGGAACTCAAGATAATCATACTCACCCGCCCCGACTTCGCCCATCAAGATCGACAGCAGGTTAAAGTAAGGCGACTGCACCACTTCATCCGGAATATTAACCAGAACCTGTTGGTAATAAATACCATTGGTGCCAGCATGATACAGGTTCAACGGCGTATCAACACGGTTACAGATAATCTCGCGTAACTGGCCTTGAACAATCTGCAATTCCGCAGGGACATCTTCCAGACCCACTTTCGGCAACAAGTTCAAGTCATCCGGTGTGTCCTGACGCACATTTAATGCTTCAGTCTGGGCAATAATTTCAGCTTTTTGTTCTTCAGTCAGATTCTTGCCAATTTCAGCCAGACGTGCTTTTTCATCCGCTGCTTCTTTGGCAGATTTGGTCGCATCCGGAACCAGCGTCAGTTGGACACGATGTGGATTATCCAGCAGATGCTCTTTGATCAGATTGGATAACCACATCGGATCTTGCAGTTCTTCTTTCACTGCGGCAATCGCAGAATCCACATCCCAGACTTCGACCGGATCACGATGATGAATCGCGCTACCCAGACCGCTCAGAATCAAGCTCAAACCATACGGCGTACCATCGCCATTGATTTCACGCTGATGCAATTCAATTTGATGCAGGATCGCATCGACCATGCTCTGATCAACTGGTTTAGAGGCAACATCTTCCAGAACCTTAAACACACCATTTTTAAATTCTTCTGCATGTTCAGGATTTGAACCCTGTACCGCGCAGTAGAAAGTCATTTCAAAATTAGAATCATCCACGCCCATGAATGGACCTGTTGCATCTGCATAACCACAAGTTTCCAGATAATGACGCAGTGGCGATGCTGAATCTTCTAATAAGATACCTTCAACTAAACGCATGCCCAAACGCAGTTTAATGTCACTGGCTTCCGGTAATAACCATGATAGCACATGATAGGTCTTGTCCTGTAGATCTTCGGCATCGACCGCATAGCTGTCTGTAACCGTCAATGGTGCAGTCAGGCGGGTTTCAGGTGTTGGATACAGCGTCTGACCTTTTTCAAATTTAGACAATGCCAGATGTTCAAACTGCTCTTGCAATTCGAATGCGGTCTTATTGCCAAAGGTCATGAAGACTGCATTACTTGGATGATAATGTGACTTATAGAAATCAACCAACTCTTGGTAAGTCAGGTCAGGAATATCTTTAGGATCACCACCCGAATTATAGTGATAGGTCGTATTTGGGAATAAATGATGCGCCAGCGTGTGATACAACTGATCTGAAGGCGAACTCATCGCACCTTTCATTTCATTAAAGACCACGCCTTTATAGACAGGCTCGCCATTTTCCAGCTCAATGCGAATGCCTTCCTGGGCAAAATCTAGTGGATTGAGGTTCGCAGCAAATGCTGCATCCATATACACTTCAAGCAGGTTCTGGAAATCCTTGCTATTCTGCGTCGCAAATGGGTACGCAGTCCAGTCCGCCGCAGTAAAGGCATTCATGAAAGTATTCAGTGAACGGCGAATCATCAGGAAGAATGGATCACGCACCGGGAATTTTTCTGAACCACACAGCGCAGTATGTTCCAGAATATGTGCTTCGCCTTTAGAATCCATCGGCTGGGTACGAAACGCCACCAGAAAGACATTTTCGTCGTGATTGGTCGCCAGATGATAATGTGTGGCGCCAGTCACTTTATGTTTATATTCAGACACGAAAATGTCTAAAGCTTCAACATGTTGTTGACGTACCAACTGAAACGCAGGATGTACAGTTTGAGAAATGGTTTCAGTGACATCTACAGTCATGCGATCTCCTAATGCTTTAATTAAAATAACTAAGCGCATTATAGCTTTAGTTATCTGAATTATTCACGTTGAAAACCGAGGATTTTGATCGAATTAAGTAAACTTGATCATTTGAAAATTAAATCATCAAATTTACTTCCTGCCTCTAGATGAGTATTTACAAGCTTAAGAAATCAGATATTTAAAATAGTTATAGCTTGGATTGTTTTCCACAAATACATAATTCTGCTTTTGATAAAAACTGGCGGCCAGTCGGGTATCTGTTTGCAGGCACAAAGCTGAATAATGCGGACGTGCCAATTGCTCCAGGTAAGCCAAAAGCTGTTTGCCTACGCCATGCTGACGATATTTCGGATGCACATAGAAACGGCGTACACGACCAATGCGGTCTTCAATGCCGTTATCTCCCAATTGCTGGTTTAAGCCGCCACAGGCAACCAATTTCTTGCCATCATGCGCCACCACCAGATATTCATTGGCGTGGCTAAAGCAGTTTTTCCCGGTGCGATATTCTTCTATTAACTTATCTACCAAATTATAGCCTTCTTTACGTGCCAGAGTTGCCAGTGTTTCGATCTGATCCGGGAGTTGTTCGGCTGTTACAATTTTAATATTCATATACGCACACTATTTGAAATTGTTGTGGAGAATGACAGTTGCCAAGCGACTTAAAGTATCATGCCAGGAGCGATATCTCTTTATAAATAAAATTTGATCCTTAAATCAATGCTGCGGCGCACCAGTGCACAAAAATAAGCCAGTTTTTAGACCAAAGATAGCTGCTGAACAAAATACAGCATTTTTGAAAAGTATTTGAAAATGATTCAGCAAACTACAGCAATCCCAAGCAATCGTGTAAACTTAGGACTTTCATTTTTAATGTGATATTTGAACATGGCAACTGTTGATCTTTTTGCGATTGGTAATGCGCTGATTGACCAAGAATTTAAAGTTTCTGATGACTTTTTAACTGCACATCACTTGCAAAAAGGCACCATGCAACTTGCAGATGGTGAGACTCAGGCCACTCTTTATCAAAATCTTCAAGCGACTCAAGTGTATAAAGGTCAGGCTTCAGGCGGCTCAGCAGCCAACACTACCGTGGCATTTTCTGCGCTCGGTGGTTCTGCATTTTATGGCTGTCGGGTCGGAAATGACGAACTCGGACACATCTACCTGCAAGGTTTGAATGATGCCGGTATTAAGACCACCACCCAATCAATCAGTGAAGGTGTGACAGGAACCTGTATGGTTCTGGTCAGCCCTGATTCTGAACGTACCATGCATACTTATCTGGGTATTACGGCCGAACTGACTGATCAACAAATTGATTTCAGCGCATTACATAGCGCGAAATGGCTATATCTCGAAGGTTATTTATCAACTTCTGACACAGCACGTCATGCCGTACAACAAGCACGTGATATTGCCCGTGCTAATGGCGTTAAAATTGCTCTAACTTTATCTGATCCTGCCATGGTGCAATATGCCCGTGCCGGTTTGGATGAAATGATTGCAGATGGTGTAGACTTGCTGTTATGTAACCAGCAAGAAGCGCTGATGTATACAGAAACAGATAATCTTGAGGCAGCCCTGCTTAAATTAAAAACAATCAGTCAGCACGTTGTCATTACATTGTCAGCTGAAGGCGCACTGATTTCGGATCATCAGAATACTTTTACTGTTCCTGGTCGCAAAGTCACTGCAGTAGATGCCAACGGTGCCGGTGACGCTTTTGCCGGGGCTTTCCTGTACGGATTGAATGCTAATTTGGGTTTACAAGCTGCGGCTGAACTGGCGATTCTGATTTCGAGCCAAGTGGTTTCACAATTTGGTCCGCGCCTGGCAGTTGAAGACTATGCGGCATTATTACAAGACTTTCAAAAGGAATGTGCTTAATGTTTAAAATTTGCATGACCGAAGACGTTCCAGAACGCGAAGCACGCTCTTTTGAGCTTCCCGATGGAGATAATATCTTTATCACCCAACGTGATGGTGCCTTCTATGCCTATCAAAACCTGTGTCCGCATTTGCAGGTCGAGCTGGAATTTCTGGAAAACCAGTTTCTGGATCGTGATCAGGAATTTATTGAGTGCTCCACGCATGGCGCCTTGTTTCTGGTAGAAAGCGGTGAATGCATTTCTGGGCCTTGCCAAGGTCAAGCACTTGAAAAAGTAGAGATTACCGTGCATTCTGATGGTGGAATTTACCTCTCAGAATAAGACTAAAACGGACTTCACCATGCCTGCATTTTTTCTAGACTATAACCTGATGCCTTTTCATCTGAGTTTATTGGCGATTATTCTGTTCGGTGTGGTGAAAACCATTGGTTTTTATTTTGGACTCAGACCCAGCAAGTTTCTGCAAAAAATTTCACCTTATGACTTTCAGCAGATGGATCTACTAAACGTCAAATTTTCCAAAACTTTGATTGTGTTTTTCTTCCTGATGAATTTTAGCTTTGCTGGCTATGTTTTACAGTTCCTGATCTATTCTCAGGAATTTAAATTTCTGCCTGCTTATTACCTGATTATTCCGGCTTTAATCATTGCGACTTTTTTTACTATTTTTATGATTCACTGTCTGGATCAGGTCATTCCACCTAAATATAAAAAGAACAATGTCAATTTACTCGGCCGTTTGGCGACGATTTCCAGTGGCAATGCCCGTCCCGGTTTTTCTGCTCAAGCACGGGTGCGAGATGAGTATGGGCAACTGCATTATGTACAGGTAGAACCTGAGTTTGGTGAACTAGGTTTTCAGTCGCAGATTATCCTGATTCGCATGAGAAAATCTCATTATGTTGCTAAGAAAATTTGTAAATCTAATCAGCTGTTCAGCATGAATCTAGATTAAATTCTAAATCATTTGATAGTTATTAAAAAATCCCGACAGATATCGGGATTTTTTAATGTCTATATTTATTTTTTAAGAAGTCCTGAAACCATATTCAATACATTTTGAATATCATTATTGGCTTCCTGCTTGCTGGTTTGCTCACCTTGTGGAGTAAGCGAATCAATAATCTGCGGCAAGACCTGTGAAATCGCACTATACACATCCTGCTTCGGTGCATGGGTTTGCTGTGCAACTTCTTCAACTTCTTGCTCATCAAACAGTTTTTGCACCTGCTGCGGATCGACATTTGCATTTTCACCGGGACCGGTCGACACCCAATCATCGACCTGGCTATTAAGCCCCTGTCCTTTGAGCTTGTCTAATGCACCCTGTAAACCGCCCTGTTTTTGAATCCAGGCCAGTACTAAAGGCAGTACTGCAATCAATAAGGTTTTACCGGTAGAACCACCTAGTCCTGAACGAGGCTGGGCAGTACTTTGAGTACTACCACCACCAAACTGACTTAGTACTGAACCTAAAATTGCCCCCAGACCATTTTGTCGGTTCTGCTGACCGGTTTGATTCTGCTGGTTTTGAGGATTTTGATTTTGCTGAGGATTTGACTGGTTTAAATGCCCTAGCACAGACCCTAGGATATCTGCCAAGCCACCTTGTTGTGAGGACTTTTGCTGCGACTGCCCGCCACCCAATGCCTGCTTTGCTAATATTTCCACAATACTACTCAGGTTTGTCATGTCCTATATCCTATGTGCATCTTAATTACAGAATACGGCCTGCCCTCATATTGTCTAGGCAAGATTGTGTTAATATTTGCAATCTTGGTTAAGCAGGTTTTCGGCTTACCAGCGAAATTTATCCCAGTTTTCCGGATTAGCCCAAAATTTGGAGTTAAACCAGTCTGGCACGTGCTTATAGGTTAAAATATTAAACTGCCACAGCGCAAAATCGGCCTCATGTGTGGTCTTGTCAATCAGCTGGGTAAATCCTAAAGCTCTCAATAACTTTTCATTTTGCAGTCGGCTGATCACCACTAGCCGTTTGGCAAACAAATCACGTAATTTCACCAGAATTTGACTCATGATCTGTTCAGACAAATGTTCTGTTTCTGCAGTATCCAGCATCACCACAGCCAAGTCATAACGTTGCTGAAAAGGCAGATTTAAAAAGTCAGATACGCTAAAATAGGACCATTGAATAGCTGGCTGAAACTGGACTTGGCTCAAGTCCTGCCCAATACAAATAGCAGTATGAATTGGCTGTTCCTGTGCGAAATCGTCTAGCATTGAAGTAATGACATTCTGCTCAGCCATAACTGCATCCTTATGATTTAAGTGAGTAATTTTTATGGAACTTCAGGGCATTTGTCATAAAATGCACGTCGGCCTCAAGAACCTTAGTGTAACTGATCAACAGATACAGCGGGCAAATGTTGAATATAAATTAATTTTAGATCGTGCAGAAATTGATCTTCCGTTTAATTTAGGCCAAGAAATCGAGATTGAATGGACCAGTAATATTTACTGCGTGTCCTGTGGCAACAAAACTTCCAAATCATTTTCGCAAGGTCACTGTTTTAAATGTTTTAAAACCAATGCTTCATGTGATATGTGCATCATGAAGCCAGAGACATGCCATTATCATTTAGGCACTTGCCGCGAAGATGAGTTTGCACAGAATGTCTGCTTTCAGCCACATATTGTCTATTTGGCCAATTCTAGTGCTTTAAAGGTCGGAATTACCCGTACCAGCCAAATGCCGACTCGCTGGCTTGATCAGGGTGCGACCCAAGCCCTGCCGATTATGAAAGTTGGCTCACGTCGTCTTTCCGGAAAACTCGAATTCATGTTTAGTACTCAGGTTGCTGATAAAACTGATTGGCGCAAGCTACTCAAAGGTGAAGCAGAACCCCTCAATCTGATTGAAGTGCGTGAACAACTTTTAGAAGAATTCGCGCCTAAAATTCAAAGCATTCGTGAAGAATTTAATCAGAATCTAGAATTTAATGAAAATATTGAAGTGCTTGACGATGAGTTCGCACGAGAGTTTATTTATCCGGTAGAACAATATCCAGAAAAGATTAAATCGCATAATCTGGATAAAACTCCTGTGATTCGTGGAAAATTACAAGGCATCAAGGGTCAGTATTTAATTCTGGATACTGGCGTAATTAATATGCGCAAATATACCGGTTATGAACTGATTATTCGTGCTTAAACCATTATTTGCCTAGAAAATAAAAAACCAGCCCGCAGGCTGGTTTTTTATACAACAATTTTATTTGATTTTTGCCTGAGACTTCAGGTAACGCGTATAGTCATCAAATTCTTGCTGACCACGAAGTTGTTGATATAACTTCACCAACTCACTGCGTTGTTCTGCACTCAACACATCCACCGGATTTTTCTTCACTTCTGATACGGCAACCACAACCAGCTCATTTGGCATTTTCGCTGTAGTCACTGACCAATGGCCTGCTTTTGGTGTCGGAAGACTAAAGGCCGCACGCTGTACATCACGTTTTAGTAAACCTTCAGCACGTGTGTAAACACCAGCATCTTCAAAGATCAAATCACCTTTCGCCACTGCCGCAGCCGGTTTGGTTTTGAACTCATCCAAAGCTTTCTGAATTTTTGCTTTTGCCAAAGCAGCTGCTTTGTCTTCAATCAACTGAGCTTTAACACGCGGTTTTGCTTCTGCCAGTGTTTGTTCGCCAGCTGCATGATAATTACGCACCTTAATCCAGGCTACATCACCATTGGCCAACTGAATGCTTGATGAAGCATTACGATCACCATTTTTAACATCATCATTAAACAATTTGACTTTAAGGTTAGCATCGCTCAGCACAGGATCACGAGTCGAAAGTGTCACTCCTTGAGCTTTCTGGACTTGTACACCTTTAACTTCCTGTGTAACGACATCCAGAGAATCACTTCCTACCACCATATCATTTAGCGTATTGACCGTATCAGAAAATGCATTAGATTTTTTAGCAGCCAAGGCTTCTTCAGACAAACGTGCTTTTTGTGATTCAAAAGAAGGAACTGCAACATCTGGCGTTTGCACAGAAATAATGTGGTAACCATAATCTGTTTTCACTGGTGAAGACACCTGACCTGATTTTAAAGAACTAACCGTCTGATCAAATGCAGTACCAAATACACCTTCTTCATAAACAGCAAGCGCACCACCTTTAGACTTAGATTCAGGATCTTCAGAATATTGTGCTGCAGCTTGAGCAAAAGTGGTACCGGATTTAATTTTGGCTGCAATGTCGGTCGCCAGTTTTTTTGCTTCAGCATCACTACGGCTGTCCGCCGTAATTAAAATATGCTTCACATCTGGTTTAACTGCCTGTTTTTGTGTCGCAACAAAAGCCGTGTATGCTTCCTGAAGTTCAGCATCTGTAACCGCTAAACTCTGTACCTGAATATCGCTTGGCTTTAACACCACATAGTCGACATCCACACTGGTCGGCTGTTTGAACAGTGTTTTGTGCTTTTCATAATAGGCAGTAATGTCTGCATCCGTCACTTTGACATCTTTTTTATAGCTGTCCAGATTAATGCTGGAAATATGAATATGACGTTGTTCAGTTTGTAAATCGGCAATCTGCTGCATTTCGACTGGGCTCACTAGTGGATAATCCAGGAAAGTTGATGACAGCATTTTCAGCGCATGATCTTTACGTAAACTTTCAATCAAAGCGCGATTGGTCATGCCAATTGATTTTAGATAATTTTCATATAAAGCATTCGAGAACTTGCCATCTTGCTGAAAAGTAGGCTGCTGAGCAATCATCTGTTCAATTTGCTGGTCACTCAGACTGATCCCTAATTCTTCAGTCTGTTGCAGCAATAAAGTACGTGCAACCAGCGTCTCCATGGCTTTCTGGTCAATGAAGCTTTGATTCAGTAAAGTTTCATCCCCATTGGCATAACTGAGATATTGTTCTTTAAATGATTTGGTCAGTGACTCTAATTCTTTTTGAGATATTTCAGTCCCGTTCACTGATTTTGCCGCATCAGAGTTTCCGCTGCTAAAATATCCTTCAATACCTACAAGTGCTAACGGGGTCAAAAACAGAACGAGCAAGACTTTGCCCAACCACCCCTTAATAACTTTACGAAAAGCTTCCATAAGTATTCCAATATTTTATTTGCAAAGGATTTTAACCGAAAATACCCATTGAATGAATGTGTTAATCATCACAATTAAATTTATCAATAAAAAACGCGCCAAAGAAGGCGCGTTTCGTCGCTGGGTAAGCTTAAGCTACAGCGTCTTTTAAGCCTTTACCTGCTTTGAAGCTAGGTACTTTGCTTGCTTTGATCTCAAGAGTAGCACCAGTTTGTGGGTTACGGCCAGTACGTGCAGCGCGTTCTTTCACACCGAAAGTACCAAAACCCACTAAAGTTACTGTATCACCCGATTTTAAAGCTTCAGTAACAGAAGCAATTGTAGCATCTAAAGCTTTACCTGCGTCAGCCTTAGATAATCCCCCTTTTTCTGCAATTGCATCAATTAATTCTGATTTATTCATGAAGATTACGTCCTCTTAATATCGTTTATTTAAGGTTCAAGAATTGGTTTAACATGCCATAACGCCTTTATAGCAATGCTTTAGGTATAAACGCAATACTTAAGAACCTCTTTTTTTTCAAAAAATATGCGAAAAAAACATTGAATAATAAATAAAGTCATTTTATTTAAGTTTTTTCGACAATTCTTCTTTCATTTTTTCTTGTTCCGCAGTCAACTGATCAACCTTGGCATGCAACTGAAGAATTAAACGTTCCAAATACTGTACATCCTTCAGTGTGACTAATCCTATACGATTCAATGAGTGATGAACAGAGTTGTCGATTAATTTTTCCACTTTGTCTTTGGTATCTGTGACCGACTCTTTGGCCTTTTCTGAAACCTTCTCTACAGTTTGATCGGCAATATCTGCAGTTTTAGATTCAAGTTCTTCCCCGACCTTGACCAGCGAGTCAAACAGTTTGTTGCCTTCTTCTTCTGCACGTGAAAAAGCTCCCAGTCCAGCCAGCCAGATCTGTTTGGTGTATTTACGAAAATCAAGAACCGATTTGCGCTCCGAGGCAGATTTAGACTTGGGTTTCAGCATTTTCTCATTCGAAGCTTCAGCTGAGTCTTGTGCTGTTTTTGACTTGTCCATGTGCACGGCTCCTGTTTGTTTTCTGCGCAATTATTATAAATTCTTCTACAAAACCACTGCATAATAGCAAATTTAGTACTTGATAGATTTGATAAACTGTTCTACAAAGCAATTTATTTCAAGTCTAATTTGATTTAACCCTGAAATCTCTTCACAGGCAGGAAGCTTTTTCACTTTATATTTCAGGTAAGGATTGGTTGTATATGAGCGAATCGCAACAAAGTCAAAATCAACCGCATTTGTTGCTTACGATGACGTTAATTGTTTTAGAGACAATATTTACCTTCATTCTCAAGCATGATCATGTCGTTGCATTACAGGCCAAAAAGTTTGTAGATGAAAACATCTCGGTTAAAATCAATAGCTATATTCCGTATTTCGACTTTTATGTGCAATTCACCCCGAATGGACTGTTATTTGACCATAAAGCACCGGGGCGTATTGTCGACCTGGATGTGCGTACTACACTGCCCGATCTGATTAAAATTTTCATTTTTGGTAATCGTCGTAGCATTCGCAGCATGCGCATTGATGGTCATCAAGTTTTAAAAGATGAGTTTCGTGATCTGTTAACCGTATTGAGCTTACCAAAAGTATTGGCTGACTGGAGACACTGGCTATCTGAAGTGCCGACCAATGAAGCAGAAATTATTGCCTCTAAAAAGCGTATTGCGCCGCTTCTAAAGAAAATTGAAGAGCAGCGTTCCAAGATCAATACCCTGCAAGTGGAAGTCAAACAGTATAAAAACCGCCTGAAACGGGTTGAACGCCGTCAAAAGCGCATTAACATCATTTTTGGCTTAAGCAGCGTACTTTTGATTACGTTATTAGTGTATAATTGGCTGAGCATGTAAATCTTTCATTCTCCAAAAATTAAATCCCACTAAGGTCTACTAAAAATAACTTGACTAATTTAGTCGGGATTCATAAAATCTACACATCTAGTCTAACCATGTGTATCGAATCATGCGCCTAACCACTCGCGGTCGCTACGCTGTGACTGCTCTACTTGATCTAGCTTTGCAGCCTTCTGAAAAAACGATAACGCTCGCTGAAATTGCAGCACGTCAAACTATTTCTGTTGCTTATCTTGAGCAGTTATTTGCGAAGCTCAAGCGTCATGGTTTAGTTTCTAGTGTTCGTGGCGCAAATGGTGGTTACCATTTAGCACGTAATGCAGATGAAATTACTGTGTTAGCAATTATTGAAGCTGTAAACGAAACAGTTGATGCGACTCGCTGTGACCATAAAGGCAACTGCCAGAATGGCGCGATGTGCTTGACTCATGATTTATGGCAGGAACTCTCCCATCACATCGCCGATTATTTAGAAAAAATCTCGCTTGCTGATCTGGTTGCACGTGACAACGTCCAGACTGTGTCATTACGCCAAAAATCAGCACCTTTAGATTCAGCCCTTTTATCGGTTACAGGTATTTGACATGAAACGTCCGATTTATCTTGATTATGCAGCTACAACTCCTGTAGATCCTCAGGTTGCTGAACGTATGATGGAATGCTTAACATTCGATGGTACCTTTGGTAATGCGGCATCTCGTTCACACGCGTATGGTTGGCAAGCAGAAGAAAAAGTTGAATATGCACGTGAACAAGTTGCGAATTTAATTAAAGCTGATCCACGTGAAATCGTATGGACTTCGGGTGCGACCGAGTCAGACAACCTTGCGCTTAAAGGTGTGGCTCATTTCTATGCATCTAAAGGTAAACATATCGTTACCTCTAAAATCGAACATAAGGCAGTTTTAGATACCTGTCGTGAGCTTGAGTCTGAAGGTTTTGAAATTACCTATATTGAGCCTCAACCTCAAACGGGTTTAATTACTCCAGAAATGGTACAGGCAGCGATCCGTCCAGATACGATTCTTGTTTCCCTGATGATGGTGAACAATGAAATCGGTACTGTGACTGATGTTGCAGCGATTGGTGAAATCACTCGCGCCAACAAGATTTTCTTCCATGTAGATGCAGCTCAGGCGGCAGGTAAAGTTGAAATTGATCTTTCAACTTTAAAAGTAGACTTGATGAGTTTCTCTGCGCACAAGATCTATGGCCCTAAAGGTATTGGCGCACTGTTTGTACGTCGTAGCCCACGTGTACGCCTTAAAGCTGAAATGCATGGTGGCGGCCATGAACGTGGTATGCGTTCAGGTACCCTTGCAACTCACCAGATTGTAGGTATGGGTGAAGCGTTTGAACTTGCAGGCAAAAACCTGGAAGCTGAACAGACTCGTCTACGCGTACTTCGCGACAAATTGTGGAATGGCTTACAAGGTCTTGAACAAGTATTCCTGAACGGCCATCCAACACAAAACGTTGCGAACTATCTAAACATCAGCTTCAACTTCGTTGAAGGCGAATCATTGATGATGGCATTGAAAGATGCTGCGGTATCTTCAGGTTCGGCATGTACATCTGCAACACTTGAACCATCTTATGTACTTCGTGCATTGGGTCTTTCAGACGAACTTGCACACAGTTCGATCCGCTTCAGCTTTGGTAAATACACTACTGAAGAAGATATCGATCACGTATTGACTATCACTAAAGCTGCTGTTGAGAAGTTGCGTGAACTTTCTCCGCTTTGGGATATGTATAAGGAAGGTATCGACCTTTCTAAAGTTGAGTGGGCTGAGCACTAATTTTCATTTTGAGATAGTGACAAATCCGTTGCTATCTCATTGAGAAAAGTTTTTTTACCCCCATATTTAATACTAAGGCTGACCCCGAGGTTTGGAGAAGCAACATGGCTTATAGCGAAAAAGTAATTGATCATTACGAAAACCCTCGTAATGTTGGCGTTTTAGACAAAAATGCTGAAAACGTTGGTACTGGTATGGTTGGTGCGCCAGCATGTGGTGACGTAATGCGTTTACAGATTCAGGTAAACGACGAAGGCGTGATTGAAGAAGCACGTTTCAAAACTTATGGTTGTGGTTCTGCCATTGCATCAAGTTCACTTGTGACTGAATGGCTCAAAGGTAAAACTTTGGATCAAGCTCAAGCAATCAAGAACATTGATATTGCAACTGAACTTGCACTTCCACCAGTAAAAGTACACTGTTCTGTTCTTGCTGAAGATGCAATCAAAGCAGCTGTAGAAGACTACCGTAGCAAGAAAGTTAAAGCTTAATTGTTCCACGTTTTGAAATTTTAACGGAGTTTTCATGA